>NZ_JBSFSO010000022.1:0-100330 GCF_053589795.1 Micromonospora sp. NPDC003241 | reverse complement strand
CAAGCTCTGGCTGACCGGCACCGGGCACATCGACCCGTTCGACTTCCGCCGCGCCGAGTGGGTGCGGACCCTGCACCGCTGGTTCGACTTCTGGTGCGCCGTCTCGGCGGATTCGGCCCGCTGGTCGGCGGCGGTGGCCCGGGCGGCGGACTCGGTCGCCTCGACGCGGGCGGTCTCCCGGTCGGCGGCGGCGGACTCGGCCGCCCGGCGGTCCCGTTCGGCGCGGGCGGCGGCGTCCTCGGCGGCCCGCACCGCCTCGTCCCGCTCCGCCTGCGCCGCCGCCACCTCGCCAGCGGTCTCCGCGCGGACCTGCGCCACCTGGCGCTGCACGCCGGACGGGGACAACTCGGCGTGCAGGGACTCGGTCAACGTCTCGACGATCTGGTCGAGCCGGTCCACCGCCTCCCAGGTGCGGGCCACCTGCCCGGGCAGGCCCGGGGCGTTGCGGTGACGCATCCGGTTGTTGCGGGAGGCCCGCTGGCAGGCGCCGTCGTTGTCCCGGCAGTACCGGAACGGGCGGCCCGCGCCGACGCGCTGCGGCACGTCGCGGCCGCAGTGGGCGCAGGGGCGGGTGTCGGCGGTGGGGGCGGGCTGGACGTCCATCGAACGGGCAGTCTAGTGAGCCGCGCCCGACCGCCCCGCCGGACCGTCACCGCACCGACGCCGGACCGCCGTAGGACGCCGTGTCGACCACCGGAGGGGCGGTGCTGTCCCGCACCGTCAGCCGGGGCTCCAGCAGCGTCGTCTCCGGCACCGGCTCCTCGGCCAGCTTGCGCATCAGCAGCGCCACCGCCTGCCGGCCGATCTCCTCGGCGGGCACCGGCACCGAGGTGAGCCGGGGACCGGCGTGCTCGGCGAACTGGTCCGGGCAGACCGCCACCATCGACACGTCGTGCGGCACCCGCCGTCCCAACCCGGCCAGCGCCGCCTGCACCGCACCGACGGCCGCCTCGTTCTGCACCACCAGGCCGGACAGGTCGGGATGCCGGGCGAACAGCTCCACCACCCGGCGGCGGACGTCGGTCGCGTTCTCCTCGCACGGCATCGTCACCGCCTCGACGCCGTGCCGGGCCGCCGCCTCCACCACACCCGCCCGGGTGCGGTGCGCGAACCCGGTGCCCCGGTCGTAGACGGCGGCTGGCGCGCCCAGCAGCGCCACCCGCCGGTGCCCGAGGCCGGCCAGGTGCTCCACGCACACCTGGCCGGCCCGGTGGAAGTCCAGGTCCACACAGCTCAGACCGGCGGTATCGGCGGGTACGCCGATCAGGACGCTGGGCCGACCCAACTCCCGCAGCAGCGGCACCCGTACGTCGTGCAGCTCCACGTCCATCACCAGCACCCCGTCGACCAGCGCCCCGGCGGCGACCCGACGCAGCCCCTCCGGGCCCTCGTCGGAGGTCACCAGCAGCACGTCGTGGTCGTGGCGGCGGGCCGAGGTCACCACCGCCGTGGCGAACTGCATCACCACCGGCACCTGGATGCCCGAGCGCAGCGGCAGCACCAGGGCGATCACGTTGGAGCGGCGGCTGGCCAGGGCCCGCGCCCCGGCGTTCGGGTGGTAGCCGAGCACCCGGATGCTGGCCAGCACCCGGTTACGGGTCAGCTCCGAGATGGCCCGCTTGCCGCTGAGCACGTACGACACGGTGCTCACCGCGACACCCGCGTGCCGGGCCACGTCGGCGATGGTGGGCTGACCCGACGCGACCCGACCGCGCCGGCTCACCGGGCCCCGCTCGCGCTGTGCAGCCGCGCCGTCCGGGTCGCCGTGTCACCGCGTACCGCCAGCGCGCCGACCAGCCGCACGTCGGTGGCGGAGCGGCCGACCAGCACGCTGTGGGTGGCGTCCTCCACCACGAGAGCGCCGCGATCGGCGTCCCACCAACCCAGCTCGCCGGTGTGCAGGCGCAGCGTGACGGTCCGGCTCTCCCCGGGGGCCAGGGTGATCCGGGCGAAGTCGCGCAGTTGCCGCAACGGCTGCTTGACCCGGGAACGGCGTTGCCGCGTGTAGAGCTGCACCACCTCCACACCGGGCCGCGACCCGCTGTTGGTGACGTCCACGCTCACCTCGACGGTGTCGCCGACCGTCGCGGTGTCGGTGCTCAGCCGCAGGTCGGCGTAGTCGAAGTCGGCGTAGGACAGGCCGTGCCCGAACGGGTACAGCGGCTCGCCCCGGAAGTACAGGTAGGTGGCGTCGGCGCCGATCACGTCGTAGTCGAGCAGGTCCGGCAGGTCGGCGGTGTCGGCGTACCAGGTCTGGGTGAGCCGGCCGGCCGGGTCGGCGTCGCCGAGCAGCACGTCGGCCAGGGCCCGGCCGTGTTCCTGACCGCCGTGGGCGGACCAGAGCACCGCCGGCAGATGCTGCTGCGCCCACCCGATCGCGTACGGGTAGCTGCTGGTCAGCACCAGCACCGTACGCGGATTGGCGGCGTGCACGGCACGCAGCATGGCCTCCTGCCGCGCGGGCAGGGCCAGGTCCACCCGGTCCTCGGTCTCGCGGCCGTTGACCATCGGGTGGTTGCCCAACGCCACCACCGCCACGTCGGCGTCGGCGGCCAGCGCGGCGGCCTCGGCCGCGCCGTCGATCACCAGGTCGATGCCGAAGGCGGTGGCGGCCTGCCGGTCGTCGCCGTCGACCCGCAGCCGCCCCTGGTCGTCGACGGTGACGTACCGGTCGGTGGCCAGGTGCCGCAGCAGCACGGTGCCGGCGGGCAGCGGATCGAACTGGAACGTCTCGCGCACCACCCAGCCGCCCGGACCGGGTCGGTCGTTGCGCAGGGCGCCGTCGTCGTCGACGCCGACGTGCCGGCCGTTGCCGACGGCCCGCAGCGCCACCGTGTCGCGTCCCCAGTCGAACACGTCGAACCGGGTGGCGTCGGCGCCGACGGTCAGCGGACCGCCGTCGGCGGTGTCCGGGCAGCCCACGTACCGGTCGCCGACGCGCAGCACGACGCGGTCGGTGCCCGGGTGCGTGGTGACCTG
This sequence comes from Micromonospora sp. NPDC003241, assembly GCF_053589795.1. Taxonomy (NCBI): domain Bacteria; kingdom Bacillati; phylum Actinomycetota; class Actinomycetes; order Micromonosporales; family Micromonosporaceae; genus Micromonospora; species Micromonospora sp. NPDC003241. The sequence continues at coordinate 97,351 of NZ_JBSFSO010000022.1, read as the reverse complement.
CGGCAGCCGCCCGGTCAGCCCCTGGACGGTGGTGACCGCGTACGGCAGGGTGCCGCTGTACCAGTCCTCGTAGACGGCGTCGGCCAGCGGACCGAGCACGGCGACCCGGGTACCGGCGGGCAGCGGCAGCAGGCCGGTGTTGCGCAGCAGCACCACGGAGTCGCGGGCGGCCTGCCGGGCCAGGTCACGGTGGGCCGGGCAGTCGACGACGTCGGCGGGAGTCGCGGCGTACGGGTCGTCGTGCGGCGGGTCCAGGTCCCCCAGGCGCAGCCGCACGGACAGGATGCGCCGCACCGCCCGGTCCACGTCGGACGCGGAGATCAGGCCCCGGTCGAGTGCCTCGGTCAACCACCGTCGGGTGGGGGCGCTGTCGGTGTGGTTCTCGGTGAAGCTGTCGATTCCGGCGCGCAGCGCGGCGGCGAACCCGTGGACGTGGTCGGGTGTCTGGCCCTGCACCTCGGTCAGGTTGCCGACCGCGCCCGCGTCACCGACCACCAGCAGCTCGTCCGACGTCCACCCGCGCAGTTCGCCGTCGATCAGTGGGCTCAGGTGCGCCGGCACCCCGTCGACCAGGTTGTACGACGCCATCGCGCCGAAGGCCGCACCGGCGGCGATCGGGGCGCGGAAGGCGGGCAGCTCGTACTCGTGCAGCACCCGGGGCGGCAGGTCGCTGGAGGTGGCGGCCCGGTCGGTCTCGTTGTTGTAGCCGAGGAAGTGCTTGACCGTGGGGGCGGTCCGCAGCCGCTCGGGATGGTCGCCGCACAGCCCCTGCGCGTACGCGGTGGCGAGTCGGCCGGTCAGCCACGGGTCCTCCGACCAGCCCTCCTCGTTGCGCCCCCAGCGCGGGTCGCGCAGCGGGTTGACCACGGGGGCCCAGACGTTGAGGCCGACGCGGTCCGGGTCGGCGTGGTTCTTGGCGCGTACCTCGGTGCCGACGGCCGCGCCGACGGCCCGGATCAGATCCGGGTCCCAACTGCTGGCCAGGCCGATGACCTGGGGGAACACGGTGGCCGGGCCGAGCCAGGCGACGCCGTGCAGCGCTTCGGTGCCGGTCTTGAACGCGGGCAGGCCGAGCCGGGGGACCGGGGCCTGCCACTGGTGCAGCAGGCCGATCTTCTCCGGCAGGGTGAGCCGGGCCAACAGGTCATCGATCCGGTCCCGGGATGCGGGCAGGGTGCGGTCGGTCATGGTGGATCGCCTTCCAGTGCCCGGCGCGCCGGAGGTCGAAGCGCTTCGACGGCGGATGGCCGAGCGGCATCGCAGGTGACGGTGGGGTAACGGTCGTCGGCCCCGGACGCAGGTGAAGCGCTTCGACGAACCGCGGAAAGCAAGCCGCCCCGGGTGCCCGAGCGGAGCGGCTCGCTTCGAGGTTGGCACCATCGACCGATCCGGTCAAGACTCGGGACACGGTGCCCAGGTCAGCGGGTCGGCAAGCGTCCCGCCTCGACGGCGGCCAGGGCCGCGGTGGCGCCGCCGAGCGCCGCGGCGGTGTCCAGGGTGGAGGCGTCGAGTCGTACGCCGCCGGGGGCGTGGGCCCGCGCGGCGAGTTCGGACCGGGCCGCCGGCAGCAGCCAGGGCGCCAGGGTGGCGAAGTGGTCGCCGAGCACCACCGCCTCCGGGTCGAGCAGGTCGGCCAGGACGGCCACGCCACGACCGAGGTGCCGGCCGGTCTCGGCCAGGCCGTTGCAGACCGTGGGGTCGTCCTGGCGGGCCAGCGCCACGATCCGGGTCAGCTCGGGCAGGTAGTCGGTGACCGGGCCGTCGGCCTCGACGTCGGGCAGCAGTCGGCGTACCACGGCGGGCAGCCCGACCAGCGTGGTCAGGCAGCCCCGGCCGCCGCAGTCGCAGGGCGGTCCGGCCGGGTCCACGGGCAGGTGGCCGATGCCGCCGGCGAAGCCGCGTCCGCCGCGCAGCAGTCGGCCGGCGGCGATGATGCCGGCGCCGACGGTGATGCCGCCGCTGAGGTGCACCAGGTCGGCGGTGCCGGCGTACGCGCCGTGGCGCTGTTCGGCCAGGGCCGCGAGGTTGGCGACGCTGTCCACGCCGACGGTGAAGGCCGGCTCCCGCAGGGCCGCGTGCAGGTCGGCGGCGACCGGCACGTCCCGCCAGCCGAGGGCGTCGGCGAGCGGGACCGTCCCGGCGGGGTCGACCAGCCCGGGCACCCCGACGGTGAGGCCGAGCATGGTGCGGCCCTGTGCGGTGACCCGGCCGATCGCGCGGCGGGCCAGGGCGGTCAGCGCGCGCAGGGTCTCGGCGGGGGAGACCGTGTCGGCGGCGAAGGCCCGTCGCCAGGTGAGCAGCCGGTTGCCGCCGAGGTCGATGGCGACCGCCACCAGTTCGTCGGCGCCGAGTTGCAGGCCGAGGGCGGCGTACGGTTCGCCGTCGAGTACCAGCATGGTGGCGGGGCGGCCGACGCGGTTCTCGGTGAGGCCGGTCTCGCGGACCAGCCGCTGGTCGATCAGCTCGGTGACGAGGCTGGAGACGGTGGCCTTGTTCAGGCCGGTGCGGGCGGCGATGTCGGCGCGCGAGCAGGGGGCGTGCAGTCGGACGTGCCGCAGGACCACCGCGCGGTTGGCGACCCGCACGTCACCGAGGTCGGTCGGCTGCGGTTCGTTCTGAATGCTGATCACGATCTGCCCGCTCCCTGCGCCGGTGTCGTGGCGCGCGCGTCCATCATCGCGTACCGCGGTGGCGGGACCGACCACGCCGTCCGGGCCGCCGGCACGCCCTGTCTTGTGGGACGGGATAGCCGTCGATTAGTTTGTTCGGCTAGAACCCCAACTAATCCTAGCCGGAGTCCTCCGCTCCGCAAACCGTTATCGACGACGAAGGGAGCGCGCCGTGACGCCTCTTACGCGCACATCCACCGACCGCCGGACCATGCTGCGGTTGGTCGGCCTCGGCGCCGCCGCGACCGTGGGCGGCGGCGCCCTGGCCGGTTGCAGCAAGGAAGCCGGGAGCCAGGGCAGCGCCACCAGCGCCGACGCCATCAAGGCGGTGCTGCCCACCTACCAGCGGGCCGAGTTGCTCAAGCCGGACATCCCCGGTGAGGGCCCGATCCCGGACGGCTACCTCAGCTACCCGCGCGAGCTCGTCGACGCGGTCACCGAGCAGCCCGGCCGGGGTGGCCCGCCGATCCAGACGATGAGCCCGTGGTGGGGCCCGACCCCGCCGCCGCTGGGCCGCAACTCCTACCTGGCCGCGGTCAACGGCAAGCTCGGCGTGGAGGTCAACCCGAGCCTGCAGGACGGCCTGACCTACGCCGACAAGCTCAACGCCATGCTCGGCGCCCGCGACGTGCCGGAGCTGCTGTCCGCGCCGAACTGGGAGGTGGACAAGGTCGCCCGGTTCTCGGACGCGGTCAAGGCGTTGTTCACCGACCTGACCGAGCACCTCCAGGGCGACAACGCGGCGAAGTACCCGTACCTGGCGGCGCTGCCCAGCGGCGCCTGGGAGTACTCGGTCTGGGCGGGCCGGCTCTACGCCGTGCCGTTCCCCACCGACGGCCCGTTCGCGTGGGCCATGTTCTATCGCAAGGACCTGCTCGGCGCCGCCGGCCTGGCCACTCCCACCAGCCCCGACGAGCTGTACGAGTTCGGCAAGAAGGCCACCGACCCGGCCAAGGGCGTGTGGGCCTTCGGCAGCGTCTTCGAGATGGTCCAGCAGTACTTCGGCTGCCACCAGACCTGGCGCAAGAAGCCCGACGGCGGCCTGCAGCACAAGTTCGAGGACCCGGCCTTCGAGGCGGCGCTGGCGTTCACCGCCCGGCTGTTCGCCGAGGGGCTGGTGCACCCGGACACGGTGGCCAGCAAGGGCGCCGACGAGAAGCAGTTGTTCAACTCCGGCAAGATCCTGATGTACCGCGACGGCCTCGGCGCCTGGCAGGGCATGCAGAGCGAACGGGTCAAGGAACTGCCCACCTTCGACATGCAGCCGCTGCCGGTCTTCGGCGCGCAGGGCGCCCAGCCGGTCATCTGGGGCAGCGAGAAGCCGATCTTCTACACCTTCCTCAAGAAGGACCTGCCCGCCGAGCGCGTCGACGAGCTGCTGCGGGTGCTCAACTGGTGTGCCGCCCCGTTCGGCAGCCGGGAGTTCGAGCTGCGCGAGTACGGCGTGGAGGGACAGCACTTCACCCGGGGCTCCGACGGCACGCCGACGCTGACCGAGCGGGGGCGTACCGAGCTGGGCGCGCAGTACACCCACATCGGCGGTCGGGTGCCGGTCAAGGTGCGCAGCGGTGACACGCCCAACTTCGTGCAGGACTACCTGGGCTACTACCGCAACAACATCGCCTCGATCGAGAAGGACCTGTTCGCCGGGATCAAGCTGGAACTGCCGGCGAACTGGTCGAAGATCATCCAGCCGACCGACGACAAGGTCCGCGACATCCTGCGCGGTCGACGCCCGGTCAGCGACCTGGCCCAGGTACGCAAGGAGTTCCTCGACACCGGCGGCGAGGAGGGCCGCGCGTTCCACGAGAAGGCGCTCGCCGACAACGGCCGATGAGCGCCCCCGGCACCGTCGAGGAGCGACCACCCACCGGGCGTACGCCGCCACCGCGGCGTCCCCGGCGCGGTGGGCGGCGCAGCCTGCGGGCCCGGCTGCGCCGCGACTGGCCGCTGCTGGCGATGGCCGCCCCGGCGGCGCTGCTGCTGCTGGTCTTCCACTACCTGCCCACGCTGGGCAACGTCATCGCCTTCCAGGACTACAACCCGTTCGTCGGCGACGACCCGCTGGACGCGTTCCTCAACAGCGAGTGGATCGGCTTCGGCAACTTCGAGGCACTCTTCCGCGACCCGCTGTTCTGGGACGCGGTCCGCAACACGCTGAGCATCACCGCCTTCCAGTTGGTGTTCTTCTTCCCGCTGCCGATCCTGCTGGCGCTCATCCTCAACAGCGTGGTCTCCGGGCGGCTGCGCGGCTTCGTGCAGAGCGTCGTCTATCTGCCGCACTTCTTCAGCTGGGTGCTGGTGGTGACGTTCTTCGTGCAGATGTTCGGCGGTGCCGGACTGCTCGCCCAGGAGATGCGCCAGGCCGGCATGCAGCCCTGGGAGATCATGACCAACCCGGACACGTTCATCGTGCTGGTCACCGCCGAGGCGGTCTGGAAGGACCTCGGGTGGGGCGCGATCGTCTTTTTGGCCGCGCTCTCCGCGATCGACCAGAACCTGTACGAGGCGGCGGCCGCCGACGGGGCCGGTCGGTGGCGGCGGCTGTGGCACATCACCCTGCCCGGCCTGCGTCCGGTGATCGTGCTGCTGCTCATCATGCGGCTCGGCGACGCGCTCTCGGTCGGCTTCGAGCAGTTCATCCTGCAACGTGAGGCGGTCGGCCGGGAGGCCGCCGAGGTGCTCGACACCTTCGTCTACTACCAGGCGATCAGTACCCAGCAGTGGGGACTCGGCGCCGCGGCGGGCCTGTTCAAGGCGGTGGTCGGCCTGGCGCTGATCATCACCGCGAACAAGGTCGCGCACCGGCTCGGCGAGCAGGGGGTGTACGCGAAATCATGACCGCGCAGCTCAGTGGTGCCGGGCCGGTGCCCGCGGCACCGACAACGGCGGGACCGCCCGCGCCACCGCCTCGGCGACGTCCCGCCGGTCGTCCGGTGTGGGCGGGCCGCCCCTCGACGTCCCTGACCATCGGCAAGGGGGTCGTGCTCACGCTGCTGGTCGCGGCGGTGCTGGTGCCGCTCTGGGCGGTGCTGGTCACCAGCCTCGCCTCGCGCGGCACCATCGACGACGCCGGCGGCATGGTGGTCATCCCCCGGGAGATCGACCCGTCGGCGTACATCACCATCTTCAGCGGCGGCGACGTCACCCAGGCGGTGTGGATCAGCACCCTGGTCACCGTGCTCGGCACCACGGTCAGCCTGCTGCTCACCGTGCTGGCCGCGTACGGGCTGTCCCGGCCGGGCTCGGTGGGCCACCGTGGGCTGCTGTTCTATTTCCTGCTGACGTTCCTGATCTTCCCGGGGCTGGTGCCGAGCTACCTGGTGGTGACCGGGCTGGGCCTCAAGGACAGCATCTGGTCGCTGATCCTGCCCAGCGCGATCAGCGTGTTCAACCTGGTGGTGATCCGCGCGTTCTTCATGAACGTACCGGCCGAACTGCTCGACAGCGCCCGCATCGACGGCGCGGGGGAACTGCGCATCCTCACCCGGATCGTGCTGCCGCTGTCCAAGGCGGTGATCGCGGTGGTCGGGCTCTTCTACGCCGTCGGCTACTGGAACGCGTACTTCAACGCCGTGCTCTACATCGACTCCAACGACAAGTTCCCGATCCAGCGGGTGTTGCAGAGCTACATCCTGGCCGGACAGTCACCGAACGTCTCCGGTGCGTCGGTGAGCCTGCCCGGGGTGACGGCGTACCCGCCGACGCTCGCGGTCAAGATGGCCGTGGTGATCGTGACGGTCATCCCCGCCGTGATCATCTATCCGTTCGTGCAGCGGCACTTCACCAAGGGTGTCATCACCGGTGCGGTGAAGGGCTGACCGGGCGCGGTGCGGCGTCGCCCGGCAGGGGCCGGACCCGGGTGGGTCCGGCCCCGTCCCGCGTGACGCCCGACTCCGTCCAGCCGGGCGCCACGCGCGACGGTCGGCCCTAGGCGGGGAACAACCCCGCGAAGGGCACGACGGTCACCGCCGCACCGTTGAGCAGTGACCGGGCCGGCAGGTCGGACTCGCCGACCCCGGCGAAGGCCAACCGCCCCACCAGCAGCGGCCCTCGCGTCCTGATCCGCAACTCGTCGCCGTCGCGGAACGCCTCGATGACGGTGTCGCCGTCGACGTCGTGCACCACCGTCCGTCCCTCGACGGCACCCCAACTGACCAGCGTGACGTCGCGGAACGGCCGGTCGCCGACGGTCGGGTGCGGCGCGACCAGCGGCAGCAGCGTGCCGTGGCGCACGAACAGCGGGGTGCGCGACAGCGGCACGGTGACCCGCAGGTGCCGCCCACCCGGGTGCCGCTCGCCGGTGGCCGCGTCGATCCAGTCGTCTCCGACCGGCAGATAGACGTCACGCTGCCCGGTCGGGTCCAGCACCGGCGCCACCAGCAGGTCGGTGCCGAGGCGGTACTGCAGGTCGGTGGTCCAGGCCGTCGGGTCCTGCGGCGTGTCGACCAGCAGGGCGCGCATCATCGGCACGCCGGTACGGGCGGCCTGCACCGCCGCCGACCACAGGTACGGCATGAGCCGGTACCGCAGCCGCAGCGCGGCCACCGCGAGCCGTTCGGTCTCGGCCGGGAAGTCCCAGGGCAACCGGCTGGTGGTGCCGTGCAGCCGCAGCAGCGGCGACAACGCCCCGAACTGCGACCAGCGGACGTACAGGTCCGGCTCCGGGGTGCCGTGGAAGCCTCCGGTGTCGTGGCTCCAGAACGGCACTCCGGACAGGCCGTGCGACAACCCGCCGCGCAGCGTGCTGGCCAGCGCCGGCCAGGTCGCGTTGACGTCGCCGCTCCACTGCGCGCTGTGCCGCTGCCCACCCAGGTACGACGAGCGCGCCCACACCGCCCGGTGACCCGCCACCTCCTCGGTGACCTGGGCGACCACGTCGTTGAAGAGCAGGCTGTAGACGTTGTGCAGCTCGACGCCGGTCATCCCGTTGTGGGCCACCGCGTCGGCCGGCACCCCCTCGGCGAAGTCGGTCTTGAACACCGCCACGCCCTGCTCCAGCAGCGGACGCAGCAGGCCGGTGAACCAGTCGACGGCGGCCGGGTTGGTCAGGTCCACGATGGCGCTGACCGGATAGCTGCCGTGCCACACGTCCGCGACGTACGTGCCGCCGTCCGGGCGGCGCAGGAAGTAGCCGGCCCGGTCCGCCTCGGCGTACAGCGGGCTGCCGGTCATCAGGTACGGGTTCATCCAGAGGCAGACCCGGAAGCCCTGCTCGCCGAGGGTCCGCAGCATGCCGGCCGGGTCGGGGAACGCCTCGGCATCCCAGCGCAGGTCCGACCAGTTCCCGGCGACCTGCCAGTAGCAGTCCAGGTGCAGCACGTCGCAGGGGATGTCGCGCTCCCGGATGCGCCGTGCCCGCTCCAGCACCTTCTCCTGGCTGTCCGGATAGAAGCCGGAGGAGATCCAGGCGCCGAACGCCCAGCGGGGCGGCAGGTACGGCCGACCGGTGAGCAGGTCGAACCGGTCCAGCACCTCGGCGGGGGTCGGCCCGGCCAGCACGTAGTAGTCCAGCAGGTCGTCGGGGGCCAGGATCTGGACCGTGCTGTGGGTGGACTGGCAGACGTCGAACTGCACCGGCAGGCCGCTGTCGACGAGCAGCCCGTAGCCCCGGTTGGACAGATAGAACGGCACGTTCTTGTGCGACCGGTCGGACTCGCTGCCGAAGGCGTCGAAGTTCCACATCAGCGCCCGCTGGCCGCGCTTGTCCAGCGGGGTGAACTTCTCTCCGAAGCCGACGAAGCGTTCGTCGCCGGGCGCGACGAAGCTCTCGTGCCAGGCGACGTGGACCCCGTCGACGGTGGAGCGGCCGAAAGGCAGCGTGCGCCGCCGGCCGCTGATGTCGACCGTCCCGGGGTCCTGTTCCAGCAGGACGGTGCCGTCGGGGCGCAGGAACCGGATCCGCCACGGGTCGAGCCGGATCTCGGCGACGACCGCTCCGGCGTCGACGCGTACCCACCGGTCGTCGGCGGTCACGGTGGCCGGCCGCGGCTGCGGGCGGACCAGCGTCACCGCGCGCGCCGAGCGGGTCCGGGCCTGGGGGTCCTCGGCGAGCCGGACCCGGATCACGCCGTCACCGGCGGCCTCCACCCGGACCACCGCCGTCACCCCGTCGGCCAGCGCCGCCTTGAAGGTGGCCCCGGAGGTGTCGCCGCCGACGAACTCGGCCCGGCCCACCACCGCGGTCCCACCCTCGCCGGGGGAGCGGGCGGGCAGGTCGGGCGGGTCGGCCACGAACGTCTCGTACGGCACCAACGGCGGTCGGTACGGCATCGGCTCTCCTCGACGAGGGTACGGCGGTGCGGATAGTTTCTTTAACTACCCAACGAACTGTCAACGAGGATCATCGATGTCGAAACTATCGGTGCCGTTGACATGGGCAAACCGCCTCCCTAGTTTGGACGGATCATCAACTAATCCGACGGATGGTGGGCGATGTGGCACGACGGTCGGCTCTGCTACGGCGGTGACTACAACCCGGAGCAGTGGTCGGCGGAGGTCTGGGCCGAGGACGTCGCGCTGATGCGCCGGGCCCGGGTCAACCTGGTCACCGTCGGCGTGTTCGCCTGGTCCCGCCTGGAGCCGGCCCCCGGCCGGTACACCTTCGACTGGCTCGACCAGGTCATCGACCTGCTGCACGACGGCGGCATCCGGGTAGCCCTGGCCACCCCCACCGCCTCCCCGCCACCCTGGTTCTCCCTCGCCCACCCGGGCGCGCTGCCGGTCACCGCGGACGGGGTCCGCCTGCACCACGGCAGCCGCGACACCTACTGCGCCGCCGCCCCCGCCTACCGCTCCGCCGCCCGCCGCATCACCGCCGCCCTCGCCGACCGGTACGCCCACCACCCGGCCGTGGCGCTGTGGCGGGTGCACAACGAGTACGGCACCACCTGCCACTGCGAGCACACCGCCCGGGCCTTCCGGCGCTGGCTGGCCGGGCGCTACGGCGACCTGGCCGCCCTCAACGACGCCTGGGTCACCGGCTTCTGGAGCCAGCACTACTCCGACTGGGCGCAGATCAGCACGCCCCGCGCCACCCAGTACCTGGGCAACCCCGGCCACCTGCTGGACTTCCGCCGCTTCTGGTCGGACACCCTGCTCGCCGCGTACGCCGAACAGCGGGACCTGCTGCGCCTCGCCGCCCCGCAGACCCCGATCACCACCAACTACGTGCTCGGCGACTGGGTGCCGGTCGACCACGCCCGCTGGGCCCGCGAGGTGGACCTGGTCGCCGTCGACCACTACCCGTCGGCCGTCGACGGCGGTGCCGAGGAGCAGACCGCGCTCGTCGGCGACCTGGCCCGAGGCTGGGCCCGACACGCCGCCGTCGACCGTGCTGCCCCGACGCCGCCCTGGTTGTTGATGGAGAGCGCCGCCCAGCAGATCCACACCACCGGGCGGTCGCACACCAAGGAGCCGGGACGGATGCTGCGGCACAGCCTCGCCCACGTGGCCCGTGGCTCGCAGGGCGCGATGTTCTTCCAGTGGCGGGCCTCCGCCGGCGGCGCCGAACGCTTCCACTCCGCCCTGGTGCCGCATGCCGGCCCGGACAGTCGGGCGTTCCGCGAGGCGGTCGACCTCGGCGCGGCGCTGGAGCGGCTCACCGAGGTACGCGGCCGGGTCGAGGCGTCCGTGGCGTTGGCCGTCGACGCCCCGAGCGCCTGGGCGCTGCGCCACCCGGGCCTGCCCTCCACCCGGCTGGACCACCAGCAGGAACTCGCCGCCGCCCACCGGGCCCTGTGGCAGGCCGGCCACGGCTGCGACACGGTCGTGCCCGGTGACCCCCTCGACGGGCACCGGCTGCTCGTCCTGCCCGCGCTCTATCTGATCGACGACGCCACCGCCGAGTGGATCGGCGAGTACGTCCACCGGGGTGGTCATCTGCTGGCCACGTACCTCAGCGGCACCGCCGACGAGTACGCCCGGGTCCGGCTCGGCGGCTACCCGGGTGCCCTGCGCGACGTGCTCGGCGTACGGGTGGAGGAGTTCCACCCGTACGCCGAGGGCGACCAGGTGCGCCTCGGCGACGGCGGCGCCGGTCGGCTCTGGGCCGAGACGGTCCACCTGACCGGGGCGGAGACGGTCACCGCGTACGTCGGAGGGGTGCTCGACGGGTCACCGGCGATCACCCGGCACCGCCACGGCACCGGCACCGCCTGGTACGTCTCCACCCGCCCCGACGACGCCACCTACCGCCGGCTGCTGGACACCGCCGCCCGCGCCGCCGGAGTCACCCCGGTCTGCCCGGGCGCACCCGCCGGGGTCGAGGCGGTCCGTCGCCTCGGTGACGGGGTGAGCTGGCTGTTCCTGCTCAACCACACCGACCGCGCGCAGCGCGTACCGGCCTGCGGCCGGGACCTGCTCACCGACGCCGAGGTCGACGAGGCGGTGACCCTGCCGCCCGGCGGGGTGGCCGTGCTGCGCGAGGCTGCCGGCGAGGGACCGACGACCTGATCGACGCGGGAGGGACGTCGACGGCCGGGGTGGGAGGTGCCTCCCCGCCCGGCGTCCGGATCGTCGTCGGAGCGGCCGGTCCGGTGGTTCGCGTTACCGTGGGGGAACGGGGAGGTGGAACGCGTGGACAGGATGTGGGAGGCGTCGGTCGAGGCGCAGATCCGCTCGGCGCAGGAACGCGGGGAGTTCGACGGCCTGCCCGGCGCGGGCAGGCCGATCCCGGGCCGGGGACTGCCCTACGACGAGTCCTGGTGGATCAAGAGCTTCATGGAGCGCGAGAAGCTCCCCACCGACCTGCTGCTGCCCACCCCGCTGCTGCTGCGCCGCCGCATCGAACGCCTACCGGACGAGGTCCGCGATCTGCCGACCGAGCAGGCCGTACGCTCCTGCGTCGCCGACCTGAACGCCGAGGTGATGGCCTGGCTGCGCAACCCGTCCGGCCCTCGGGTCGTGGTGCGCCCGGTCGACGCCGACGCCGTGGTGTCGACATGGCGTGCCGCGCGTCAGGCCGCCGCCCCGGCGTCGGCACCCGTCGTCGCCCCGAGGCCGCCCGCGCCCCGGTGGTCCTGGTTCCCGTTCCGCCGACGCCGCGCCGCCTGAGCGGTCCGGGTCGACCGGGGATGTCGTAGCCGGACAGTACGGTCGGTTCTCCGTCGGTATCCGGGAGGCAGCGATCGTGTTCGGTTACATCGGCTCCATGAGGACCAGGCCCGGCCACCGGGACGAGGTCGCGGCGATCCTGCTCGACGGTGTCGAGGGTCTGCGGGCGGCGGGGTGCCACCTCTACGTCGTCGGCGTCTCCGACACCGATCCGGACCTCGTGGTCGTCACCGAGGTCTGGCAGAGCCGCGAACACCACGCCCGCTCGCTCCAACTCCCGGAGACCAAGGCGGCGATCGCGCGGGCCATGCCCCTGCTCACCGGCGAGTTCACCGGTCAGGAGACGACCGTTCGGGGCGGTCTCGGTCTCTGACCCCTGCCGGTGTCCCCGATTCGGGTTGCGGCCCGCGCCACGACCCGGGCAAGCTTCCCGGATGTCCGCAGCCCACGCGTATCACGACCAGGCCGGTGACATCTTCGCGGCGCACGCCGCTGACAGTCCGCACAATGCCTACACGGACCGGCCGGCCATGCTGACGCTCGCCGGCGACGTCGCCGGTCTCCGGGTCCTGGACGCCGGCTGCGGTGGCGGCCACTATGCGGCCGAGTTGGTCGCCCGGGGGGCCGAGGTGGTGGCGGTGGACGGCAGCGCCACGCTGGTCGGGCGCGCCCGGGCCGTGCTCGGTGATCGCGCCGTAGTCCGACAGCACGACTTGGACGCCCCGCTGGAATTCGCGGCCGACGCGTCGTTCGACGGGGTCGTCTGCGCGCTGGTGCTGCATCACCTGACCAACCGGGCCCGGTTCCTCGGCGAGGTGCGGCGAGTGCTGCGGCCGGGCGGTTGGTTGCTGCTGTCGACGACACATCCGGCGTCGGACTGGAGGTACTACGGCGGATCGTACTTCGACGAGAGCTGGGTCGAGTTCCCGATGGCCGACGGGATCACCATGCGCTTGCAGCGGATGACCCTTGAGTCTCTGGTGACCGAGGTGCTCGACGCCGGGTTCGTGCTGGAGCAGCTGGTCGAGCCGAGGGCGGTCGAGACGCTGCGCGCTGTCGACCCGGAGCGCTACGAGCGGCTGACCGAGCGCCCGAGCTTCGTAGCCCTGCGTCTACGCCGCCCCTGACGACGCTCACGGCAGCAATCCCGGGGGAGCCTCGACGCGCTCTCGGCCATCTCTTCATCCAACCCAGGGCGGAGTGGCGAGTATTTATTGGATTACCGGTAACGCCAATCCAATAAATACTCGCCACAAAACGGACATAGCGGAGGTGCATCATAATGACTGTTAATGTGCGTAAGGACTTACGCTGGTGTAGTCGACGGACTTCGCCGCCTGGCCAGGGTTCTCGGGGCGTCAGGAGGGTGTCGGCCGGTACGTCGCGCGGGCTGCGGCGACCTCGGCGGCCTGGCGTTCGCGCCAGCGCTTCTGCGCCTCGCGGTTGCAGGTCCGGCAGACGCGTCGGAGGCGACCGGTCGCCGGCTCGATCTCCCGCTCGTGCCCGTTGCGGCACACCGGGGTCTGGCGGCGTTCTCGGCAGTTGTCCCCGTGGCGGAGTTGGCGCAGGTGCGTCGGCTCGATGCAGTCCGGCACTCCACAGTCGTGGTGGACCTCGAGGGTGGGGTCGTAATCGCCGACGAAGACCACGTACGCGGCGACGTGCGCCCAGGCCCGGCCCGCCAGCTTCTGGTACACGCCCCGCTGGCGACCGTAGCCCCGCACTACGAGGCACCCGTTGTCAGTTCGTGTCGAGCGGCTCAGCAGGTATGCCCGCAGCGTGTCCTCGGTGAAGTGTCGGGACAGGCCGGTGATCTGAGACAGCACCCGGCCAGGGTACGGCGGCGGTCACCAGCGGGGGACCGGCGAACGGTGGGCCGGGGTGTCAGCGGGAAGGCGACGGCACGCAGTAGACGTCGCCGGAGTTGGCCTCGTGCGGCAACTCCGTCAGGTACGCCGCCATCTCCTCGGCGGTGGCCCAGCGGCCGAGCTTCAGCTCCTTGTGGTCGCCGAGCGCGACGTCGAAGCCGCCGAAGCCGAGCGTGGTCAGCCGGTCCAGGCAGCGCAGTGCCACCTCGCGTTCGATCGTGGTGAACTCGAACGACAGCGCGGGCAGCGTCGCGCTCAGTCCGGCCAGCACGGCGTCCTCGAAGCCCTCCACATCGATCTTGGCGAAGGCCGGTGTGCCGTGCTCGGCGATGAGGGCGTCCACGGTGGTGACCGGGACCTCGATCTGGCCGTCCCAGGTCTGCCCCTCCCAGCCGCCGGCCCCGGCCGCCGCGCTGACGAAGTCGGTGGAGGCGGTGGAGACGGTCGGGTTGGCGGAGTTGACCAGGAAACCGATCCGGCCCGGTTGCGCCCCGCAGGCCGCCTCGACCAGGGTGACCTGGTCGTCGTCGGCGTAGATGGTGCGCAGCGCCCGCAGGCACAGGGGTTGCGGTTCGACCGCGACGACCCGGGCGCCGAGGCGGCGGAAGCTGCCGATGTGGTCGCCGACGTGGGAGCCGATGTCGAAGACCAGGTCACCGGGGCGGACGAAGCGGGCGTAGAAGGCGTCCATCGCCGCGTCCCGTCCGGGGTCGCCGTAGTAGACCTCCAGCGACCGGCGTAGCCCGGCGGTCGCCGGGTCGGCCTTGAGCGCCTCGACCGCAGCGGTGTGTGTACCCATCGCAGCACCCTAACCCGCCCGACCGGCCGAGGTGGCTCGGCTCGACGACGCCCGTCACTGGGTGTGAGCTCGGGCGCCGAGAAGTCGGGTCAGTCGGCGAAGAACGTGGTGAGGAGGGGACCGAGCACGGCCGGATCGGCCACGTGGCCCTCGACCGTGAGGGTGTGCCGCCGGGCGTCGGGCAGCGCGGCGGCGGCCGCGTCTGCCGCCGCGCCGAAGAAGTCGACGGGAAGTCCGGCCATCTGCGGGTCGACCGTGATGCCGGTCGTCAGGAGCACCGGCTGCCGCACCATCGCGAGGCGGTTCGCGGGTGGCAGGCCGTCGCCGAGGCATGCCGCGTCGTAGCGCAACGTCGGTGCCAGCGCGCGGAGCGCGGGCCAGACCGGGGCGGCTTGCGCGCCCGCGATGTCCTGCTCGGAGGAGCCGGCGAGCCGCATGAACAGCGTGAGCGCCTGATCGCGGTCGTCGGCGTCGAGCGCGGCCTCAAGCTCGCGCCGGTACGCCCGCCAGGCCGAGATCATCGCGTCGTCCACCTGGTACGGCACCTCGTGGACGGCGATCCGGTCGACCGGGAGTCCGGCGGCGGCCGCCTCGAACGCGAGTGCTCCTCCGCTCGACGCCCCGAACAGGTGCGCGCGGCCTCCGGCGGCGTCGATCACCGCCGCGAGATCCTCGACCTCCCGTTCGACGGCGTAGGGCCGGCCGTCGCCGCTGTCGCCTCGGCCACGGCGCCGGTAGTTCACGACGCTGAAGCCGGTGGTCAGGTGCTCGCCCAGCGGCCGGTTCTCCGTGCCGTCGTCCAGGCCGCCCCCGATGAGCACCAGCGCAGGCCCGTCGTCACTGAGCCGGTCGTAGCCGATCGACGTGCCGTCGGCTGAGGACACATGCGGCATTCGAACTCCTCTGATCAGCGTTACTCCTAAACTAGGAGTAGTTGGTGTCGAATGCAAGGTACGATCTGCGGATGCGGAGCTACCTGGACCTGTGCGGCATCGCCAGAGCGCTCGACGTGGTCGGTGAACGCTGGGCGCTGCTGGTGGTCCGTGAGCTGCTGTTCGGCCCCAAGCGGTTCACGGATCTGCACCGTGGACTGCCCGGCATGAGCCAGAACGTGCTGACCCAGCGACTGCGCGAGTTGGAGGGTTCCGGCGTCCTGGCGCGGCACCGCGCGCTGCCTCCGGCGACCGGGCTGATCTACGAGCTCACCGAGCGCGGTCGCGCACTCGAACCGGTCCTGCTGGCGCTGGGGGACTGGGGCAGTCGGCTGTCGCCGCAGCCGGACTCGGCCGAGGAGCTCAGCCCGGACGCCCTGATCGTGGCACTTCGCACCACCTTCGACGCCGCCGCGACGGGATCGGTACGCGGCACCGTCACGCTCCGGCTACCCGGCGACGCCTTCCTGCTCACCATCGGCCACGGCAGGCTGGCGGCGACCCGTGGGGACGTACCCGCCGATGCCACCCTGACCGCCACCGTGCGTACCGTGCAGGACCTCGTGTTCGACCGACGCGAGCTCGACGAGGCCGTCCAGAGCGGAGCCGCGCGCGCCGAGGGCGACCTGCGGCTGCTGCGCCGACTGCTGGCCGCCTTCGACGACCACCGCGAAGCACCGCAGGAGTTGACGACGCGCGACCGGCGCGCTAAATAAGAAGACAGAAAGTTGAGTCGCCGAGGCTCAACTACCACCGAGACCTTCGGCGCAGAGGAACCGAGGAGGCACGAGATGCTGATGCGCACCGACCCGTTCCGTGAGATCGACCGGCTCGCCGAGCAGTTCTTCGGCACCACCAGCCGCCCGGCGGTCATGCACATGGACGCCTACCGCGACGGCGACCACTTCTACGCCGCCTTCGACCTGCCGGGAGTAGACCCGGACAGCATCGACTTGACCGTCCAGCGCAACGTCCTGACCGTCCGGGCCGAGCGTCGCCGACCTGCCGGGGACACCGTCGAACTCGTCGCCGCCGAGCGCCCGATGGGCGTGTTCAGCCGGCAGCTCTTCCTCGGCGACACGCTCGACACGGACAGGCTGGAGGCCGGGTACGAGAACGGCGTGTTGACGCTGCGGATCCCGGTGGCCGAGCGGGCCAAGCCGCGCAAGGTCACCGTCAGCGCGACCGGCGACGGTCGGCGGCAGCTCAACGCCTGACGCCCGCGACGGCCGGGTGGGACGTCTTCCCGCCCGGCCGTGTGCCGCGACGGTCCGGGACGGCGGTGTGCGATCATGACGCGTCGGCGCGCCTGTTCGTCAACCTGAAACACGACTGAGAACATTTTTCACATGCGTTCGTCCGACACCCCGGCGTTGTACCGCCCGCCGGCCCATCCTGCCCTGCCCGGGGGGCCGATGGCCGTCACCGACGCGTGGCTGCGCAACCGGCGGTTGAGTGAGCACACCCGGGACGCGTACCGGCGGGACGTCGCCGGGTGGCTGAGCTGGTGCGACGCCCGCCACTTGGACCCGCTGCGGGCGAACTTCCTGCACGTCAACGAGTACGCGCGGACACTGGAGAACACCCTGGCGGCGCGTACCGGGAAGCCGCTGACCCCGGCGACCGTGGCCCGCAAGCTGTCCGCCATGTCCAGCTGGTACGACTTCCTGGTCAAGCTCCAGGCGGTGCACGCCAACCCGGTCTCCGACGCCGACCGGCCCCGGATCGACCGCGACCACTCGAGCACGGTGGGCCTGGCCCCCGACGAGGTGGACGCGCTGCTCGCCGCCGCCGAGACCGACACCGGGCCGACCGCGGCCCGCAACCGCGCCGCCGTCACCCTCCTGGCCGACCTGGGCCTGCGGGTCGGGGAACTGGTCTCCCTGGACGTCGCCGACCTCGGCGCCGAACGGGGACACCGCAGCGTGCGCTTCACCGGAAAGGGCGGCAAGTCCCGCCGCCGGGCCCTCACCCCCTCGACCGCGTACGCGGTGGACGCCTACCTGACCCAGCGCGCCGCCGAGCAGGGCGTGGCGGCGCACCAGCTCACCGGGGCACTGCTGGTCACCGCCAGCGGCGCCCGACTGGACCGGCACTCGGTGTTCCGGCTGATCCGGCGACTCGCCCGGGACGCGGGCATCCCGGCCTGGGCGCGACTGTCGCCGCACTCGCTGCGGCACGCCTTCGCCACCACCGCCCGCGCCGAGGGCGTACCGCTGGAGGACGTGCAGGACGCGATGGGGCACGCCGATCCGCGCACCACCCGACGCTACGACCGCGACCGGCACAACCTCGACCGCGATCCCGCGTACGCCATCTGGGCCGCCCGGGCCCGCCGCCGGAACTGACCCGGCACCGGACGGCTTTCCGCCCGCCGACGCGCCCGATTCTCTACGGTCGGATGGTGTGGGCGAGGCGCAGCCGTGGAGCAGGCCGGCCCGGCGACGCCACCCGATGCGGGTCGGGCTCGTCTTCGCCGGCGCCGGCGTGGCCCTGTGCTGCATCGGCGTCGCCGGTCTCGGCGCCTGGAACGTGCAGGTCGTGACCCAGGCCGCCGGCCCGGTGCGGGAGACCGCCGAGGGGTTCCTGCGCGAGGTGACCACGGGCGACACCGACAGCGCGTACGAGCGGCTCTGCGCCGACTCGCGCAGCCGGTGGAGCGAGCTGGGCTTCACCAGTTGGGTCCGCACCCCGCCGATCGTGCGCGACTACGAGATCGTCGACGTGTCGGTGGCCACCGACCGGGGCAAGCCGCACGGCACGGTCACCGTCCGGCTGACCCGCGACAGCGGCGCCACCGAGCAGCGTGAGTTGTCGGTGGTGCGGGAGGACGGGTGGCGGGTCTGCGGCGACCCGTACTGATCACACGCCGACCGGCTCGGCCGACTCGACCAGCCGGCCGTCGCGCAGCACCAGCACCCGGTCGGCCATCTCCACCAGCGTCGGGTCGTGCGTGGCCACCAGCGCGGTCATCCCGCGCGCGTGCACCAGCGCCCGCAGCAGGTCCATCACCGCCCGGCCGGTCTCCGAGTCCAACTGGCCGGTGGGTTCGTCGGCGATCAGCAGCTCGGGATCGTTGGCCAGCGCGCGGGCGATCGCCACCCGCTGCTGCTGCCCACCGGACATCTCGTACGGGCGCTGCGCGGCCTGCCCGCCCAGCCCGACCAGTTCCAGCAGCACCGACACCCGTTCCTCGCGCTGCGCGGCCGGCGTCTTCGCCAGCCGCATCGGCACCCCGACGTTCTCGGCGGCGGAGAGGATCGGGATCAGCCCGAAGGACTGGAAGACGAAACCGACGGTGTCCCGGCGCAGCCGCAGCAACTCCTGCTCACCGGCGGCGGTCACCTCCCGACCGGCCACCCACACCCGGCCCGCCGTGGGCCGGTCCAGCCCGCCGATCAGATTCAGCAACGTGGTCTTGCCGGCACCCGAGCGCCCCCGCACCGCGACCAGCTCACCGCGACCGGCCCGCAACGACACGTCCCGCACCGCGTGGACCACCCGGTCGCCGCTGCCGTAGTCGCGGCACAACCCCTCGACCCGTACCAGGTCCTCGCTCACGTCGCGTCCCTCCCGTCGCCTGCGCGGACCTGCACGTGGTCCGGTTCCAGGGTCAGCTTCACCCGGTCCTTGAGCGCCAACGCGTCGACGAATCCGGCGGGCAACTGCATCCGCCCGGCCCGGTCCAGCACCGCGTACTCCTCGGTGACCAGTTCCTCGACGCCGTCGGCGCCGATGCGCGCGGTGCGGTGCACCTCCGAGGCGGTGCGTCCGTCGCGGATCGCGACGGTCCGGCGGACCTGCGTGGCGACCTGCGGGTCGTGCGTGACCACCACCACCGTGACGCCCAGCTCGGCGTTGATGGTGCGCAGCGCCCCGAACACCTCCGCCGCCGTCGCCTCGTCCAGCTCACCGGTCGGCTCGTCGGCGAAGAGGACCTCCGGGTCGTTGGCGACCGCCACCGCGACCGCGCACCGCTGCTGCTCACCGCCGCTCATCTGTCCCGGCCGGCGGTCTGCGCAGTAGCCGACGCCGACCATGTCCAGCAGCTCCGCCGCGCGTCGCCGACCGGCCCGGCCACCCCGACCGGCCAGCCGCATCGGCAGCTGGACGTTCTCCCGCGCCGACAGGTACGGCAGCAGGTTGCGGCTGGTCTGCTGCCACACGAACCCGACGGTGTGCCGCCGGTAGCGCAGCCGTTTGCGGGCCGACATGGTCAACAGGTCGTAGCCGGCAACCCGGGCGATCCCGGCGGTCGGCGTGTCCAGCCCGGACAGGATGTTGAGCACCGTGGACTTGCCGGACCCGGAGGCGCCCACGATCGCCACCAGCTCGCCCCGGTCCACGACCAGGTCGAGCCCCTGCAACGCGACGACCTCCACCCCCTCGCTGGTGAAGATCCGCACCAGGCCGTCACAGACGATGTGGCCACGCAACCGCTCGGCGCCACCGGCGCGCGCGGCGGCACGCTCCGCCGCCCGCCGCTGCAACGTCGCCAGATCCGGTACGTCCTCCATCAGGGTCATGCCGGCCCTCCGCTCCGCTGCGCGCCGCCATGAGACACCGGTCCATGATCCGCTCGCTGACGCTCGCTCATGGGTTCTCCTCTCCCAGGCGCAGCACCTCACCGAGGCGCATCCGCCGGTTCACCAGGTTCTCCACCACCAGACCGGCCAGCAGGCCGAGCACCACCAGCGCCAGCACCCCGCCCACGACCAGCGGGTCCAGGTGGTCGCGGATGGGGACCCCGGGAGCGAACGCGGCCAGTCCCAGGGTCGGACCGAGCAGTCGGGGCAGGGCCACCCCCACCGCCGCGCCGGTCAGCGCCGCGACCACCACCAGCGGCACCAGCTCGTACACCAGCAACCGCCGACCGCCCGCCGCCGACAGACCCAGCGTGCGCAGCCGCGACAGCGTCCGTCCCCGGCCGGCGGCGTCGGCGACCACCGCGAACCCGACGGCGAGGACCGCCAGCGCGGTGCCACCGGCCGCGCCCACGGTGAACGCCAGGGTCAACACCTCGTTGGCCCCGGTCCGCTCCAACCCGTCCCGGTACGCCTGCCGCGTCTGCAGGGCCGCCGGCACCTGGGCCCGGGTCACCTCCCTGCCGAGCACGTCGGCCTGTCGCCGCCGCTGTTCCTCGTCGGCCACCGCCAGCAACCGCGTCTCGTCGACGCCGTCGGTGGCGAGCAGGTACCGGTTGGGCACGATCGGGGTGTACTCGTACTCGGGCAGCGCCTGCCACGGCAGCACCACGAACCGCTCCACGCCCAACCCCACCCCGGGGAAGGCGTCGGTGACCCCCGCGACCTGGAAGGCGTACCGCCGACTCTGCACGTCGGCCACCGCACCGTCGCCGACCTCCGCCGCCACCCGGGGCGACACCACCGCCGGCACCGGTCCGTCGCCACGGGCCGCGTCACGCAACGCGGCCGGCACGTCGACGTCCACGCCGCTGCGCGCCACCACCTCGGCGAACGCCGGAGCATCCACCACCAGCACGCGGGCCTGGCCGAGGTGGCGTGCTGCCGGACCGCTGTCGGAGAACAGCCGCCGGTTCGACTCCACCCACACCCGGGCCAGTGCCTGCACCCCGGGCACCGCGCCGAGCGCGTCGGCGGCGTCCGGGGCGAAGGTGTACCCGGTCAGCCAGGCGTCGGCCGGGATGCTCAGCGTGGCGGCCCGGTCGCGGGCGTCGGCCACCGTGGTCGTCACCACGCCACCGAACACGCCGGTGCTGACCGCGACGATCAGCACCGCCAGCGGCCCCCACGCCACCGGCGTACCCCGGCCGACGCGGGCCGCGCCGAGGAACAGCATCGCGCCCCGGGCCCGGGTGGCGAACCGGCCGACCAGCCGCAGCGGCCACGGCAGCAACCGGATCGCCACCAGCGCGGCGGCGACCGCGACCAGCACCGGCACCGCACTCAGGTACGCGTCGACGCCACCGGCCGCGTCCAGGCCCCGGCGGCGGAGCAGCACCACGCCGAGCCCGGCGAGCACCAGCACGCCCGCCTCCAGCGTGAGCCGACGCGCGCTCGGACGCTGCGCCACCACGTCCACGCGGCCGGCGGCCACACCGACCCGCCGATGGGCGAGCACCGCCAGCACCGGCACCACGACGGTGGTGAGCACCGCCAACACCGGCACCGGCCAGGGCACCCCGGTCGAGCGGCCCGGCACCACCGCCCCGGCCAGAGCGCCCAGCAGCACCGCGAGCTGCTGTACGGGCACCGCCTCGACGAGCAACCGGCGACCGATCGTGCCCAGCGAGGCCCCCCGCGCCCGCAGCAGCGTGAGTTCCGCCCGTCGACGTCGTACCGCGAGCCGGGCCGCCAGCACGATCAGCCCGAGCAGGCTGGCCAGCAACCCGGTCTGCACGACGGCCAGCAGCGCCCGGACCGACCGCAGTTCGTCGGCGAAGCGCACCAGCGCGGTGTCCAGCGAGGTCTGCACCAGCGCACCCGGGACCGTCTCGGCGCGGCGGGTCTCGGCCACCGCCGCGGTGACCGCGTCGAGCACGGCGGTGTCCAGCCGCTGCTCGTCGAGCCGGTACCGCCAGCCGCTCACCGCCGGCACCCCGGCACCGGCCGAGATCCGGTCCATGCCGGCCCAGTCGGTCACGCCCGCCACCACGTACGGGTCGCCGTCGAGCAGCGGCACGGTCGGGTTCAGCGCCGGCCGCAGGTCGTCCCAGACCGGGTCGGTGGCGTCCCGTGGCGTGAACACCCCGACGACGCGTACCCGGGCCTGCCGGTTCCCGCCCCCGAACCGCAGGTCGGTGCCGGGTCGCAGGGACAGCACCTCGGCCACCTGCACCGACACCGCCAGCTCGGCCGGGCCGCCCGCCTGGGTACGCGGCCACCGTCCGGCGGTCACCTCGGCCGCCTCCTCGACGCCGGTCTGGGCGCGTACCCCGAACTCCTTGCGCGCGCCGCCGTCCATGGGTGGCTCGTCCCCGCTGGCCAGCAGCACCGCCGGGGCGATCGAAGAGGCGTACCACCGGTGGTCCACCAGGGCGGGCAGCGGCTGTGGCAGCGCGGCGGCGTACCGGTCCAGCTCGGCCTGTCCGGCCTCGGCCGGTGCGGGACGCGCCACGCCGAAGGAGATGTCGCGGACCAGGTGCGGAAGGTCCCCGACGTCGGCCCGCAGCCCCCGGTCGGCGTACCCGTCGGCGAGTCGCGGCGCGGCGGTCACCAGCAGCGCCGCGACCAGCCCCAGCAACGCCAGCAGACCCACCTGACCCGCGTACACCCTGATCCGGCCGATCATCGGGTCTCTCCATCCGTGACGGCCGGACGACGGCGCATTCCGGTGGAGGCGGCGGCGCTGAACGCCAGTGCCAGGGCCAGCAGGCCCACGCCGGTGGCGAGCACCGGGGGCCAGTCGACGCTCAGCAGCGGTGGCGGGTGCGGGCGTTCGGCGGACGGCGTCAGGATCACCAGCGGTGCCATCGTCGCGGCGACCCCGACACCCACCAGCAGGCCGACCAGTACGCCCATCCCGGCGAGGAACGACTGCTCGGCCAGCAACGACCGGGCCACCAGGCGTTGACCGGCGCCGAGGGTGTGCAGCACCGCCAGTTCGGTGGCC
The DNA here is from genome assembly GCF_053589795.1 of Micromonospora sp. NPDC003241. Classification (NCBI taxonomy): domain Bacteria; kingdom Bacillati; phylum Actinomycetota; class Actinomycetes; order Micromonosporales; family Micromonosporaceae; genus Micromonospora; species Micromonospora sp. NPDC003241. The sequence goes on along the minus strand of NZ_JBSFSO010000022.1, from coordinate 74,436 downwards.
CGGCGTCGCGCGGTGGCGCTGACGTCCACGGCCACGCCCACGGCGGCCAGCAGCACCGCAGCCAGCGCGGCGGCGAACAGCGCACCTCGCGCGCCCACCCCGAACGGGTCGCGGGCCAACTCGGCGGCGACGTCCTCGCGGGCCAGCACGGTGAGGCCGCCGAGCGCGCCGGCCGCCTCGGCCACGCGCTCCGCCTCGCCGGGCCGCACGGCCAGCCACCACTCCTGCGGCGACCGGACGAGCCCGTGGTCGTGGAAGAGTCGGGCACCCAGCGAGGGCAGGTCGACCAGCAGCGCGGCGTCCTCGGCGTCACCGGGTAACGCGGCCACGACGTCGACCACCACCACGTCGACCTCGGCCCCGCCCAGGAACAGCCGGGTCTGCGCGCCCACGTCCAGGCGCAGCGCGTCGAGGGCCGCCGTGGTGGCCACCACCGGCACCCGGGTCGGGTCGGCGGTGCGGGTCACGGCCAGGTGCAGCGGGGTACTGCGGGCGAACCAGCCGCCCGGCACGTCCCGCGAGTAGCGGGCGGTCAGCCCGGCGTCGGAGGCGGTCGCACCGGTGGCGGCACCGGTGCGGTCGACCAAGTGCCACGCGCCGTCCCCGGTCAGCGCGACCGGGGTGCCGGGCGAGTCGTCCGGGCTGGCCCGCAGGTTCGACAACCGCCAGTCGAAGCTCGTCCGTGGTGCCCCGAGGGTCTCCGTGGCGAAGCCGGCCAACCGCCACGGGCCGGGGCCGGTCGGCAGGTCGACGGCGAACCGCAGCGGTGTGCCGTCCCGGTCGCCGGTGCCCAACACCAGCCTGCGGTGCGTGCCGTGCGGGTCGAGCAGCACCACGTGGTGGCGTACCGGGGAGTTCGTCTCGGTGTCCTCGATCCGGGTGCTCACCTGCCCGGTGAGCCGCCGGGTGCCCTCCGGCAGCACCGTGCCGGGCGCCTCGACCCGGCCGGCGGTGAGCGTGTCGAGCAGGTCGGTGGTGGAGCCGCCGGCCAGGTCGGCCCGCAGTCGCACCACCGGGCCGGCGGCGTCGGCGTCGACCGCCAGCATGGTGGCCGGTGCGGCGGCCGGCCCGAGTCGTACCGTGTCGCGCCAGGCCGGCAGCGGCACCTGCACGCCCGGCAGCCCGGCGAGTTGGTCGGCCCGGTCGGCGGCGGCGGAGCCGTTGACCTCGGTGAGGCGCAGGTCCGCGCCGACCAGATGCGCGGCCTGGTCGTCCAGCGAGCGCCGGGAGGTGCCGGCCAGGGACCAGGCGAGGGTGCCGACCGCCACGGCGAGGGCCAGCAGCAGCACCGGTCCGGCGTGCGGTCGTCGTCCGGCCTGCCAGGTGCCGAGCATGACGGCCGTCCACGGCTTGCGGTCCACCCACCGTTCGGCGAGCCGGACCAGCGGCGGCAGCAGCCGCAGCGCCAGCACCGCGCCGGCCAGGACCCCGAGCGTGGGTGCGGCGGCCAGCAGCGGATCGACCCCCAGGTCACCGCCCCGGGACCGGGACAGCGGGGAGGAGTAGCGGCTGAGCTGGTACCAGGCGAGCAGGGCCAGCCCGACCAGCAGCACGTCCAGGCCGGCACGCTGCACCATGCCGCGACGGCTGGGCCGGGAGCGGCTGGCCAGGTCGGCGACGTAGCTGTCGCCCCGGCGCAGGCTCGGCCCGATCATCGCCAGCGCGCAGCCGGCCGCCGCCGCCCCGGCGACCAGCCACACCGTCGCGTCGGGTACGCCACCCGGTCGCAGCGACACCGCGCTGAGCCCCGGCAGGCGGCCGGCGAGCCCGAGCACCTGCCCGGCGAGCAGCGGGGCGAGCACCGCGGCGGGCAGCACGACCAGGGTGGCCTCCCGGGCGGTCAGCCCGGCCAGTTGCCGACGGGCGGCGCCCCGGGCCCGCAGCAGCGCGGTCTCACTCCGGCGGTGCTCGGTGAGCAGCACGGCGACGAGCAGCAACGCGTACCCGCCGAGCACCACCACCAGCAGCATCGGGGTGACCAGCGCCGACCGGCCGACGAGGGTGGCCTGTTGCAGCCGGCGTACCAGGGTGGCCAGGTCGCTGGTGGCCATCGCCGACTCGCCGAGCCCGGCCTCGGCCGGGGTGCTGGTGGTGATCCGGCCGGCGGCCTCGGCCAACCGGTCCAGGGCGGTGGGGCCGACCGCGGTCAGGTCGGGTTCGACGAGCCAGCCGGCGGAGGCGTTGGGCAGGAAGTGGGTGAGGAAGTCCTCGCGGGCCACCGTCATCGGCCCGTACGTGGCCGACTGCGGCAGCGCGCCGGTGGCCGTCTCCGGTGCCAGCCGCCAGTACGCGTCGTCCGGGTCCAGCGGCGTGAACAGCCCGGTGACGGTCACCTCCGTGATCCGCCCGGTGAGCCCGTCGGTGATCGGGACGCGGTCACCGACGTCGACCCGCAGCGTCCGGGCCGCCGCCTCGGCGAGGGCGGTCTGCACCGGCTCCGCGCCGGCCTGCGGCCAGGTGCCGGCGGCCAGCCGGGCGTGCGCGGGCAGGTCGTCGAGGAACATCACCGACGCGTACGTGGTGCCGGTGCGGTCGGCGACGCCGTTCCCGGTGTCGCCGCGCAACTGCCGTCCGGCCGCGTACCCGGCGGCGGTGACCTGCGCGGGCAACCCGCCCAGGTCGGTGTCGACCTGGGCGCGGAGCGCGGCGTCGCGGTCCCGCAGCGCGTCGGCGGTCCGCCCGGCGGAGGCCCGCACCAGCAGCGACCGTTCCGCCGCGGTGGCCTCGGCGAGCACGGTGCGGGTGCCCGAGTCGACCACGTCCCGGTTGTAGGCGGCCAGGCCGGTCAGCGCGACCGTCGCCACCAGTGCCGCTCCGGCCGCGGCGAGCAGCAGGCCCTTCGTGCCCCGGGCACGCCGCCACGCGAACCTCATCCGTCCTGTACCCCCGCCGGTCCGCGGGCCGGTGCGGCCCGTGTGCGCTTGTCGTCACGCACCAGAAGCGGCGGGCCCCCGGGAAAGGTTCGCAGCAGTGATCGTTTCGTTATCCGACGTGGCGACGCCGGTGGTTCAGGCTTCGGTCCAGGCGGTGGCGCGCGGACCGAGGTCGCCGCTGCGGTGGTGGCGTCGGCACAGCACCTGGTAGCGCACGTCGGCGTCGTCGACGGTGTCGCCGATGACCACCTGCTCGCCCTCGCGGACGATCCGCCCGCCCGCGACCCGGGCGTTGAGCAGGCCCTCCCGGCCGCACCAGCAGAGCACCTCGACCTGGATCCGGGCCACCGAGTCGGCCAGCTCGAACAGCCGCTGGGCGGCCGGGAACAGGCAGGACCGGAAGTCGGTGGCCAGTCCGAAGGCGTACACGTCGACGTCGTAGCTGTCGACCAGGTCGGCCATCTGCTCGACGTGCTCGACGGAGTAGAAGCTGGCCTCGTCGCAGATCAGGTAGTCCACCCGTACCCCGTCGGCCCAGGCGTCGCGGACCAGGGCGCGCAGGTCGAGCCCGTCGGTCACCTCGATCGCCTCGTGCGCCAGACCGATGCGGGTGGTGACCTGCGGGCCGAGGGAGCGGTCGATGCGGGTGGTGACCAGTCCCCGGCGGCCCTGCCGGGAGTGGTTGTAGTTCATCTGCAACGCCATCGTGGACTTGCCGCAGTCCATCGGGCCCCAGTAGAAGCGCAGCGCGGCGGCGTGCGCGGGCCGCCCGTCGACGCCACGGGCGGCCACGCACCCACCCGAGGGGTCGCCCGGACCGGCCATCCGGGGGCGGGCCAGACAGGTGGGTACGGGGTCTGCGGCGCTCGTCACGGACCGGCAGCCTAGCCGATCGACGGCGCCCACCGGTCCACCGACGGCCCGCCGGTGTGCCTCACAGCACCCGTGGCGGCGTGTTGCCGGCAGCCACGATCGCGCGCCGGATCGGCACCGCCAGCAGCAACAGGAACCCGACCACGAAGAAGATCAGCAGGGAGACCAGACCCACCCGGTAGGAGTTGGTGAGCTGGAACACCAGACCGAACGCGAGCGGCCCCAGCCAACTGGTGCCCTTGTCGCTGATCTCGTAGAAGCCGTAGTACTCACCTTCCTTGCCGGCCGGGATGAGCTGGCTGAACAGCGACCGGCTCAACGCCTGGCTGCCGCCGAGGACCAGGCCGATGGCGGCGCCGAGCACCATGAACGGCAGCGGCGCCTCGGCCGGCAGCCGGAACGCGCCGAGGATCACCGCGGTCCACAGCACCAGGCTCAGCAGGATGGTCTTCCACGCGCCGATCCGTCCGGCCAGCCAACCGAGGCCGAGTGCGCCGCCGAACGCCAGGAACTGCACCAGCAGGATCGTCACGATCAGGGTGCTCTGGTCCAGCCGCAGTTCCTCGGTGCCGTACTGGCTGGCCAGGGTGATGACGGTCTGGATGCCGTCGTTGTAGACCAGGAACGCCAGCAGGAAGAACAGCGTCAACGGGTACGCCTTGATCTCCCGCAGGGTGCGGCCGAGTTGCCGGAAGCCATCGGTGAGCACGTTGCCGCCGGGACCCGCGGCGACCGCGGCGGCGGTCGGACGCTCACGCAGCCAGCGCAGCGGCACCAGGGTGAACACCGCCCACCACACGCCCGCCGAGACGATGGACCAACGGGCCAGGTCGAGGGTGCGTTCCGGGGTGCCGTTGTCGAACGACTGCACCGCGACCAGGTTGAACGCCAGCAGCAGGCCACCGCCGAGGTAGCCCAGCGCCCAGCCGCGACTGGAGATGCCGTCCCGCTCGTCGGGCCCGCCCAACTGCGGCAGGAACGAGTTGTAGACGACGATCGCCGCACCGAAGCTGATGTTGGCGATCATGAACAGCGCGCCGCCGAGCAGGTACCGGTCACCGGTGACGAAGAGCATCCCGATGGTCGCGCCGGCGCCGGTGAAGGCGGTGGCGGCCAGCAGCCGCTTCTTGTGCAGCGACCGGTCGGCGATCGCGCCGATCACCGGCAGCACGAAGACGGTCAGCAGCACCGACAGCGAGATCAGGTACGGGTAGTACGAGCCGGCGGCCACCTTGATGCCCAGCGGGTAGACGTACCCGCTGCAGTCGTCGGCGCCGAGCTGGCAGCCGGCGGCCATCTTGGCCACGCTGGTCAGGAACGGCCCGAGGAACACCGTGATGACGGTGGTCTGGAAGGCCGAGTTGGCCCAGTCGTAGAAGTACCAGCCGGTGCGCTCGCGACGCGTACTGGCGGGTTGCGGGGTGTCGTCCTGCGCGGCAGGGGTCGCCGTCTCGGCCATGTGGGGTCCTTTGCCCGGGGTGTTCAGGCGGCCCAGTGGCCGCGGCTGCGGTAGACGTCGCGCAGCACGCCGACGTGGTCGGTCATGATGCCATCCACACCGAGATCAAGTAACTCGTGCATCTCGGCAGGTTCGTCGATCGTCCAGACGTGCACCTGCAACCCGAGTCGATGGGCGGTGCGCAGCAGGCGGCGGTCCACCACCGGGATCCGGCCGAAGCGCACCGGCACCTGCGCGGCCACCACCGACGGCGGTAGCCGCACCGGCCGACCGGTCAGCGAGGCCCAGCGCAGCCGGGCCACTCCGCGTACGCCGAGGCTGGTGGCGACCCGACCGTGGGTGAGGGCGCGCAGCCGGGTCAGCCGGGCGTCGCTGAACGAGGCGAGCAGCACCCGGTCACCGGCGCCGGCCCGCGCCACGGTGGACACCGTCGGTGCCACGCCGGGGTCGGACTTCACGTCGATGTTGAAGCGCACCTGCGGCCAGGCGTCGAGGACCTCGTCCAGGCGGGGCACGGCGGCGGCCCCGCCGACGCGTACCGTGGCGAGGTCGGCCCAGCGCAGCGTGGACAGCCGCCCCCGCTGCCCGGTGAGTCGTTCGAGGGTGTGGTCGTGGAAGACGACGGCGACCCCGTCGGCGGTGCCGTGCACGTCGGTCTCCACGTACCGGAAACCCAGCTCGACGGCGCGGGCGAAGGCCGCCGTGGTGTTCTCGTCGCCGTCGGCGGCACCGCCCCGGTGCGCGAAGGCCAGCGGCGTCGGGGCGTCGAGGTACGGGTGACCGGATGGCACGCAGCGCAGTATGCCCGGCGCCGGTGGCCTGCGGACGACCGGCCGGTGACCGACGCGTGCCCACCGCCGGTGCCGGATTCCGGACAGTGATCGGGCCGATCCGCTTCGCGACGGTCACCATGTGGCAGTGATGCCGTGGCAGCCGTTCGCGCAGCCCGGGTCGCCGACGGCGCCCCGGTCGACGCTGACCGCCCATCCGGTCGACCCGCTGCCGCCCCGGGTCACCCCGCCGGACGGGTCGCCGCAGGCGCGCCGGACACCGGCCGGCGCCTGGTTGTTCGTGGCGGTGGCGGTGGCCGGCGGTAGCCGGTGGGGAGCCGAACTGGTCCGGGGGTGGGCCGCCGACCTGCCCTCCGCCGACGGCGTGCCGGGGCTGGCGGCGGAGCTGCTTCGCGTCCTGCTCTGGGCGGTGACCTGGCCCCGGTGGGAACTGGCACCGGCGCAGCCGCCGATGGTCGGGTACTGGCTCTCGGAGAACCTGCGCACGCTGCTGTTCGTCGCCGGCACGGTGTGGCTGCTGCGTTGGCTGGCGGACCGACCCGCGCCGTCTGCGGCCTACCGGGTGTGCGCGGTGGTCGGCGTGGTCGGCGTGGCCACGGTGCTCGCCGCGCTCGGCGGGGCGCTCGTCGGCATGCTGCTGGTCCCCGACGATCTCGTGTTGTCCAGCGACCCGCAGCGGTGGATGAGCGTGACGGTGACCGACGCGCTGCAGGCCGGGCTGTTCTACGGCCCGCTGCTGGCCGTGGCCGCGACACGATCCGAGGCGCGCCCGCGCCGGGTGGACGGGGGATGGCCGGGATGACCGGACGTACGGATCCGCCGGTGGTGCCGGGACAACGCCCGTCGTCCCCGCCGGTGACCAGCGAGGCGACCCGCTACCTGTGCGTGGCCGCGCACACCGACGAGCGGTTCGCCGAGCGGGTGCTCGACGAGGTGCTCGGCGACGAGTTGCGGGCGGTGGCACCCTCGGTGGGCGTCGACGTCTCGCCGGTGCTGCGGCACTGCCTGGTGGCCCGCCACCGGCGGCGTCGCCGGGACCTGCGGCTGTTGGTCTTCGGTGGCCTGGCGGTGCTGCTCGCCCCGCTGTGGACCCTGTTGGTGATCGGCGCGATGTGGGTCGGCACCTCTTTGACCCCGTTCCGCCCGACCCGGGAGCGGATGCTCGGTCCGCTGCTGGGCATGATCGTCGTCGCGCTCAGTGCTCTGGTCCTGCTGATCCGGTTCCAGCTGGTCACCGTCGTGGGGTCCAGCCCGGCCGGGTGGCTGATCGGGCAGCCGTGGCTGGCTTTGCCGGCCGGGATCGCCGCGTTCCTGGCACTCGCGATCCACCTGCACGGCACCCGGTGGCTGCTGGTGACCCGGTTGCGCCGGGACCGGTTCCTGGCGACGGCGCCCGACGAGGTGTCCCTGCCGTCCCGGTACGCCGACCGGCTGGCCGCCGTCGACGAGGCGCAGCACGGCAACGTCACCGTCTACGGCGGGTACGTGCCGTTCGTCGGACACGGCACACCGGTGGCCGGGTGGTCGTTCGCGCTGCCGATCCGCCCGGCCGAGCACGTCACCGGGCTGAGCCGACCGGAGCGGCCGGAGCCGGCCCCGTTCACCGTGCTGGAGCTGATCGACCACGTACGCGGGCGGCTGGCCTCGCTCGACGCCGGCCTGGGGGCGGACCGGCTGGCCGGGCTGACGCTGGAGGACCGGGTCTTCGTCGGCGGCCACCTGCTGACCGGCGACCCCCGGCTGCTGCCGGACCAGGAACGGGCGCCGCGTCAGCGCTTCACCGCCGAGGAGGTCCGCCAGGTCGCCGCGAATCCGCAGGGCGCGGCCCGGCACTATCTGTGCGCGCTGGTGCCGTCCTGGGGCGCGGAGGTGGTGGCGGGGACGTTCCTGCACTTCTCCACCGACGGGAAGCTGCTCTATCTGGAGTGCGCCCGCACGGTGCTGGAGCCGCCCCGGTGGGCGTACCACGAGGTGGACCGGCTGACCGACTGGATGTCGGCGCGGCAGTTGGTGCAGATGCTCGCGGTCGCCACCGACCGGCTGGTGCCCACCGCCGTCGGTGCCGCCGGCCGGTTGCTGACCGACCTGGGTCACGCGCTGCGGCACCGGGCGCGACAGGCGCGGCTGCGGCGGCTGGCCCGCGAGGACCTCGGCTACGACCACGGCGCCCGGGTCGGGGTGCGGGAGTTGGCGACCGGCACCGACTACCACAACTACTTCCAGGTGCTCGACGCGGCGAAGCACCTGAAGGTGGTGGAGCGGCACGTCCTCGCCGCGATCGTGGACTTCCTCGACGAGCGGGGCCTGGACACCGCCGAGTTCCGCAGCCGCCAGATGACGATCCTCAACCAGGGCATCGTCCAGACCGGCGGCCTCAGCGTGGTCGGCAACCAGGCGGTCGGGTCCGGTGCCCGGGCCGAGCAGCACGGACCGTCGGCACCGGCCGGTGGCGGTGAGCGGCCACGGCCGGCATGAGACACAGGGGAGAGGCGCATGTCGGAGACGTCGGCGAACTACGGCATCCAGCAGTCCGGCGGGGTCAGTCAGGTCGGTAACCAGGCTGTCGGCCCGGGCGCGTCGGCGGTCGGCGGCGCGCTCTGGGCCACGGCGCCCGGCGTGGACGTCCCGGCGCTGGTGACCCGGCTCGTGGAGGTGCTCGACCGGCACCGGGACGAGTTGGACGACCCGGCCCGCGCGGTGGCCACGGAGCTGCGGGCGCAGCTGGCCCGGCCGCATCCGGAACCGGCGCGGGTGACGGCGTTGTTGCAGCGCCTGGCGGCTCTGGCGACGCCGGTCGCGCCGGTGGCGTCGGCGGTCACCGAGGTGCTGCGCGCGATCCAGCAGGCCGGCTGATCCGCACCCGAGCGGGCTGACTGATCCACGCCCGACAGGCCGGTGGCGCGCCCCGCGTCCGGGCGGGTCAGCCGGTGGCGGGGCGGCGCCGGTGGGAGCGGCTGGTGTCCACCGGGCGGCCCGGGTCGACGTGCCGGGGCCGGTCGGGTTCGTCCGGGCGCAGTGGCACGAGGGTGTCGGTGAGGGCGTCGATGATCCGGTCGGTGGCCAGGCGGGCGACGCCGGGCGTACCCGGACGCAGGTCGGTCAGGTCGACCGGGTCGCCGAAGTGCACCCGGACGGTGGGGCGGCGGAGCAGTGCGCGGGCGACGCCGCCGAGCAGGCCCTTGGGCGCCTGGTACGGCAGCACCTCGTGCGAACCCCACTGCGCCACCGGCACGACGGGGGCGCCGCAGGTCAGGGCGAGCCGGGCGGTGCCGGTCTTGCCGCGTTCGGGCCACAGGCCCGGGTCGAGGCCGATCCGCCCCTCGGGATAGACCAGGATCGGCGCGCCCCCGGCGACCGCGGCGGCGGCGTCGTCCAGGGCCCGGTGTACGCCGGTGGTGCCCCGGTCGACCCGGATGTGCCCGGCGCGCCGCATGGCGGTGCCGATCACCGGGGCGCGGAACAGTCCGCCGGTGGCCATGATCCGGGGCGCCACCCGGCGGCTGCGGCAGGCGGCGGCGAGCACGATCGGGTCGAACGGGCTGAGGTGGTTGGCGGCCAGGATCAGCGGCCCGTCGCGCAGGTGCGCGGGGATGTCGCCGGTGACCTCCAGCCGGGCCAGCGCGCCGACCACGACGCGGGCGAGCGTCTGGGCGGTACGCCAGATCAGCGGCGGCTGCCAGGGGGAGTGGGCGTGGTCCACAGCCGGTGATGGTCGCACGGCGGAACCTGCCTCCGCCGGACAGGGGGGCCGCCCGGCGGAGGTGAGCAGGGTCATTGGTCCCGGGCCGGTTCGGGACCCCCGCCCCTACCTCACGTCGTACGACGGGCTGTAGTATTTACTACGTCTTGTAGTATCAGCAGCCCTGGGGGTCGCAGGTGGACGCGTTGGACGTCGCCCGCTGGCAGTTCGGTGTCACCACCGTCTACCACTTTCTCTTCGTACCGCTGACCATCGGACTCTCCGTCCTGGTCGCCATCCTGCAGACCCTCTGGCACCGCACCGGGGACGAGAAGTACCTCAAGCTCACCAAGTTCTACGGCAAACTGTTCCTGATCAACTTCGCGATGGGCGTGGTCACCGGCATCGTGCAGGAGTTCCAGTTCGGCATGAACTGGAGCGACTACTCCCGCTTCGTCGGCGACATCTTCGGCGCCCCTCTCGCCATCGAGGCGCTGGTCGCCTTCTTCCTCGAATCCACCTTCATCGGCCTGTGGATCTTCGGCTGGGACCGGCTGCCCAGACGCCTGCACCTGGCCAGCATCTGGGCCGCCGCGATCGGCTCCAACCTGTCGGCGTACTTCATCCTCGCCGCCAACTCGTTCATGCAGAACCCGGTCGGCTACTGGATCAACCCGGAGACCGGGCGCGCCGAGCTGACCGACTTCGTCGCCGTGCTCACCAACAAGGTCGCCCTGATCACCTTCCCGCACACCATCGCCGGCGCCTTCCTGGTCGCCGGGTCGCTGCTGGTGGCGGTCGCCCTGTGGCACCTGATCCGCCGCCCCGACAGCGAGGACACCCCGGCCTACCGGTTCGCGGCCCGCTTCGGCTCCTGGGTCACCCTGGTCGCCGCCGCCGTCGTGGTGATCACCGGCGACATCCAGGGCAAGATCATGACCGAGGTGCAGCCGATGAAGATGGCCGCCGCCGAGGGCCTCTACGACACCGAGAGCCCCGCCTCGTTCTCCGTACTCACCATCGGCAGCCTCGACGGCAGCCGGGAACTGTTCGCCATCAAGATCCCGTACCTGCTGTCGTACCTGGGCACCGGCGACCCCAATGGCACCGTGCACGGCATCAACGACCTCCAGGCCCTCTACACCGCCCAGTACGGCCCCGGCAGCTACACCCCGATCATCCCGGTCACCTACTGGAGCTTCCGCTTCATGATCGGCTTCGGGCTCGCCGCCGCCGCCATCGCCCTGCTGGTGCTCTGGTCACAGCGCAGGGGCCGCACGCCGCGCGGGAAGTGGCTGCTGCGCGCCGGCCTGGTCATGCCGGTCCTGCCGCTGCTGGCCAACTCCTTCGGCTGGATCTTCACCGAGATGGGCCGCCAGCCCTGGATCGTCTTCGGCGAGATGCTCACCCGCGACGGCGTGTCCCGCAGCGTCTCCCTGGGCGAGGTGCTCACCAGCTTCGCCGCCTTCACGATCATCTACGCCGTCCTCGCCGTGGTCGAGGTCAAACTGCTGATCCGGTACGCCAAGGCCGGCGTACCCGACGTCACGCCCGCGCCCGAACCCGACGACACCGACGACGACGCGGACCGCCCGCTCGCGTTCGCCTACTGACCCGGAGCCCCACCGTGGAACTGACCACCATCTGGTTTCTCCTCGTCGCCGTGCTGTTCACCGGCTACTTCATCCTGGAGGGCTTCGACTTCGGCGTCGGCATGCTACTGCCCGTGCTCGGACGCGACGACCGCGAACGCCGCGTCATGATCAACACGATCGGGCCGGTCTGGGACGGCAACGAGGTCTGGCTGATCACCGCCGGTGGCGCGATGTTCGCCGCCTTCCCCGAGTGGTACGCCACCCTCTTCTCCGGCTTCTATCTGCCGCTGCTGCTGATCCTGCTGGCCCTGATCGCCCGGGGCGTCGCCTTCGAGTACCGCCACAAGCGCCCCGAGGCGTCCTGGAAGCGCCGGTGGGACAACGCGATCTTCTTCGGCTCGCTCATCCCGGCGATCCTGTGGGGCGTGGCCTTCGCCAACATCCTGCGCGGCGTACCCCTGGACGCCGACCACGAGTTCGTCGGCGGACTGGTCGACCTGCTGCACCCGTACGCGCTGCTCGGTGGCGCGACCACGGCGGCGCTGTTCGCCACCCACGGCGCCGTCTTCATCGCCCTCAAGACCGTCGGCGACATCCGGGGCCGCGCCGCCACCCTCGCCGTGCGTCTCGGCGTGGTCACCGCCGTGCTGGCGGTCGCGTTCCTCACCTGGACCCTGACCATCCGCTCCAGCACCGCCGCCGTGGTGCTGGCCACCGGCGCCGCCCTGGCCCTGCTCGGCGGTCTCGCCGCCGCCCGGGTCCGGCGCGAGGGCTGGGCCTTCACCGGCACCGCGCTGGCCATCGGCTTGGCCGTGGCGACCCTGTTCGCCGCGCTGTTCCCCACCGTGATGCCCTCCACGCTGGACCCGGCCGGCACGCTGACCGCCACCAACGCCGCCTCCACCCCCTACACGCTGCGGATCATGACCTGGGTCGCGGTGTTCTTCACCCCGATCGTGCTGGCCTACCAGGGCTGGACGTACTGGGTGTTCCGCAAGCGCATCGGCGTCAAGCACATCCCGCAGCACTGACCGGATCGGCCCGGGACCCCGCATCCCGGGCCGATCCGGCACCATGACCTGATGCCTCACCAGCACACCTACCGCACCACCGTCACCTGGACCGGCAACCTCGGCACCGGCACCAGCGGCTACCGCGCCTACCGACGCGACCACGACGTGACCGCCGACGGCCCGCCCCCGATCGCCGGCAGCTCCGACCCGACCTTCCGGGGCGACCGCACCCGGTGGAACCCCGAACAGCTCCTGCTGGCCGCGCTGTCGCAGTGCCACATGCTGGCCTACCTGCACCTGTGCGCCGACAACGGCATCGTCGTCACCGACTACGTCGACACCGCCACCGGCAGCATGACCACCGACAACAAGACGGGTAGCGGCCACTTCACCGAGGTCGTCCTGCGTCCCCGGGTCACCCTCGCCGATCCCGCCGACACCGACACCGCGACCGCGCTGCACGACCACGCGCACCGGGTCTGTTTCATCGCCAACTCGGTGAACTTCCCGGTCCGGCACGAGCCGAGCACCGGCACCTCCTGACCCGGGCGACGACACACGTGGGGCCCGGGACGCATCCGTCCCGGGCCCCACGCTCACCTGATGCCTGCCTCAGCTCGCCTCGCGCAGCTCCGCCAGCCGGGCCTCGATCTCGGCCAGCTCGGCCCGCAGCTTCTCGGCCTGCCGCTCGGCCTCGGACCGCTCCGACGCCAGGATCTGCTCCACCGCCTCGTGCACACCGGGCACGTCCACCAGCGCCACCATCCGCAGCGCCTCGGCCGGCTTGAGCACGTACGGCTTGGCCAGCACCTTGCCGCCCTGCTGCGCGGCCACCGTCCACTCGCCCTCGGCGTACGCCAGGGTGACCGTCAACCCGGCCGGCCCCTTCGGCTTGGCCGCCTTCACCGGCCGCCGCGCAGCGGGCTTGGCCTCGACCGTCTCCACCTTCGGCTCCTCCTGTCGCACCGGCTCCTCCCGCCGGGGCTGCGGCACCCGGTCCAGCACGAACTCCGGCTCCGCCACCGGCGGCTCGACCGGCGCCGGCTCCACCTTCGTCTCGGCCGGTTTACGGCCGGCGCCCCGGGGCGCCACCGCCACGTCGGCGGGGGAGAAGGGCAGCTCGTCGCGGCCGAAGCGCACCACCACGTACTCGTCGGACACCGCCGGGTCGGTCAGTTCGACCACCTGGCCGATCTGCCCGGCGATCTGACCGGCCGAGGCCGTGAACACCACCTTCGGCTTGCGTCCCGCGGCCAACGCCTCTCGGATGCCGCGCACCTCGTCATCGGACAAACCCTGGCCAGCGACACCCATCGCGCTCCCTCATCCGTCGTACACGTGTTCAGTCGCCTGCTTTGATACCAGTCCCCGGCGACATCGTGAAGATCAGCCCCCCAACGCTTTCAGCGCCCGGTCCGCGTGCCGGTTCATGTCCAGTTCACTGTGCACCACCTCGACGAAACGTCGATCGACGCCGATCACGAAGGTCATCCGTCGGGTGCTCAACGCGCCGAGCGGCAGCCGCCGTCGTACCCCGAACCGGTCCGCCACCGCGCCGTCGGGGTCGGACAGCAGCGGGAAGTCGAAGTCGTTGCGGCGGGAGAACTCGGCCTGCCGTTGCACCGGGTCCCGGCTGATGCCCACCCGTTGCGCGCCCACCGCGGCGAACTCCGCCGCCAGGTCACGGAAGTGGCAGCTCTGCGCGGTGCAGCCGCGCGTCATCGCGGCCGGATAGAAGAACAGCACCACCGGCCCGTCCGCCAGGAACTCCGACAGCCGCCGGAGGCGGCCGGTCTCGTCCGGCAGCGCGAAGTCCTCGACCAGTTCCCCGACACCCACACCCGCCATGTGCGCTCCTCACTCGACACCGTCGTCGGCGAGAGCGTATGCCACGCCCGGTCACCGGCCGTGTCCTCGGCCACACCCGGCTACCGGGGCCGGCGAACGCCCCGGTAACGTCGCCGACACCGGCTCGGGGGCAGGGGAGACGATCAATGGCACCGGTCACCGTCATCACCGGCGGCGGGCGCGGCATCGGCGCGGCCACCGCCCGGCGGCTGGCCCACGCGGGCCACCATCTCGCCCTCGGCTACCGGCGCGACCACGCCGCCGCCGACGCCGTCGTGGCCGAGCTGCACGCCATCGGGGTACGCGCCGTCGCGGTGCCCGCCGACACCCGCGACCCCGACCAGGTGGCCGCCCTGTTCGCCGCCGCCGAGGCCCTCGGCCCGCTGACCGGCCTGGTCAACAACGCCGGTGTCACCAGCCCGATCGGTCCCTTCACCGAGCTGCGCCTGGACGACCTGCGCGAGGTGGTCGACGTCAACCTGGTCGGCTACGTGCTCTGCGCGCAGCAGGCGGCCCGGCGGATGACGGCCGGCGGGGCGATCGTCAACATCTCCTCGGTCGCCGCCACCCTCGGCGGTCCCGGCGAGTACGTCCACTACGCCGCGGTCAAGGCCGGCACCGACGCGCTCACCGTCGGTCTGGCCAAGGAGTTGGCCCCGCGTGGGATCCGGGTCAACGCGGTGGCCCCGGGCATCATCCGCACCGACATCCACGCCCTCTCCGGGCAGCCGGACCGGCCCGAGCGGGCCGCCGGGCGGATCCCGCTGGGTCGTCCCGGCGAACCCGACGAGGTCGCCGCCGCCATCGCCTGGCTGCTCGGCCCGGACGCCTCCTACACCAGCGGCGCGGTGCTGCGCGTCGGCGGCGGTCTCTGACCCGCTCCGCTTCTCATCCCTGCCCTGGCGTGCGCGGACGCGCCCGTCGGGTGGGTTGACCATGTCCCGCCGCAACCCCTATCGTTCCAGTACGTCGAACGGCGTACGGCTCAGTCGAACATTCTGATGGGGGTGTCGTGGTCGAGACCGCTCTGGGCGTCATCGTCCCGCCGGCCAACCCGACCGTCGAGCCCGAACTGCGCCGCCTGCTGCCGCCACGGCTGCGCTACCACGTGGCCCGCCTCCCGGTCGTCGACGGCTCCCTCGCCGACCGGCTGGACCGGTACGCCGACCTGCTCCCGGAGACCGCCGCCACGCTGCGGGGACTGGAGCTGGGGGCCACCTACGTCGCCTGCACCGGCTGCTACTACCGGCACGCCGACGCCGACCACGTCGACCGGGCCGCCGGCGATCGGCTCGGCAGCCCCGTGGTCGGTGCCGCGAGCGCCGTGCGGCAGGTGCTCGACCGGCTCGGCGTACGGTCGCTGACGCTGGTGTCGCCGTACCCGCAGTGGCTCACCGCGCAGGCGGCGGAGTTCTGGCGGGCGACCGGCCGCACCGTCACCGAGGTGGTGGCCGTGCCCGGCACGGGCGCCATCTACGACCTCACCTCGACCACCGTCGGCGACACCGTGCACCGCGTGCTGGACACCCTGGACGCGACCGCCGCCGACGGACACGCGGTGCTGCTCACCGGCACCGGCGCGCCGAGCCTGGACGTGCTCGACGAGGTCGTGCCGCGCTCGCCCGTGCCGGTGCTCTCCTCGAACCTGGCCGGCGCCTGGCAGTCGATGCGGGCCGCCGGGGCCGCGCACCTGGCGGCGCAGTCGCCGAGTCCGGCGCTGCGACACCTGGCCGACGTCCTGGCCGCCACCGACACGACGCAGATCGCCGGCGGGACCGCCGGCCGGAAGGAGTGAACGTGCCGCCAAGCCACTCGGTGCAGGCACCGGTCGTCGTCCTCGGCGGCGGACCGGTGGGCATGGTGACCGCCCTCGCGCTGGCCCGGTACGACATACCCGTGGTCGTGCTGGAACAGGGCCACGACGAGGTGCGCTCGGAGTGGCGCGGTTCGACGGTGCACCCGCCCACGCTCGAACTGCTCGACGAGCTGGACCTGGCCGCGCCGGTGCTCGCCGAGGCCGTCCGGGTACGTCGGCTGGACTACCGCGACCTGGAGCTGACCGAGTCGGCCCAGTTCTCCTACGACCTGCTGGAGGGCGAGACCCGCTACCCGTTCCGGCTCCAGTACGAGCAGTACAAGCTGGTCCGGCAGTTGCGTCGGGCGGTCGCCGCGGCACCGAACGTGGACCTGCGCTTCGGCCACGAGGTGGTCGGGCTGCGTCAGGACGACACCCGCGTGGAGCTGGAGGTGGCCGTCGACGGCGAGCGGCGTACGGTGTCGTGCCACTGGGCGGTGGCCGCCGACGGCGCGCGAAGCATCGCCCGCAAGCTGCTCGACGTGCCGTTCCCCGGTTTCACGTACCCGTCGATGAGCCTGGTGGTGGCCACGCCGTTCCGGTTCGAGGACGCGGTGCCCGATCTCAGCGAGGTCGGCTACTGGTCCGGCCCGCGCGGCCGGTTCTCGCTGATCCGCACCCCGGACATCTGGCGCGCCGCGCTGTCCACGAACACCGGGGTCGACGACGAACCGCCGACCGGCACCCACCCGGACTTCCTGGCCGCCGTGGAGCTGCTGCTGGGTTCCCCGACCCCGCCGGACGGGCTGCTGCCGCTGCACCAGCACCAGATGTACCGCAGCCACCAACGACTGGCAGACTCGTTCCGGATCGGCCGGGTCCTGCTGGCCGGCGACGCCGCCCACCTGAGCAGCACCACCGGGGGCATGGGCCTGAACTCCGGCATCCACGACGCGATGGCGGTGGCCGCGGCGCTGGCCGAGTCCGACCAGGACACCGCGACTGCCGCGTACGCGCAACGACGCCGCTCGATCGCCGAACGCTTCGTGCAGCCGACCACCACCGAGAACCGCACCTCGGCGGACGCGGCGGACCTGGCGGGACGCCGCGAGCGGCTGGTCCGGCTCCGGGCCGTGGCCGACAACGCCGAGGAGGCCCGAGCGTATCTACGGCGGGTCAGTATGCTCGGGATCCAGCACTAGGCGCCGCACGCCGGTGCCCACCCGCGAAGTGCCGCCCGACGGCACGCACGAGAGGTCACGGTCGAATGGAGTCAGCGGTGCCGGTGAGTGAGCCGGCGGACGGCCACCGTTACACCGCGAGCGGCCTGGGTCGCGCGCTGGCCGTGATCGACCTGCTCGCCGAACGCAGTCCCGAGATGGTCGGGGTCTCCACCGTCGCGCGGGACCTGAGCCTGCCCAAGGCGGTGGCCCACCGCATCCTCAAGGAGCTCACGGCCAACCAGTTCGTGACCTTCGACGAGGCCACCCGGCGCTACCGGCTGGGGCCGGGCGCGCTGGCCGCCGGTCTGGCCGCGCTGCGCGCCATCGACGTGCAGGCGACCACCAACCGGCACATGCGGCGGCTGGTGGAGATCACCGGCGAGACGGCCACGCTGTCGATGCGGCAGGGCTGGGTGCGGGTCTACACCGACCAGGTGCTCTCGCCGCACGAGATCCGGATGTCGGTCACGCTCGGTTCCCGGCACTCGCTGGTCGCCGGTTCGTCGTCCAAGGCGATCCTGGCGGCGCTGCCCGACGCCGAGGTCTCCGAATACCTGTCCACGCACGAGCTGGTGTCGATGACGCCGGCCACCATCACCTCGGTCGACCAGCTCTGGGAGGACCTGCGGGCGGTACGCGGGCAGGGCTACGCGGTGAGCCGGGGCGAACGGCAGGCGGGGGCGGCGAGCGTGGCGGCGGCCATCCGGCTCGCCTCCGGCGAGGTCTACGGGTCGTTGTCGCTGTGCGGCCCGCAGGACCGTTTCTCCGCGCGCCTGCTGGCCGAGTACGGCGACCTGGTGGCCGACGCGGCCCGCCAGGTCAGCGCCGAGCTGGGCTACCAGCCCGCCCCGGAGCAGGTCGAGGCGGCTGCGGCCGCGCCGGCGAAGCGTCGCAGTCCCCGTCGTCAGGTGGCGCGTGCCTCGGCCGACCAGGTCGACAGCAGCTCGGCCGAGGTCGTGGTCTCGCAGAAATAGAAGCCGAGGTTGCGGATCGCCGGCTCGGCCAGGTCCGGGCGGGTCCAGCCGACCATGTCCGTCGGCAGGGTGACGGCCAGGTCGGCCATGTACGCCTCGCGCACGGTCGAGTCGACGCAGACGTTGGCCGCCGTGCCGACCACCACCACGTGGTCGCGTTCGTGTGCCCGCAGCAGGTTGTGCAGGGGCGTGCCGACGAAGGCGCTGTAGCGCGTCTTCTCCAGGTGGCAGTCGTCGGGCGCGGGGCGTAGCCCGTCGGCGAGTTCGGCGCCCCAGGAGCCGGCCGCGCAGACGCTGAGCGGGCTGCGTCCCATCGCCTCGGCGCGCGCCCGACGGGCCGGCGACACGAGCTGGTCGTGGGCGGCCTGGCGGACCCAGACGACGAGGCAGCCGGCGGCCCGCGCCGGGTCCAGGAATCCCGGCAGTCGGCGGGCCAGGTCGGCGTTGACACCGACGTCGGCGCCGAGCGTCGCCATGGCTCCTGCGGGCGAGCAGAAGTCGTTCTGCATGTCGATGACCAGCACCGCGGTCCGCTGCGGGGGGCACTTCATGAGGTTTTCTCCCAAATCAGGGGATTGATCCGGATCGATGATGCCGAGTCGGGTCCTACAGGCCATTGACCTTGCCGCCGAACATAGCTTACGTTCGCACCAACAGAACGGCGTACTGCACAAGCGAACAATCTCGCGATCAAACGCGGGCCGGTCGGTGACAGGGGTAGCCCATGAGTGCGATCAAAGTGGAGGGCGTCAGCAAGGTCTTCGCCGGCGCCGGCGGGCAGTCGATGCTCGCCCTGAGCGACGTCTCGCTCGACATCGCCGACGGTGAGTTCGTCGTGTTGCTCGGGCCGTCCGGGTGCGGCAAGACCACCCTGCTGCGCATCATCGGTCAGTTGGAGAGCCCGACCGTCGGCCGGGTGAGCCTCGACCACGGCACGCGGTCCGACGGCGACCGCCCCCTGGGCTTCGTCTTCCAGGAGGCCACCCTGATGCCCTGGCGGACCGCCGCCGCCAACGTGGCCCTGCCGCTGGAGATGGCCGGCGTCGGCCGCCGGGAACGCACCGCGCGGGTCCGCGAGATGCTCGAACTCGTCGGCCTACCGGAGGCGGAGGGGAAGCACCCGCACCAGTTGTCGGGCGGCATGCGCCAGCGGGTCTCCATCGCCCGCGCGTTGGCACACGACCCGCAGGTGCTGCTGATGGACGAACCGTTCGGCGCGCTCGACGCCCAGACCCGCGACATGATGAACTCCGAGCTGCAGCGCATCTGGCTGGAGAACCGCAAGACGGTCGTCTTCGTGACGCACTCCGTCTCCGAGGCGGTGTTCCTCGCCGACCGCATCGTGATGCTGGGGACCAAGCCCGGCCACATCCACTCCATCACCGAGGTGACGCTGCCCCGGCCGCGCACCATCGACATGACCGAGACCGCCGAGTTCCGCCATCTCGCCGCCGAGCTGCGTCGACAGATCGGCGCGGTGCAGGACCCCGACAACCGATCCGCCGTCTCGGCCTGACCGCATACCGAGGTGCCGCACAGTGACTGCCACTAAAGAGCGCCAGCCGGCGCCGACACCCTCCGCCGAAGAGTTGCTGAAGCCACCACCGCCGACCTGGAAAGAGCGGCTGCGCAACAACCGGTGGCTGTCCTTCTACACCAGCCCCCTGCTGATCGCGCTGTTCCTCGTGGCGTGGAAGATCTACGTCGAGGTCACCGACCTGTCCCGGTTCGTGCTGCCGCCGCCGGAGGCGGTGTTCAAGGCGTTCAGTGAGCAGATCGTCGACCCGTTCGTCTGGCGGACCCACATCTGGACGACCTTCTACGAGGTCATGATGGGTCTGGCGCTGGCGATCGTGCTGGGCGTCGGGCTCGGCCTGATGATCGGCAAGTCGCCGCTGTTCGACCGGATCGTCCGGCCGTTCATCGTCGCCACCCAGGTCGTGCCGAAGGTCGCGCTGGTGCCGCTGTTCATCCTCTGGCTCGGCTTCGGCCCCTCGTCCAAGGTGGTCATCGCCGCGCTGCTGGCCTTCTTCCCGCTGCTGATCAACACCTCGTTCGGTGTCCGCTCGGTGCCGGGCTCCATGCACGACCTGATGACGACGCTCAAGGCGTCGCGGTGGACACGGTTCTGGAAGGCCGACCTGCCCTACACGATGCCCTTCATCCTGGCCGGCATGGAGCTGGCGGTCGTCCAGGCGACCATCGGCGCGATCGTCGGCGAGTACCTCGGCGGTGACAAGGGCCTCGGCCGGTACGCGGTCAACCTGCAGAACAACCTCCAGGTCGACAAGCTGTTCGGCGCGATCCTGATCATGGCCCTGTTCGGCTTCACCCTCTACAGCATCGTCACCGGCGCCCGCCGGCTGCTGATCCCCTGGCACGAGTCCGTGCAGCCGCGCCGCCGCCCCTGACCGACGGCCCGGCTCTCACCTGACACACCACACGACCCGGTCGGCGCCGCGACGCGGCACTGGCGGACCTCTCCTTGCCCGAATCCGTCACCCATCCGTACCTTCCTCGCCCCGGGAGTCCTCCGTGACACATAACCCCTCCTTCGGCGCGCCGGTCTCCCGGCGCTCGCTCCTGCGGTTCGGCGCCTCCGCCGGGCTGCTGCTGCCCACCGCCGGCGGCATGACCCTGATGCTCAGCGGCTGCGGCGGCGACGACAACCAGGTCAACGCCGACGGCAGCCTGAACGGCTCGTACATGACCGCCTCCGGCCTGACGTTGAGCTTCGTGGAGACGATGGTCGCCAAGGAGCGCGGCTACTTCGCCGAGCACGGCCTCAACCTGGACATCAAGGGCGGGCAGGGCACCGCCACCGCCATCCAGGCCGTCCTCGGCGGCTCGGCCGACATGACCCGCGCCAACGGCATCAACGCGATCATCGCGGTGGCCAACGAGGACGCGCCGTTCGTCAGCATCGCCAGCGTGCGGCAGAAGTCGCAGTTCGAGGTGGTGTCCCTGCCCGACGACCCGATCCGCAGCCCGGCCCAGCTCGCCGGACGCACCTGCGGCATCGTCTCCACCGGCGGCGCCACCGAGAACCTGCTCGACGTCATGCTGATCAACGCGGGCATCGACCCCGGGTCGGTGCAGCGTCCCGTCACCGGCGTCGGCACCGCCGCGTACGAGTTGGCGCGCCGGGGCGAGGTGGACGCCTGGATCTGCGTCAACACCGACCGGGCCACCATCCAGAAGGAGATCGGCGAGGTCGTCTTCTTCAGCACCGACGAGCACGCGCCGATGCCCTCGGACTCGTACAACACCAGCCTCAAGATGGTCGAGTCGGACAGCGACATGCCGGTGCGGTTCCTGGCCGGCGTGCTCAAGGCCATCGACTACGCCAGCAAGGAGGAGAACTGGGAGCAGGTCATCAACGACCTGCGCAAGTACAACCCGGAGGCGGACGCCGCCCAGGCCCGCGCCGAGCTGCCGCTGCTGGTGGAGAGCTGGCAGGCCGCCGGCCCGGAGAACACCCTGCAGATGAACCCGCAGACCTGGCTCACCGGCCAGGAGAGCCTGGTCAAGGCCAAGCTGGTCAACTCCGCCGCGCCGATCGAGAAGCTCATCTACCCGGACTACCTCGCCCGCGCGAGGGAGCTGTGACGGCCGACCCGGCCGCCGTCGGTGGCGCCGCCGCGGTCCTCGCGGCGGCGGCCGCCAGCGGCGTCCGCCGGCTCTGGTTCAACAGCGGCTCCGAGCTGACCTCCTTCCAGGAGGCCGGCGCGCAGGCCCGCCAGAAGGGCGAGCCGAGCCCGGAGATCATCACCTGCCCGCACGAGCACGTCGCGCTGACCGCGGCGATGGGCGAGACCATGGTCTCCCGCGGACCCAGCATGACGGCCGCCCACGCCGACCTCGGTCTGCTGCACCACGGCGGCGCGATCCACAACGCCATGTGGGGCGACCACCCCATCATGATCATGTCGGGGTATCCGCCGACCACCGCGCAGTCGCGCACCTCGCCGGTGTTCTGGAAGCAGCAGCGCTGGGACCAGGGCGCGATCGTGCGCCAGTACGTCAAGTGGGACTACAAGCTCTCCGCCCTCGACGACGCCGCCCTGGTCGTGGCGCGTGGCCTGCAGGTCGCGCTGGCGCCCCGACGCGGACCGGTCTATCTGGCGATGCCGGAGGAGGTGGGACGCCACCCGGTGCCCGTCGGCGACCGGGTGCCCAGCGCCCAGGCGCTCGGCGTGCCGACGCTGGGTCCCGGCGACCCCGGCGTGGTCAGCGAGGTGGCCCGCCGCCTGCGGACCGCCCGCCGGCCGGTGGTGGTCACCGACCGGGTCGGCGAGAACCCCCGCGCGGTGCAGCTGCTCGCCGAGCTGGCCGACACCCTGGGCGTGGAGGTGCGCGCCTCCCGCTACCGGGTCAACCTGCCCGACGACAACCCGTGGCACACCAGCGCGCCGCTGGACCAATTCGACGTCGTCGTCGTGCTGGACCACCCGGTGCCGTGGATGCCCGCGGTGGAACAGCCCGCCCAGGACGCGTGGATCGGCTGGGTGGGACCCGACCCGATCGAGAGCCGGGTCCCGCTGTACGAGTTGCGGGCCGACGCCCGTACCACCGCCGACCCGGCGGCGTTCCTGGCCGCGGTGCTGGGGGAGGTCGCCTCGGGCGAGGTCGACACGGTGCGGCAGCGCCGCGACCGGGCTCCGGGCGTCGGCACGAAGCGGCACACCGCCGGCAGGGGAGCGGCCGGCGGTGTGCCCACCCCCGCGTTGATCGCGGCGGCGTTGGACGCGCACCTGCACCCCGACGACCTGCTCACCTGGGAGGTCTTCGACACCACGGCGGTGCGCCGCACGAAGCCGGGCACCCTGTTCGAGAAGGGCGGCTCCAGCCTCGGCTGGTCGGTGGCCGCGGCGACCGGCGCCAGCATCGCCGCCGGTGGCGCGCACGCCGTCGCGGTCACCGGGGACGGCTCCTACCTGTTCGGCTCGCCGGACTCGTGCCTGTGGTTGCAGCAGCAGCACGACGCCCCGATCGTCACCGTCGTGGTCAACAACGGCGGGTACCGCACCGGCACCACCACGCTGGCCGCGCACTATCCGGACGGTCTGGCCGTCGCCGAGCCCACGGTCCTCGGCGGTCACCTCACCCCGTCGCCGGACTTCGCCGCGCACGCCCGCGCGCAGGGCTGCCACGGCGAGCGGGTGGTGCGCGCGGCCGACCTGGCCGCCGCCCTGGACCGGGCCCGCGCCGCCGTGCAGCGTGACCGGGTGCCGGCGGTGCTGGACGTCTGGGTGCCCGAACACCTCACCGGGTCGATGGACCCGGGTCGCCGGGCGCGTACCCCGGCCGCTGACGAAGGGACCAGTGATGGCTGAGGTCGTCTCCCCGATCGACGCCCGGGTCCTGGCCCGGGTGGCACCCGCCGCACCGGAGGAGGTGCACGCCGCGGTCCGGGCCGCGCGGGCCGCGCAACCGGCCTGGGCCCGCCGCACCGGCAGCGAACGCGGCCGGATCCTGCACGCCGTCGCCGACCTCATCGAGGCCGCCGTCGAGGAACTGGCCGAGATCGAGACCCGCAACACCGGCAAGATCCTCAGCGACACCCGGCGCGAGGTGCGCCGGGCGGCCGGCAGCTTCCGCTACTACGCCGGCTGGGCCGAGCAGGTACGCGGGGAGACCATCCCGGTCGGCGTCGAGTACCACACGTACACGGTGCCGGAGCCGCACGGCGTGGTCGCCGGGGTCATCCCGTGGAACGTGCCGTTCTTCTTCGCTGCCAAGAAGATCGCTCCGGCGTTGGCGTTCGGCAACGCCTGCCTGCTCAAGCCGGCGGAGGAGACCCCGCTGACCGCGCTGCGGCTGGCCGGGTTGCTGGCCGAGGCCGGTGTGCCCGAGGAACTGGTGGCGGTGCTGCCGGGCGGTCGGGAGACCGGCGCGGCGCTGGTGTCGCATCCGGACGTGGACCTGATCGTGTTCACCGGGCACCACGACACCGGCAGGGCGATCGCCCGCGCGGCGGCGGAGCACCTGACCCCGGTCGCCCTGGAACTGGGCGGCAAGTCGCCGCAGGTGGTCTTCGGCGACGCCGACCTGGACCGGGCGGTCGACGCGGTGGTGTTGGGCGTGTTCGCCTCCTGCGGACAGATGTGCATCGCCGGTTCCCGGCTGGTGGTGCACGAGTCCGTCTACGACGAGGTCCTCGACCGGGTCGCGGAGCGGGTACGCGGGCTGCGCGTCGGGGACCCGTTCGACGACGACACCGACCTGGGTCCGCAGATCACCTCGGCGCAGCGGGACAAGACGGCGCAGTTCATCGCCGAGACCCGTGCCGCCGGGCGGCTGGTGGCGCAGGCCGCCCTGCCCGACGACGAGCGGCTGCGCGACGGTTTCTACGTGCCGCCGACGGTCTTCGACCGGTTGGACGCGCAGGCGCGGCTGCTGCGCGAGGAGGTCTTCGGCCCGGTCCTGGCGGTGTCGTCGTTCCGCGACGACGCCGAGGCGCTGCGGCTGGCCGACGACACCGACTTCGGGCTCGCCGCCGGGGTGTGGACCGCCGACATCGCCCGGGCGCACCGGTTCGCCGGGCAGGTCCGCGCCGGCACGGTGTGGATCAACACGTACCGGGTGCTGTCGGACCTGGTGCCCTTCGGCGGGGTGGGCCTGTCCGGGTACGGGCGGGAGAACGGCACCGAGGCGGCGCGGCTGTACCTGCGGCCGAAGTCGGTGTGGACCTCGCTGACGGCCGGCACACCGCAGGGGTACGGCCTGGGTGGCGCGGGTGCCGCAGGCTGACCGCCCGCCCGACGCGTCGGCCGAGGAGGTCGGTCGCGGCGCGCTCGCGTTGCTACGGGACCGCCGCTTCGGCCCGTACTTCTTCGGGTCGCTGGCGTCCAACACCGGCACTTGGTTCCAGAACGTCGCGGCGATCCTGACCATCTTCGCGTTGACCCGCTCCGCCTTCATGGTGGGGCTGGTCACCGCGTTGCAGTTCGCGATGCAGCTGATCCTCGCGCCGGTGATCGGGGCGGTGGCCGACCGGGTCGACCGGCGGCTGCTGATCATCGTCGGGCAGACGTTGGGCGGGACCGCCGCCGCGGTGCTGGCGGTGCTGGCGTTCCTGGACGCCCTCAACGCCCCGCTGCTGCTGACGTTCGTGGGACTGTCCGGGGTGGGGCAGGCGGTGACCGGGCCGGCGGCCCAGGCGCTGGTGCCCAACATCGTCGGACGCGCCGACGTCCCGCAGGCCATCGCGCTGCACTCGCTGACCTTCAACCTGTCCCGGGCGATCGGTCCGGTGGCCGGGGCGGCCACGTACGCGCTGGCCGGGGCCGGTGCCGCGTTCGCCGTCAACGCCGCCAGCTTCCTGGTGTTCGCGCTGGCGCTGACCGGCGTACGGCTGCCCCGGGCGCAACCCGGGACCGGCAAGCGTCGGCTGGGGGTGTTCGACGGCGTCGCCTACGTCCGCCACCGGCCGGAGCTGGTGCGCTGCCTGGTGGCGGTGGCCCTGATCGGGTTGGCGATGGAGCCGATCAACACGCTGTCGCCGCTGTTCGCCGAGGGCTTCGGCGGCGGTGAGCTGATGGTGGGCATCTTCATCACCTGTTTCGGGCTCGGTTCGGCGCTGGTCGCCGGCTGGGTGGGCCGGTTGCGGCGGGTGATGGGCAGTGGCCGTACCGGCGCGGTCGGGGTGGCCGCCCTGGGCGTCGGGATGGCGGTGCTGGCGGTCAGTCCGGGGCCGGTGATGGCCACGGTCGGCATCGCCGTGGGCGGCGCCGGTTACCTGCTGGCGGTCAGCGACGTCAACGCCACCATGCAGCACGGCCTGGCCGACGAGGTACGGGGCCGGGTGATGGCGCTGTGGTCGATGTGTTTCCTGGGCATCCGCCCGGCGGCGGCGATCCTGCACGGCTGGCTCGGCGACGCGTTCTCCGCGCGTACCGGCGCGATCGTGGCGGTGGTGGCCGCCCTCGCCGCCGCGGTGGTCCTGCGCGGTCGACGGGCGCTGCGCGCCGCCAAGGGGTGAGGGCGGTGCGTTGACCCCACACCTGACAACAAACTATTCTGCTGAGCGAAACACCGTTCGCTTGATGCGAACGATATGAAATGGGGGCTCCCGTGCACGACGGACCGCTGACCGGCCTGCGCGTCATCGACGCCTCGACGATCCTGGCCGGACCGCTGTGCTGCCAGATCCTCGGCGACTACGGCGCCGACGTCATCAAGGTCGAACACCCCGTCGCCGGGGACAGCATGCGCGGACACGGCCACGCCAAGGACGGCGTACCGCTGTGGTGGAAGGAGATCTCCCGCAACAAGCGCACGCTCGGCCTCAAGCTGTCCACACCGGAAGGCGCCGACCTGCTGCGCCGCCTCGCCGCCACCGCCGACGTGCTGGTGGAGAACTTCCGACCCGGCACCCTGGAACGGTGGGGGATCGGCCCCGACACCCTCCTGGAGATCAACCCGGCGCTGGTCGTCGTCCGCATCTCCGGCTTCGGCCAACGCGGCCCCTACGCCCACCGGCCCGGCTTCGGCACCCTCGCCGAGGCGATGAGCGGCTTCGCCCACCTCACCGGCGACGAGAACGGCCCGCCCACCCTGCCGGCGTTCGGCCTGGCCGACAGCATCTGCGGCATCGCCGCCTCCTCGGCCACCATGGTCGCGCTCTGGGCCCGCCAGAACAACGGCGGCAAGGGCCAGGTCGTCGACCTCAGCCTGCTCGAACCGATCATGATGGCCGTCGGTCCCGGACCCACCGTCTACGACCAACTCGGCATCATCGGCCAACGCCACGGCAACCGCTCCACCAACAACGCGCCCCGCAACACCTACCGCACCCGCGACGGCTCCTGGGTGGCCATCTCCACCAGCGCCCAGACCATCGCCGAACGGGTCCTGCGCCTCGTCGGACACCCCGAGGTCATCGACGAACCGTGGTTCGCCTCCGGACGCCAACGCGCCGAACACGCCGACCTGCTCGACTCCTACGTCGGCGGATGGATCGCCGACCGCACCCGCGACGAGGTCATGCGGGCCTTCGACGAGGCCGGCGCCGCCGTCGCACCCGTCTACGACGCCCGCGACATCGTCACCGACGACCACGTCCGCGCCGCCGAGATGGTCGTCGACGTCCCCGACCCCGACTTCGGTCAGGTCCTGATGCACAACGTCCTGTGGCGGATGTCCGAGACCCCCGGCCGGATCCGCTTCACCGGCCGACCCCTCGGCGCCGACACCGACGATCTCCTCGTCAACGAACTCGGCTGCACCCCCGACATCGTCGCCGACCTGCGCGACCGGGAGATCGTGGCCTGACGGCCGCCACCACGAAGGTAAGGAATGCCGTGACCACCATGAGCACCACCACCAGCCCGGCGAGCGGAACGCAGACGCTGCTGGCCGCCGTGGCCACCGGAACCCGGGTCTACGACCTGGGCCGCCGCCTGACCATCGGCATGCCCCAGTCACCGAACCACCCGCCGTTCTGGCACGCCCTGCCGCGCCGGCACGGCGACGCGGTCCGCGTCGACGGCGGCTCCGCCGCCAACGACATCATCACCATGGGCACCCACGTCGGCACCCACATCGACGCCTTCTCCCACGTCTCCCAGGACGGCCGGCTGTACGACGGCGCCGACGCCGCCGACGCCGGACGCGGCGGACGCTTCGCCGACCTGGGCGCCCACACCATCGCCCCGATGGTGCGCCGCGGTGTGCTGCTCGACGTGCCCGCCGCGCTGGGCACCCCCGACGGCTGCGAACCCGGCTACGAGATCACCCCACAGGACCTGACCCGCACCGCCGAACAGCAGGGCACCCCGGTACGCCCCGGCGACGTGGTGCTGATCCGCAGCGGCTGGGGCCGACACTTCGACGACGCCGACCGCACCCGCTTCGTCGGCCACGACAGCGGCGTACCCGGCGTCGGCGAGACCGGCGCCACCTGGCTCGCCGACCAGGGCGTGCACGCCGCCGGTGCGGACACCATCGCCTTCGAATGCCTGCGCCCCGGCGCCGGCCACAGCGTCCTGCCCGCACACCGGGTGCTGCTGGTCGAACGCGGCGTCTACATCATCGAGACCATGGCACTGGACGAACTGGCCGCCGCCCGGGTACACGAGTTCCTGTTCGTGCTCTCACCGCTGGCCATCTTCGGCGCCACCGGCTCGCCGGTGCGTCCGCTGGCGGTGGTCGTCGATGCCTGAGCAGACCCTCGCCCGGCAGCTCGCCGCGTTCGCCGCCCACGCCCGCACCGCACCCCTGCCCGAACCGGTCGTCACCAGCGTGCGCCAACGGGTCCTGGACATCCTCGGCCTCTGCGTCGCCGCCCACCGGCTACCGACCAGCCACGCCGCCCTCGACCACGTCGCCGACCAGGGCGGACGTCCCCAGGCGTACGTCGTCGGCCTACCCGACGCGGTACCCGCCGCACAGGCCGCCTTCGGCAACGGCGTCCTGGCCCACTCCCTGGACTACGACGACACCCACCTGCCGTCGGTACTGCACCCCAGCGCCGCCGTGGTACCGGCCGCCCTGGCCGCCGCCCAGGCCGCCGGTGCCGACGGCACCGCCCTCACCACCGCCGTCGCCGTCGGCATCGAGGTCACCGTCCGCCTCGGCATGGCCGGCTACGACCCGGCGCTGAACAACTCGGTGTTCTTCGAACACGGCCAGCACGCCACCTCCATCTGCGGGGCGATGGGCGCCGCCGTGGCCGCCGGCATGCTCGTCGGCCTCGACGAGGACGGCCTGCTGGACGTACTCGGCGTGACCGCCTCGATGGCCGCCGGAGTGATCGAGGCCAACCGCACCGGCGGCACCGTCAAACGGCTGCACTGCGGCTGGGCCGCACACAGCGCCGTCACCGCCGCCGACCTGGTCCGACGCGGCTTCACCGGACCACCCACCGTGCTGGAGGGCCGGTTCGGCTTCTTCACCGCCTTCCTGCGCGGCGAAGCCGACCACGACCAGGTCACCGACGGCCTCGGCGAACGCTGGGCGGTGCCGGACATCTTCTTCAAGCCCTACCCGGCCAACCACTTCACCCACGCCGCCATCGACGCCGGCCTGGCCCTGCGCGCCCAGAACGTACCGGTCGACCGCATCGACCACATCGAACTACGGGTACCCGCCGCCGTCATCCGCACCATCGGCCAGCCCATCGACACCAAACGCACCCCGGACACCGGCTACCAGGCCCAGTTCAGCGGCCCGTACGCGGTCGTCGCCGGCCTGCTCGGCGGCGGCGGACTCGGCCTCGGCCTCGGCGACTTCACCGACGAGTTGGCCCGCGACCCGGCCCGCCGCGCGTTGATGTCCCGCGTCGACGTGGTCGCCGACGACAAATGCACCAAGATCTTCCCCTACCAGTTCCCGGCCATCGTGACCGTCCGCACCGACGACGGCCGGACCTGGCGCGAAGAGGTCCTCACCAACCGGGGCGGCTCACAACGACCACTGTCCGACGCGGAACTGGCCATGAAGTTCCACGACAACGTCGCCGGTCGCCTCGACCCCGACACCGCCGAGCAGGTGGTGGCCGCCGTCGCCGACCTCGCCGACGTCACCGACGTGGCCGACCTGCTGCGCCCACTGACCCGGCTGCGCACCGTCACCGACTGACCCGCCCGCGACCCGTCGCCCGCCGACCATCAGGAGCACAACATGCAACCCTTCGATCTCGTAGTGCGCAACGTCCGCGTGGTGCGACACGACCAGGCGCAGCCGGCGGCGCTGGACATCGGCGTACGCGACGGCCGGGTCGCCCACCTCGCCCCGAGCATCGACGCCGAGGCGACCACCGTCGTCGACGGCGGCGGCAAGCTCGCCTTCCCCGGCGTCGTCGACGCCCACCAGCACTGGGGCATCTACCACCCACTGGCCGAGGACACCGGCACCGAGAGCCGCGCCTGCGCCCAGGGCGGCGTCACCTCCGCCATCAACTACATCCGCACCGGCCAGTACTACCTCAACCGAGGCGGACCGTACGGCGAGTTCTTCCCCGAGGTCCGCGCCGCCACCGACCACCGCTCCTGGGTCGACTACGCCTTCCACGTGGCACCGATGACCGCCGAACACATCGACGAGATTCCCGACCTCGTCCGCGAACACGGCATCACCTCGTTCAAGATCTTCATGTTCTACGGCGGCCACGGCCTGCACGGACGCTCCGCCGACCAGAGCTCGTTCCTGATGATCCCGCCCGACGCCCGCTACGACTACGCGCACTTCGAGTTCGTCATGCGCGGCGTGCAGGCCGCCCGCGAACAGTTCCCCGAACTCGCCGACGAGATCTCCCTGTCGCTGCACTGCGAGACCGCCGAGATCATGTCCGCGTACACCCGGATGGTCGAACAGGAAGGCACCCTCACCGGCCTGGCCGCCTACAGCGCCTCCCGCCCACCGCACTCCGAGGGCCTCGCGGTCAGCATCGCCGCCTACCTCGCCCACGAGACCGGCCTGCCCACCATCAACCTGCTGCACCTCTCCTCGGCCAAGGCCGTCGACGCGGCGATCCGCATGGCACAGGCGTTCCCACACGTCGACTTCCGCCGCGAAGTCACCATCGGTCACCTGCTGGCCGACATCGACACCGCCTACGGCCTCGGCGGCAAGGTCAACCCGCCGCTGCGTCCCCGCGAAGACGTCGAGGCGCTCTGGGCGCACCTGCTCGACGGCCAACTCGACTGGGTCGTCAGCGACCACGCCTGCTGCCGCGCCGAAGTCAAGTTCGGCGAACCCGACGACGACATCTTCGTCGCCAAGTCCGGCTTCGGCGGCGCCGAATACCTCCTGCCCGGCCTGATCAGCGAAGGCACCAAACGCGGCCTGTCCTACGCCCGCGTCGCCGAACTGACCTCGTGGGCACCGGCCCGCCGCTTCGGCCTGGCCACCAAGGGCGCCATCGCCGAGGGCCTGGACGCCGACTTCTGCCTGGTCGACGCCGACCACACCTGGACCGTCCGCGCCGACGAGTCGCTCTCCGCACAGGAGTACACGCCCTTCGAGGGCATGGAACTGACCGCCCGCGTCACCGACACGTTCCTGCGCGGCGAGCAGATCCTGCGCGACGGCACCGTGGTCGGGCAGCCACGCGGCCGATACCTGTCCCGCCCGACCCGCCCGTGACCGCCGTCGGCACGTCCCCGCCCATCGCCCGCAGCTACCTGTACGTGCCGGGAGACCAGCCGGACAAACTGGCCCGCGCCGCCACCCGCGGCGCCGACGCCTGCATCCTCGACCTGGAGGACGCCGTCGCACCCGCGCACAAGAGCGCCGCCCGCGACACCGTCGCGACCTTCCTCGCCGACACGCCCGCCGGCCCCCAATGGTGGGTACGCGTCAACGCCGACACACCCGCCGCCGACATCACCGCGATCGCCGGGCCACGCCTCACCGGCGTGGTGGTGCCCAAAGCCGACGTCGACCTGCTCGCCGAGGTCGACCGACTGCTCGGCGACGCCGAACACACCCACCGCCTGCCGACCGGCTCCCTGGTGATCTTCGCCCTCCTGGAGACCGCCGGGGGAGTATGGCGGGCCGACGCGGTGGCCGCCGCCCGCCGAGTGGTCCGGCTCGGCCTCGGCGAAGCGGACCTGGCCGCCGAACTGCGCCTGCAACCAGGCCCCGACAAAGCCGAACTGTGGCCGATGCGCTCCCGCGTCGTGCTGGCCGGCGCCACCGCCGGCCTCGCCCCACCGGTCGGCCCCACCGAGACGGCCCTGCGCGACCCGGACCGCCTCGAACAGACCAGCCGGCTCCTGCTGCGGCAGGGCTTCCGAGGCCGCACCGCCATCCACCCCGCACAGGTGCCGGTGGTCAACCAGGTCTTCACACCGACCGACGAGGAAGTGGCCGCCGCCCGCGACATCGTCGACCGGCTGGCCGCCGCCGAACGCGACGGCTCCGGCGTGACCGTCACCGCCGACGGCCGGCTCATCGACGCGGCCGTGGCGCGCAGCGCCCACGAGATCCTCGACCGCGTCACCGCAGGCGGATAACCGGCCCCGGGGTGCGTGACACCCCGGGGGCCGAACCCCGCCATCACCTCACCGCACCGACTCCCGCAACGCCACCAGACCCGACGCCAACCGCCACACCACACCCGCGTCCGGCACCGCCACCAACCCACTCCACGGCAACTCCGCCCGCACCGCCTCCGCCGACGACCCACCACCCAACAGGCCACCCACCAACGCCGCCACCGTGTCCGTGTCCCCACCACAGCGCACCGCCGTCACCAACCCGTCCCGCACCGAACCCGCGCCCCGCACACAGTGCAGCACCGCCGCCACCGTCTCCGCCGCGTCCAGACCGACACCCGACGACGGGGGAGACCACTTACCCGCCACCACCGCACCCACCAACCCGGCCAACCGCGGCGCGTCCCCACACACCGGACGCGCCACCTCCACCAACTCCACCGCCCGCGCCACCACCACCGCCACCGGCGCGCCCGCCACCGACCACGACGCACACCCCGCCATCACCACCGCCGCCGCCAACGCCTCGGGCGCCCGGTGCGTCGCCCGCGTCAACTCCACCGTCCGCGCCACCAGCAGATCCACCCGCTCCGGAGGCACCGACCAGCCCACCGGCAACGCCCGCATCGGCGCGCCGTTCGTGCCACCCTCCCGATCGTCGGGCACCGCCCCGGTGGCCCGGAACGCCGCCAACGCCGCCCGCGTCGACGGACCCGCACCCGGCACCGGAGGATCCTGCGCCGCCACCCGCGACAGGAACGTCACCGCGTCCACGGCACCGTCCACCAGACACCGCGCCACCAGCAGCGTCAACGCCGTGTCGTCCGACGTGGCCCCGGCCGCCCACCGGTCACTGGCCCGAGGCGTCTCGATCACCTCGTCGGCGTCCTCCGTCGGCGGACGCCCCTCGTACGGCACCCCCAACGCGTCCCCACAGGCGTACGCGGTCAACGCCCCCGCCACCCGCCGCACCGTCACCGACTCATCCACGACACTCGACACACCCGCAGCCTAGGCGGCCGAACGAGGGGAGTGGTCGACTACTCTGCGTGACCGGACCGGGCGAGGCGAAAACCCACGTCGTCGATCGCGTAGCTCGGATGACTGCGCCGCCGCACCGACGCCCGGCAACTCCACTGCTCGTCGAACCAGCCGCCGCCACGCAACACCCGGTAGGTGCCGTACACCTCGGGGTCGTAGACGTCCCAGCACCAGTCCCAGACGTTGCCCAGCATGTCGTACAGGCCCCAGGCGTTGGGCCGCTTACCGCCCACGTCGTGCAGCCGCTCACCGGAGTTGCCGCGATACCAGGCGATCTCGTCCAGCGGCCCGTAGCGCGGACCCTCGGTGCCGGCCCGGCAGGCGTGCTCCCACTCGGCCTCGGTGGGCAGCCGGTACCCGTCGGCACCGGTGTCCCACTCGACGTCCTCACCGTCGATCCGGTACGCCGGCCGCAGCCCGTCGGCCTCGGACCGGGCGTTACAGAACCGCACCGTGTCCCACCAGGACACCGTCTCCATCGGACGACGGCGCTCGTCGGCCGCACAGGGGACACCGACGACCGAGGCGTACCGGGCCCGCGTCACCGGATGCGCGGCGAGCCGGTACGGCCCGACGTCGACCGGCCAACTGCGCTGCGTACGCCGATCCGACAACACCACGCGTCCCGCCGGAACGTTCACCATCACGCTGTCGGAGTCCACGAGGAGCAGATGCTACCGATCCGCCGCCACCGCCGAGCCCTCCCGGCTGGTCAGCCGATGTTCGATAATTGACATTATGTAAAGCTGAGGTTCCGACGCACTCCCCGAGAGGGGTACCGCCGACCGCGCCCGGCAACCGGCGGCCCGGGATGTAAGGAAGGGTCCCCTGCTATGCACCAGGCGTTAGCAAGGGACCCTTCCTTACATCCCGCCGCGCCCCGGCGCGGGTGCGTAAGGCTTCGTCGACGATCACCCAGCCGACGGTGCACGCCAACCGGACGCGCCGATCGCTCGTAGCCGGCGCCGACCGGCGCGTCAAGGCGGCCCCCGCCCCTACCGCGCGCCCCACGTCGCCGCCACCTGGAGACCTCTCGGCCCGGACAGACCGAGGACCGGCATCACGGCCCCCTCCCCAACGCTGGGTACGGCTCGCGCCGCGAACCATCCCCGCTCCCCTGGATCGGCCGCGAACCCGAAAATCATGCATAATATCCCTTATGCATGACAAAAGGGATGAAAGGGTCCAGGTGTTGATCGAGGAGTTCCTGACCTCGCGGGCGACGCGCAAGCCCTCCCCCCACACGCAGGCGGCGTACCGGCGGGACCTGATCGCGGTGGCCGCGCTCGCGGCGGAGCTGGCGACCCCTCCCCTCCCCCTCGACGCCCTGTCGATCGAGGTGCTCTCCCCCAGGCTGATGCGGGCGGCGTTCGCCCGCTTCGCCGCCGAGCGGGCCGCCGCCTCGGTCGGGCGCGCCTGGTCCACCTGGAACGGCTTCTTCTCGTTCCTGGTGGCCGAGCAGGTGGTGGCGGGCAATCCGATGCCGGCGGTGGGACGTCCCCGGGCGCCGCTGCCGGTGCCGAAGCCGCTGCGGGGTGAGGACACTCCCGAGCAGCTGCTCGCGGCGGCGGCGCAGGCGCAGGGGCGGCAGCGGGATCCGTGGCCGGAGCGGGACGTGGCGGTGTTGGCGCTGGCGTTGTGTGCCGGGTTGCGGTTGTCGGAGTTGTTGGCATTGCGGGTCGGTTCGCTGGCGGGTCGGCCGGGTGAGCGCCGGTTGGAGGTGGCCGGCAAGGGTGGGCGGCCTCGGGTGTTGCCGGTGGAGCCGGATCTGGACGCGTTGCTGGCGGACTATCTGGACAGCCGGGTGCGGCGGTTCGGTTCGCGTTCGGTGCGGCCGGCCTCGCCGTTGCTGGTGGATCGGCAGGGTGAGGCGTTGCGGCGGGGTGGTCTGCAGTATCTGGTGGAGTCCTGTTACCGGCGTGCGGGGATCGGTGACCGGGTGCCGCGTGGGGCACGGTTGCACGCGTTGCGGCACACGTTCGCGACGCGGTTGGCCGAGGACGGCGCTGGTGCGGCGGAGATCATGCGGTTGTTGGGGCATGCGTCGTTGGCGTCGTCGCAGACGTACATCGAGGTGACGTCGGGGCAGCAGCGGGAGGCGGCGCGGGTGAATCGCACGTACCGGGCGTTGGTGGGGTTGGTGCGGCCGTCGTCGTGAGGTGGGGTCTCAGGCGGGGTGGGCGTCGAGGACGGCCGGGAGGACGGCGGTGATGGCGGTGGTGGGGTCGAAGTCGGGGTCGGGGTTGGCGAGTTGGTTGTTGAGGAGGCCGTCGACGAGGGCGAGCAGGAGTCGCAGGGCGGTGGTGGGGTGTCGGGCGCCGAGTGCGGCGAGCAGGGGTGTGGCCCAGGCGGCGAGGTCGTGTTGGCGTTGGGCGATCTGGTGTTGCAGGGCGGGGTGGTGGGCGGCTTCGGCGAAGATCGCGAGTCGGGCGAGGGTGAGGGCGCGGTGGGTGGTGGTGAGGTCGTGGACGAGGGTGCCGAGGGCGGTGGCGAAGGTGTCGGGGTCGATGCGGTCGAGGGTGCCGGCGAGGTGGTTCCAGCCGGTGGTTTCGAGGTCGAGGATGCGGGTGAGGACGCCGGCGATGAGGGCTTCGCGGGTGCGGTAGCGGTTGGAGGTGGAGCCGGTGGGGAGTTCGGCCTGGTCGTCGACGGCGCGGTGGGTGAGGTGGCGGGGGCCGCGGGTGCCGAGGACGGCGATGGCGGCGTCGAGGAGGCGTTGTTGGCGGGCGTCCACGTGGCCGAGACTACAGCAGTAGTGCTGGCAACTACATCTGTAGTACGGTCGGGTGATGCGTGGATCAGCGGCCGTCATCGGAGGCGGCGTGGGTGGGCTGGCGGTGGCGGTGGGACTGCTGCGCGCCGGGTGGTCGGTGACGGTGTTCGAGCGGGCGGCGGGGCTGCCCGAGACGGGTACCGGGTTGGGGATCTGGCCGTCGGCGTTGCGGGCGTTGGATCGGCTCGGTGTGGGTGCGTCCGCGAGGCAACGGGGGCGGGCGCAGCCGGACGGGGCGATGCGTCGCCCGGACGGGACGGTGATCGCCCGGTTGGACGTGGGGCGGATCCGTCGGCGGCACGGTGAGGGGGTGCTGCTGCTGTCCCGGCCGGCGTTGCTGGGTCTGTTGGCGGAGGCGTTGCCGGCGGGCACGGTGCGTTTCGGTGCGCCGGTGGCGGGTCCGGCGGAGTTGGGTGACGGGTACGACGTGGTGGTGGGCGCGGACGGGATCCGCAGCGCGACCCGGGCGGCGATGTTCGGTGACCGGTTCCCGTTGCGGTACTCGGGGGTGACGGCGTGGCGTGGCACGGTGCCGTTGGAGGTGGCCTCCGGTGGGGAGACGTGGGGTCGGGGGCGCAAGTTCGGGGTGACGCCGCAGGGTCCCGGGGTGGCGAACTGGTATGCGGCGGTGGCCGCGCCGGAGGGTTTCCGGCCGCCGGAGGGTGATCTGGCGGCGTTGCGGCGGTGGTTCGGTGACTGGCACGACCCGGTGCCGGCGGTGCTGGATCGCGTCGACGCGGCCGGGGTGCTGCAGCACGACGTGCACTACCTGCCGCCGGTGCCGTCGTACGTGCGGGCGCGGTGGGTGTTGCTGGGCGACGCGGCGCACGCGATGACGCCGGACCTGGGGCAGGGCGCCTGCCAGGCGTTGATCGACGCGGTGGCGTTGTCGGAGGCGTTGGCGGCGGAGGCGGACGTGTCGTCGGCGTTGGCCCGGTACGACCGGGAGCGGCGGGCGCCGACGCAGCGGATGGCGGCGATGGCGGTGCGGGCGGGCCGGTTGGCGCAGGTGCGGCGGTTCACCGGGGTGCGGGATGTGGCGTTGCGGTTGGCGTTGGCGTTCGGTCCCCCGGGCTGACGGTGGTGGTGGCGTCGGGTGTGCAAGGCTGCCGGTGACGCGACTGGCGGCACCGGGGATGGGATCGACCATCGGGAAGCATGCTCCCCACGATTCGCCGAGCCGCCGCTGAAGCGGCTGGAGGACATCACCCGCACGGCTGGAGAAGACCGGCACGGTCACCGCCGACATTTTCGAGCATCTGAAAGCGATCATCGGTGCGCTCACCGACGGCGTGGGCCCGACCGCCAGGACATCCGGATGTTCGTGGAGGCCGCCGAGCTGCTTACCAGTGCCAGTTTCAGCACCTCGGCAAGTCATCTCGCCTACGCCGCGGAAACCCTGCCGAAGGCGGGTGCGCACTATGCAGAGCGCTAGTCAGCGGATCATCCAGTCCATGTAGGAGGCACGCTGCCGATGCGGGCGACGGCGGACGGGCGGCAGGCCATGCGAGCTTGGGCAGAAGTCGACCGGGCAGATCAGCGCGTGATCGCGGTCAGGCTGACGGCCTCGGTCCACGCCGACGGCGCCGGGCATCTCTGCTGGCGGCAAAGATGACACCGCGTAACCGGCGGCCATTACTAACGATCCGGACACCTGCCGGGATACGGCGCACGGCCGGCGACAAAAGTTACTAGCGGTGACTGCATGATCGGCGTACCCTTCCTCCCGTTAGATCACCTGTTCGAGCAACACACGCCAGATGGGGACGGCCGTGTACGAAGTTGATTTCCTCCCGGTGGAGAATGAGAACCAGGACGGTGGCAAGAGCGGGGATGCCATCACGATCCGGTTCACCGTCGAGGCCACGGGACGCCACGCCGTCGTAGTCATCGACGGGGGTCGCGGCTACACCAGCGAAGCCCTGGCTGCCCACGTGGAGAAGTACTACCAGACCCGCCAGGTCGACCTGATGA
Source organism: Micromonospora sp. NPDC003241 (assembly GCF_053589795.1). Classification (NCBI taxonomy): domain Bacteria; kingdom Bacillati; phylum Actinomycetota; class Actinomycetes; order Micromonosporales; family Micromonosporaceae; genus Micromonospora; species Micromonospora sp. NPDC003241. The sequence goes on along the minus strand of NZ_JBSFSO010000022.1, from coordinate 36,582 downwards.
TCTCCACGCACCCCGACGCCGATCACCTGGACGGCCTGACCGGGGCGATCGACCTGCTCGACGTGCGGCAGCTGATGATCCACCAGCCCGGTGAGCATCGCCAGGACATCGCCGACTTCTCCAACCTCGAGTCGCTGGAGAAGCTGCTTGCGACGGCCCGGGCGAACGGGGTGTCGTTGTTCGAACCGTTCACCGGCACCTCCCGGTTCGACGGTCAGCTGACCGTCCTGGGGCCGACCGAGTCGTACTACGAGACGCTGCTGGACCAGCAACTGCGGGAGGCTCGGTCCGCGGCGTTGTCGATGGCCGCCCGCGAGCTCGTGCGGCAGAAAGGGGTCAACCTGCTCGAGTGCTCGAGCAGGTATCTGCCGGCCGAGACGCTCAGCGACGACGGGGAAACCAGCCCGCGCAACAACTCTTCTGTGATCACGCTGCTGACCGTCGACGGCGAGCGGATGCTGTTCACCGGCGACGCTGGCATCCCCGCTCTGGAAGCGGCCTCCGACCGATACGAGGCGCTGTATGGGTCGTTCCAGGCCCAGCCGCTGCGGTTTCTTCAGGCCCCGCACCACGGCAGCCGCCGCAACCTCGGCCCGACTATCCTTGACCGGCTGATCGGATCACCGTCGACACCGCACTTCGGTACCCGTACGGCGATGATCAGTTCGGCGAAGGCGGCCCCGAAGCACCCGTCGCCGAAGGTCGTCAACGCGCTGATCCGTCGTGGCTGCACCGTCGTGGCCACCGAAGGCGGCACCATCTGCCATCACAGCCTGGACGCTCCGCCGCGCGCGGGCTGGTACCCGGTTACCCCGCTGTCGGCGCTGGTGGAAACCGGCGATGACGACTGACCGGCACGGGATGCCCGGCCGAGTCCGGGGGCGGGCGTGACCCTGCTGCAACTGGTCGCCGACCGGTACAACCGCACGGCCCGGTTCCTGCCCGCCGTGCTGGTAGTGGTTCCGCTGATCGTCCTGGCGGTCACCGCGATCCCGGTTGCGGTGGGGATCGCCGGTAAGGTAGTCGCAGCCGCGACGTTCTGCCTGCCGGTCCTGGTATCGCAGGCGGTCCGCGACCGCGGCTCGCGCGCCGAGCCTGACCTGTTCAGGGCGTGGGGCGGGCGTCCCTCCGAGCTGCTGCTGCGCTGGCGGGATGCTCCGGCACCGGCGGTGGTGGCCCGCCGTCATCGACTGGTGTCCACCCACCTCGGTATCGAGTTGCCCGACGCCGCCGCGGAACAGGCCGGTCCGGCGGAGGCCGACGCGCTCTACGCGGTCGCCACCGCAGCGCTGCGGGAACGCACCCGTGACCGGGCTCGGTTCCCGCTGGTCTACGAGGAGGTCATCGGCTACGGGCTGCGGCGCAACGGGTCCGCCTGCCGGATTCCGGGAGTCGCGGTTTGCGGGCTGGCGGTTGTGGGCACCCTCGCTCTGGCCTACTGGACGATTGTTCCGCTGGGCTGGAAGCAGCAGGCTGCACTAATCTCCTTCGACTTTGTGTGGGCGGCGGTCTGGCTCTCCTGGTTCACGACGGGCTCGGTGCGCCGCGCCGCCGAGAAGTACGCCGAGCAGCTGTTCGTGTCACTGGAGACGCTCGGGACCGCGCCCGCGCCCGACGAACCCTGACCGCTGCGGCAGCCTAACCACGGATGGTCGCGAGCGAGCGTCCGGCAGCGGGTAGGTCCTGGGCGTCATCGGGTTTCGGCCTTTCGACGCTGCTGAAAGCGCCCCGACCGGTGTGTCCAGTGTCATTATGGGCAAACCGCGCCCGGATCCGCCAGTTGGCCCGTCGTCCAGGGCTGGCGTCGGCCAGTGCGTTGAGCCCGCACTCGCTGCGACACACCGCGATCACCGAGATCCTCGACGCCACCGGCACTGAGAGGTCGTCCTGGAGGGAACTGTTCCGAACGTCGCCGAGGGCCGCAGGGAGGCCGAGGGCTTACGAGATCGGCCTCCCGGGTCATCGGTGACTTTGCTGCGCTGTTGACCTGGGACCGTGACACAGCCGGGCAGCAGTTCCTCGCCGAGCTTCTACGGCTGCCCGGCGCGACCGAGTGGTTACCCGAGTCGGACGGCGTCTATCCAGCGGACCTCGGCCGGCAGGTAAACGGGACAACCTTCACCGGCCCAAGCCCGTCGGCCTGCCGCAGCGGGTGGAACTCCGCCCACTGGGTGCTCGTCGCGCAACGTCTGCTCGACGACGGTGCGCCCGAGCGGCGATCGCCTGGGCGTGGAGTGCACACCGGGAGCCAAGGAATTCATGGATCTTGAACGGCAGCTCACCGCTGGACGGCTGAAAGACGTCGATCTGAGGGCTCTGCTCCTCGGCCCGTCAACGGGATGACCCAAGGTTCTACCTGGGAATAGGTGGCGGCGGGGGTGCCGTGGATCGTGCAGCCGGAGCATGTGCGGGCGGGTGCGGTGGTGGTCGGCGGTGGCCTAGCCGAGGTCGACCAGTAGGGGCCGGTGGTCGGAGATGGTGGCCAGTGGGGTCTGCACGGCGGTGACCGGTGGTAGCCGGTGCAGGTCCTGCCGGTCGGCGAGGATGTGGTCGAGTTGGACGCGGGGTTGCCCGGCGGGGTAGGTGGGTCGGCGGCCCAGGGGTTGCCAGCGGGATACCAGGCGGGCGGCCCAGGTGGGCAGGTTGAGGTCGCCGAGCAGGATGCGCGGGGCGGGCAGGGTGCGGAGGGCGCGGACGGCCTGGCGGAGTTGGCGGATGTTCCAGCCGGGCACGAAGGACAGGTGGGTGGCGGCGACGGTGAGGGGTCCGTGCGGGGTGTCCAGGACGGCGGCGAGGACGACGCGGGGTTCGTCGTGCAGGAGGATGAGGCCGCCGCCGGGGCCGGGTACGTAGACCGGGGACCGTAGTGGTGCCGGGCGTAGGCGGGTGATGCGCCAGGCGGTGACCCGGTGGCGGGAGACGAGGCCGACGCCGTAGCAGGGTTCGCCGTGGCCGTCGTCGTCGTGGCGCAGGGGGCGGAACGCTTCGCCGGGGGTGCCGACGACGGCGGCGGCGAAGCGGTGTTCGGTGGCGCCGAGGGCCTTGGCGGCGATGGCGGTGAGGTCGTGGTTGCCGCTGCGGGACTGGTCGCGGTCGACTTCCTGCAGGGCGAGCACGTCGGCGTCGAGGGCGGTGACGGCGGCGGTGAGGCGGGCCGGGTCGACCAGGCCGTCGGTCAGGGACCGGCCGTGCAGCAGGTTGAACGTGGCCAGGCGCACGGTGTCACCTTATCGACGCCGTGGCACAGTTGCCCGATGCTGCGGGTGTTGTTCTGTTCGATGCTGGTGTTCGTGGCGGTGGGCGCGGTCGGGGTGTGGCTGCGGAGGCGTCGGGGCCGGTGAGGCTGGCCACAGGCGGCGGCGTCGGGTGCCTCGGGGTGGAAAGAATGCCGCCGTGGATCTGGACCCGTCGACTGTCGCGCTGCTGCTGACCGCTGCCGCCCTGGCCGGTTGGGTGGATGCGGTGGTGGGTGGCGGCGGGTTGTTGTTGCTGCCGGCGTTGTTGGTGGCGGCGCCGGGGATGCCGCCGGCGACGGCGTTGGGCACGAACAAGTTGGCGGCGATCGCGGGGACGTCGGCGGCGGCGGTGACGTACGCGCGGCGTACGCGTATCGACTGGGCGGTGGCGGGGCCGGCGGCGGGTCTGGCGGTGCTCTGCGCGGGGGTGGGTGCGGCGTTGGCGGGTGCGGTGCCGCCGTCGGCGTACCGGCCGGTGGTGTTGGTGGTGTTGCTGTCGGTGGCGCTGTTCGTGGTGGTGCGGCCGAGGTTGGGGGTGTCGTCGTTTCCGGGGCGGCGTACCCGGGGGCGGGTCGTGGTGGCGGTGCTGGTGGCGGGGGTGGGTATCGCCCTGTACGACGGGTTGATCGGTCCGGGTACCGGCACGTTCCTGGTGGTGGCGTTCACCGCGCTGGTGGGGGCGGATTTTCTGCACGGGTCGGCGATGGCGAAGGTGGTGAACGCGGGGACGAACGCGGGGGCGTTGGCGGTGTTCGCGGTGACGGGGCACGTGTGGTGGCTGTTGGGTGCGGCGATGGCGGTGTGCAACATCGTCGGGGCGATGGTGGGGGCGCGGATGGCGTTGCGGCGGGGTGCGGGGTTCGTGCGGGGGGTGTTGTTGCTGGTGGTGGTGGCGTTGGTGGCGAAGTTGGGCTACGACCAGTGGTTGGCGGGGTGAGCGGCGCGACGCGGCGCGTGTGATCATCGGCGGGTGTCGGTGCGCGCGGAACACGACCGGGCCGTCCTGGCGGGTCTGTTGGGGCGGGATCCTCGGCTGCACGCGTACGAGTTGGGTGATCTGGACGATTTCTTCTGGCCGTACACGTCGTGGTTTCGGCGTGGGGACGCGGTGGTGTTGCTGTATCACGGGGCGGTGTCGCCGACGCTGGTGGCGTTGACGCGGCCGGCCGGGGTGGCGGCGTTGCTGGGTGAGGTGGTGCCGGTGTTGCCGGCCCGGTTGGAGGCGCACCTGTCCCCCGGTGTCGAGGTGGCGTTGGCGGGGGCGTTCGAGGTGACGTCGTCGGGGACGCATCTGAAGATGGCGTGGACGGATCCTTCACGCGCGGTGGGGGTGTCGCCGGCGGGGGTGGTGTTGGGGCGGGCGGATCTGCCTCGGTTGCGGGAGCTGTACGCGGTCGCGTATCCGGGGAACTGGTTCGACGCGCGGATGGTGGACACCGGCCGGTACGTGGGGATCAGTGACGGTGACCTGTTGGTGGCCGTGGCGGGGGTGCACGTCTTCTCCCCCACGTATCGGGTGGCGGCGGTGGGGAACGTGACGACCCGGCCGGGGTGGCGGGGTCGGGGGTTGGCGGCGGCGGTGGTGACGCGGCTGTGTGAGTGTTACGGGCCGACGTGGACCATGTGACGTTGAACGTGAAGGCCGACAACGGGGCGGCGGTGCGGTTGTACGAGCGGTTGGGCTTCACCCGGGTGGCCGAGTACGGGGAGTTCCGGCTGCGCGCCGGTGGCCGCTGATTGTCGGTGGCGGTGGCGGCCCGGTGGCCGCGATGATGACGCGCGTGTCCCAGGTGGTTCTGCGTACCGCGCGGTTGGTGTTGGCGCCGTTGGCGGAGGTGCATCTGCCGCACGAGGTGGCGTTGGACGCCGACGCGGAGGTGATGCGGTTCCTGGCGCCGGTGAGGTCGGCGGCGGAGGTGGCGCGGTTGCACCGGGAGCGGGTGGCGGTGGCGCGGCGGGCGCCGGGGTTGGGGTTCTGGGCCGGGTCGATCGACGGTGAGTTCGTCGGCTGGTGGTTGTTGGAGCCGCCCGCGCGGGCCGACCAGGGGCCGGTGGTGGGGCAGGCCGAGTTGGGGTACCGGTTGGCGCGCCGGTTCTGGCGGCGGGGGCTGGCGTCGGAGGGGGCCCGGGAGCTGATCCGGCACGGTTTCGCCGACCTGGGGTTGTCGCGGATCTTCGCCGAGACGATGGCGGTCAACGTGGCGTCGCGGGCGACGATGGCGGCGGTGGGGATGCGGTATGTGCGCACGTTCCACCTGCCGTGGACGGATCCGTTGCCGGGGGCGCAGGCCGGTGAGGTGGAGTACGCGTTGACCCGGGACGAGTGGGCGGCGGGCGGGTCAGGCGCGGCGGGGTGAGTCGAAGCGGCCGGCGCGGATCTCCCGCAGGGCGCGGCGGCGGACGTCGCCGCGCAGCGTGTCGACGTAGAGGCGGCCGGCGAGGTGGTCGGTCTCGTGTTGCAGGGCGCGGGCGAGGAAGCCGCTGCCGGCGATGGTGAGGGGTTCGCCGTGCTGGTCGTAGCCGTGTGCGGTGGCGTGCAGGGCGCGGGGGGTCGGGAAGTACAGGCCGGGGATGGACAGGCAGCCCTCGTCGTCGTCCTGTAGGTCGTCGGACAGTTCGAGGGTGGGGTTGACCATGTGGCCGCGGTGGCCGTCGGCGTCGTAGACGAACACCTGGGCGTTGACGCCGATCTGGGGTGCGGCGACGCCGGCGCGGCCGGGTGCGCCGAGCAGGGTGTCCATCAGGTCGGTGACCAGGGCGCGTAGGTCGGCGTCGAAGCTGGTGACGGGTTCGCTGGGGGTGCGCAGCACCGGGTCGCCGATGATTCGGATGTCCCGCATGGTCATGTCGGCAAGGTTATCGGTCGGTGGGGCCGGCGGTGGGGCGGCCGGGTGGGGTCGGGTCGAGGGTGGCGCGGACCGGGGCGGTCTTGGCGGCGGCTTCGGCGACCTCGGCGTGCGGGTCGCTGTCCCAGGTGATGCCGCCGCCGGCCCACACGTGCACGGCGTGGCGGTCGGTGGCGGCGGTGCGGATGGTCAGGCCGAGGTCGAGGTGGTCGGGGCCGATCCAGCCGAGGGCGCCCATGCCGGCGCCGCGGCCGACGGGTTCGAGGGCGGCGATGTGGTGCAGGGCGGCGAGTTTGGGGGCGCCGGTGACGGAGCCGCCGGGGCAGACGGCGCGCAGCAGGTCGGCCAGGCCGAGGCCGTCGGCGACGTCGGCGCGGACGGTGGACTCGGCCTGCCACAGGTCGCACCAGCGGCGTACGGCGAACAGGTCGTCGACGCGGACGCTGCCGGTGCGGGCGACGCGGGCCAGGTCGTTGCGTTCCAGGTCGACGATCATGATGTGTTCGGCGCGTTCCTTGGCGGAGGTGAGCAGGTCGGCGCGGCCGGCGGCGGTGGCGGGTCGGGTGCCTTTGATGGGGCGGGTGGTGAGGGTGCCGGCGCGGACCTCGACGAGGGTTTCGGGGCTGGCGCAGCCGATGGCCCAGCCGTCGCCGGTCAGGACGCCGCCGTAGCGGGCGCCGGGGAGCCGACCGAGGCGGGCCAGGGCGGGGCGGGGGTCGCCTCGGTAGGGGGCGGCGGCGTGGCCGACGACGTTGACCTGGTAGACGTCGCCGTGGCCGATGGCGGTGCGGACGGCGCGGACGGCGTCGGCGTGTGCGGTGGGGGTCCAGCTCTCGGTCCACGGGCCGCGCCACCATGTTCCGGCCGGGGTGCCGGTGGTGGGGGTGTCGGTGTGGCCGTAGACGACGACGGCGACCTCGGGCAGGTCGGCGGGGTTGGCGGCGCCGGGGTTGCCGCCGGCGAGCAGGGCGCCGGCGGCGGCGGAGACGTACAGGGCGGCGCCGCAGACGCGGTCGTCGTGGTGGTGGGGGCGGGTGGGGCGGGCCAGGTCGTGCCGGGCCAGGTCGTGGGCGGCGAGGAAGTCCTCGACGGCGGTGGCGGGGTCGCCGCCGTCGGTGGGGCGCCACTGCCAGCGGGCGAGTTCGACGCGGCGGCCTCGGCAGGACGCGGGCGCGGCCGGCGGGTCGTACGGTGACGGATCGACCACCGTACGTGGGAGCGCTTCCACGACGTCTGGTTGGTGGCGGCTCATCCGTTCAGCGGATTTCCCACGGACCACGCACGCTTCTGCTCGATGCGCCATGCGTTTGCTTGGTACTGTGCGTCACTGGTCATGTGAACCATGACACAGTGCCCCCACAGTCCGGAGAACCCGATGTGCCAGCACCAACCCACCTGCCCCTCCGCCGAAGCCACCGACCGGGAAGCCGCCAAGGTCATCGCCTGCTTCCGTGAGCAGGGCTGGAGCCTGCTCTGCAACGGCGTCATCGTTTTCGAGGACACCGGCGAACTGCTGCCCGACGGCAGCAGCATCGCACCGCACCGCGGCCCCGCCCGACACGCCCTCGCCGCCTGACCTGCTCACGATCCGTCACGACTCTTCCCGCGTCGACCCAGGCTAGTCCCCGCTGCGGGGACCGTCACGACCAGGTCGACGCGACGCCGGGGCGGCAGGGACCGCCCCGGCGCGGCTGCCGTCAGCTCTCGTACGCCTGCGGCGACGGACACGAACAGACCAGGTTCCGGTCGCCGTACCCGCCGTCGACCCGACGCACCGGCGGCCAGTACTTCCCCGCCCGGTCCACGCCGCTCGGATAGCCGGCCACCGACCTCGGGTACGGGTGCGGCCACTCGTCGCCGGCCACCATCGCCGCCGTGTGCGGCGCGTTGGCCAGGGGATTGTCCCCGGCCGGCCAGCGTCCGGCGGCCACCTCGTCGATCTCCGCCCGGATGGCGATCATCGCGTCGCAGAACCGGTCCAGCTCGGCCAGGTCCTCGCTCTCGGTCGGCTCCACCATCAGCGTCCCCGCCACCGGGAACGACATCGTCGGCGCGTGGAACCCGTAGTCGATCAACCGCTTGGCCACGTCGTCGACGCTCACGCCGGTCGTCTTCGTCAGCGGCCGCAGGTCCAGGATGCACTCGTGGGCCACCAGGCCCTTGTTGCCCGCGTACAGCACCGGGAAGTGTTCCCGCAGCCGCGCCGCCACGTAGTTGGCCGCCAGCACCGCCACCCCGGTGGCCCGGGCCAGCCCGTCGGCGCCCATCATCCGCAGGTACACCCACGGGATCGGCAGGATGCCCGCCGACCCGTACCGGGCCGCCGAGATCGCCGGCCGCCCGTGCACCGGCGCACCACCGGGGTCACCGGGCAGGAACGGCGCCAGGTGCGCCCGCACCGCCACCGGACCCACGCCGGGACCACCACCGCCGTGCGGGATGCAGAACGTCTTGTGCAGGTTCAGGTGCGACACGTCCGCCCCGAACCGGCCCGGCTTGGCGAACCCGACCAACGCGTTGAGGTTCGCGCCGTCGACGTACACCTGGCCACCGGCGTCGTGCACCTTCGCGCACAGCGACGCGATGCCCGTCTCGTACACGCCGTGCGTCGACGGGTACGTCACCATGATCGCCGCCAGGGCGTCCCGATGCCGGTCGATCTTGGCGTCCAGGTCGACCAGGTCGACGTTGCCGTCGTCGTCGCAGCCGACCACCACCACCCGCATCCCGGCCATCACCGCGCTGGCGGCGTTCGTGCCGTGCGCCGACGACGGGATCAGGCACACGTCCCGGTGCCCCGCACCCCGATCGCGGTGGTACGCGCGAATGGCCAGCAAACCGGCCAACTCCCCCTGCGACCCGGCGTTGGGCTGCACACTGACCGCGTCGTAGCCGGTCACCTCGGCCAGCCACCCCTCCAACTGGCCGATCATCTCCCGGTAGCCGGCGGTCTGCTCCGCCGGGGCGAACGGGTGGATGTGGGCGAACTCCGCCCAGCTCACCGGCTCCATCTCGGTGGTGGCGTTCAGTTTCATCGTGCACGACCCCAGCGGGATCATGCCCCGGTCCAGCGCGTAGTCGAAGTCGGCCAGCCGCCGCAGGTAGCGCAGCATCGCCGTCTCCGAGTGATGCGACCGGAACACCGGGTGGGTGAGGACGTCGTCGGTACGCCGCAGCTCCTGCGGCAGCGCCGCCGTCACCGCGCCGTCGACGCCGTCGACACCGAACGCCGCCCACACCGCCGCCACGTGCCCGCCCGTGGTGGTCTCGTCGCAGGAGATCCCCACCCGGTCGTCGTCGACCAGCCGCAGGTTCACCCCGCGCGCCGCCGCGTCGGCCACCACCTGACCGGCCCGCCCCGGCACCGTCGCCGTCACCGTGTCGAAGAACGGCACGTCGGCCACCTCGACACCACCGGCCCGCAGCCCGGCGGTCAGCCGCACCGCCGCCTCGTGGGTGCGCGTCGCGATGGCCCGCAGCCCGTCCGGTCCGTGGTAGACGGCGTACATGCCGGCCATCACCGCCAGCAGCACCTGCGCGGTGCAGATGTTGCTGGTCGCCTTCTCCCGCCGGATGTGCTGCTCACGGGTCTGCAACGCCAACCGGTACGCCGGGTCGCCGGCGCTGTCGCGGGACACCCCGACCAGCCGGCCGGGCAGCATCCGCTCCAACCCGGCCCGCACCGCCAGGTAGCCGGCGTGCGGCCCACCGAAACCCATCGGCACCCCGAAGCGCTGGGTGGTGCCGGCGGCGATGTCCGCGCCGATGTGCCCCGGCGCCCGCAGCAGCGTCAACGCCAGCAGGTCCGCCGCCACCGTCACCAACGCGCCGACCTCGTGCGCCGCCGCCACCAGCGCCGCCTGGTCACGGACCGCCCCGGACGCGCCCGGGTACTGCAGGTGCAGGCCGAAGAACTCCGCCGGCAACTCCTGCACGGTCAGGTCCAGCACCCGCACCTCGATGCCGAGCGGCTCGGCCCGACCGGCGATCACCGCGATGGTCTGCGGCAGGGCGTCGGCGTCGACCACGTACACCGGGCTGCTGCTCTTCGACGCCCGCCGCGCCAACGTCATCGCCTCGGCCGCGGCGGTGCCCTCGTCGAGCATCGACGCGTTCGCCGTCGCCAGGCCGGTCAGGTCCGACACCATGGTCTGGAAGTTCAGCAGCGCCTCCAACCGGCCCTGGCTGATCTCCGGCTGGTACGGCGTGTACGCCGTGTACCAGGCCGGGTTCTCCAGCACGTTACGGCGGATCACCGCCGGGGTGTACGTGCCGTGGTAGCCCAGACCGATCATCGACACGGCGACGGTGTTGCGGTCGGCGAGGGCCCGCAACTCGGTCAGGGTCTCGTGCTCACCGGTGGGCTCCGGAAGGTCCAGACGACCGTGCCAGCGGATCACCTCGGGGATCGCCGCGTCCATCAGCTCGTCGATCGAGGCGTACCCGACCGTCGCCAACATGCGGCGTTCGTCATCGGGGCCGGGGCCGATGTGACGGTCGGCGAACTCTGTGGTCATGAGGGGCGCTCCTGCGGGGGCGGGGTCGACAGGTCGGCCCTCCCCCTCTGTCACACCCCACGGGCGCTCCACAGTGCCTGACCCACGCGGTCCTTTTGCCTGAGAGGTTCCGGGGAGGATTTGCCCCTTCGGCGCCGCCCCGGCTGCCGCCAGGCGGTCTCTCCCACGCGGGTGCTACCGGCACGATCAACGCTACCAGCGTCCCCGCCGGCCCACACCGAACCCCCGGGCCTCCTGCTCAGGACGCGACGGACACCACGCCGTCCGCCCCGGCCGGGCAGAGCCGGTCGGCCACCGCCGGCAACAGGCGCCCCAGCGGAGCGTCGACGCACAACCGCGCGTACCCGTCACCGCGCGTCGACCCCTGGTTGACGATCACCACCGGTACGTCCTGCCGGGCCGCCGCCGACACGAACCGCCGCCCCGACATCACCGTCAGCGACGACCCGAGCACCAACAGCAGCCGCGCCTGCCGCACCATCGTGAAACACCGCGCCACCCGGGGCGCCGGAACCGTCTCGCCGAAGAACACCACGTCCGGTTTGAGCATCCCGCCGCAGGTCCCGCAGTCCACGACCCGGAACCCGGCCACCTGCGCGTCGTCGAGATCCACGTCACCGTCCGGGTTGATCGCGGCGACCCGCGCGTCGAAACCCGGATTGGCCCGCCGCAGCCGACCGTCCAGGTCCTCCCGGGTCGTCCGCGCCCCGCAGCCCAGACACACCACCGCGTCGAGGCGGCCGTGCAACTCCACCACCCCGGCGCTGCCGGCGGCCGTGTGCAGCCCGTCCACGTTCTGCGTGATGACCCCCGCCACCACACCGGCCCGCTGCAACCGGGCCACCGCCCGATGCCCGTCGTTCGGTGCCGCCTGCGCGATCCACCGCCACCCCAGGTGGCTACGCGCCCAGTAGCGACGACGGGCCCCCGCGTCACCGGTGAACGTCTGGTACGTCATCGGGGTGTGCCGACGCGCCACCCCACTGGGCCCCCGATAGTCGGGAATACCCGACTCGGTGGACAGGCCGGCGCCGCTGAGCACCACCACCGCGCCACCGGCCGCCAGCCCCGCCACCTGCTCGATCACGTCCTCCACCCGTACCATGCTGCCCCACCCGGCGGCCCGTCGGCGAGCCGGCGGCGGCACGACCACACCCGGGGCGGATAGATTCGGCACATGCGTGTCGTCATCGCCGGAGGCCACGGCAAGATCGCCCGACTGCTGCACCGCGACCTCGCCGCCCGGGGCGACGTCCCGGTGGGCCTGGTCCGCAACCCCGACCACGCCGCCGCGCTGCGCGCCGACGGCGCCGTGCCCGTCCTGGCCGACCTGGAACACGTCACCGCAGGCGACCTCGCCGCACACCTCACCGACGCCGACGCGGTCGTCTTCGCCGCCGGCGCCGGACCGGGCAGCGGCACCGCCCGCAAGGACACCGTCGACCGGGCCGCCGCCGCGCTGCTCGCCGACGCCGCCCGCACCGCCGGGGTACGCCGCTACCTGCTGGTCTCCTCCATGGGCGTGGACCGCGACCCGCCCCCGGGCACCGACGAGGTGTTCGTCGCCTACCTGCGGGCCAAGAAGGCCGCCGAGGACGACCTGACCCGCCGGGACCTCGACTGGACCGTGCTGCGGCCCGGCCGCCTCACCGACGACCCGCCCACCGGCCACGTCACCCTCGACCGGCAGGCGCCCCGGGGCCCGATCAGCCGCGCCGACGTGGCCGCCGTCCTCGTCGCCCTGCTCGACGCCCCCGCCACCGCCGGACTGACCCTGGAGACCGTCGCCGGTCCCACCCCCGTCACCGCCGCGGTGAGCGCCCACACCGGCGGCTGAGGCCCCTGCCGGATCCGCCCGGACTCCGCCTCGACGCGACGATCAGGCGTCAGGGCTGCTGGTGGCGAGGCAACGACCGGTCCGCTGACGCGGTCACCTCCGCCGAGGCGCCGATGCGCTCCATCGTGCGGGCCAACTGGGCGCGGCCGTCGTCGAGGTGCCGCGCCGCCGCCTGCATGTGCGAGATCATCATCTCGCCGTAGATCCGCAACGCCTCCCGCGCGGCCACCCCGTCGTCGAACGTCGGCCCCGCCGACGCGCGATAGTCCTGCACCGCCCGTTCCGCCTGCTGCCGGGCCTCCTCCACCGCCGCCCGCACATAGCTCTCGTACTGGGTGCGGGCGTACTCGGCGACCCGCCGCGCGTAGTCGTGCGCCTGCGCGATGATCTGCTCGGCCTCCCGCTGCGCCGCCGACAGCAGGTTCACCTCCTTGGCCGCCGGCGCCTGCGGCGACGGACCCGAACTCGGCATCACCCCGTGCCGGTGCAGCTCCAGCTGGCCGGTGAGCATCTCGTTCTCCGCCCGCAGGTCCGCCACCCGCGTGGTGAGCCGATCCACCTCGTCGGCCACCTGCATCCGGAACCGGTCCACCGCACCCTGGTCGTAGCCGCGCCGGGTGAACGACGCCGACCCGAACTCCCACCGCCGCACCCGGTCGGCGGTCAACCGCACCTGCACACCCCCGGCCACCGGGGTGCCGTCGTACCGGCCGATCGGGGCCGTACCCACCGAACCGGCCCGCCACTGGTCACTGCGGGGCTCACTCACCGGGCACCTCCGGAATCGTCAGGGGCGGACGGACTCTGCATCGCCGTACGCCACGCGGGGCCGTACCACTGCGCACCCGGACCCTCGTGGTGCACCTGCCCGGGATGGAAACCGGCGCGGGTCAACGCCGACACCGCGTACGCCACCGCGTCGTCGGACCCGCACACGTACACGTGGCGGGACCGCCAGTCGCCGTCGGCCAGCGCCCGATCCACCGGATGCACGAACTCCCCCGGCCGGTCCAGGTCCACCCCCACCACCTGGGTCACCCGCAACCACGGATACGAGGCGGCCAACTTGTCCACCAGGTCACCGTCATAGAACTCGGTCCGCGACCGCGCCCCCACGTACAGGTCGACCTGCCGGCCCGCCCCCTCCACCGACACCTGCTCCACCAACGCCTTCAACGGCGCCCAGCCGGTCCCCCCGGCCAGCAGCAGCAGATCCGCCGCCCCGGCCGCCCGCAACGTCAACGCCTCGCCCACCGCCGACGCCAGGTGCACCTGGTCACCCACCGCGCACCCGTACACCAGCCGCGACGACACCGCGCCACCCGGCGCCGCCCGCACATGCAACTCCAGGGTGCCGTCCTGACGGGGCGCGTTCGCCGGCGAGTAGTACCGCCACGCCCGCACCGCCGGATGCGACACCCCGATCGACTGGCCCGCCGTGAACGGCAGCAGATACTGCGGACGCAGCGTCACCACCGCCACGTCGAAGCCGCGCCGCTCATGGCCGACGATCTCGGCCACCCACCACGGTGGATTCACCGCCTCGGCGGCCTGCGCCGCCTCGACCATCACCTTCGCCACCAACGCGTACGCCGCCGCCCAGTCCTGCGCCAGCTCCTCGGTCCACTGGTCACCGAGGAAGTGCCGCAGCGTCGCCAGCAACGCCTCACCCACCGCCGGATAGTGCTCCGCCCGCACCGCGAACTTGCGGTGGTCGGCGCCCAGGTCCTGTAGGAAACCCACCAGCCGGTCCACCTGGTCCACCTGGGACACGATGTGACCCAGCGCGGTCACCAACCGGTCCCGCTGCCCCGCCATGTTCGTCGGGAACATCTGCCGGGTCTCGGGATGGGTCAGGAACAACGTCGAGTAGAAGTACAGCGGAACCTGGTCGCCGTGCCCGGTGACCAGCGCCCAGCTCCGCTTGAGACCAGAGACGTCCACGGCTCAGGCGTCCGCCCGGTCGCCGCCGGCCACCACCTGGTCCTGCACCTGCGCCAGCACCGCCTGCACGTCGACGATGACGTCGTCGGGCACCCCCAACTGCGTCAACGTCGCCGTCAGGTGCTCGCCCACCCGGACGTAGTGCGCCACCGGGATGTCCAACGGCCGGTGCGCGGTGGCCAGGTCCCGGCCCGCGTACTCGTTCGGGCCACCCAGCACCACGGTCAGCATCGACGCCATGTGCCGACGCTGGGCTGCCATGTCCACCTCGGTGAAGTAGCCGGCCAGCTCCGCGTCGGCCAACACCCGGTCGTAGAACAGCTCGACGGCGGCCCGCACCGCGTCGGCCCCGCCGATCCGCTCGAAGTGCGACACGGGGGTGGTCTCGTCGGTGACCGTCACAGGTCAGTCCTTCCGCCGGGGAGAGAGTGCACAGACGCGCGGCTTTCGGCGCGACGTCCGCCGCAGGCACCCCCGCCGTCGCGGCGTGGTGTCAGGCGGACCGTGTCGGACGATAGCGTGCCGCGCCGCGCCCGTCAGTCCCGAACAGCACACCACCGCCAGCGCGCACACACGCAGCGTGACGGATTCGGGCGGTGAGACTGCGGTGCGTCATCGCACGGTCACTGGCGGCGAACGCGACCGGCGATCGGGTCAAGCCGGGCAAGCGTTCACAGAACGCCCCGCTGAGCAGGACCGACGGGAGCACCCGACGCGCTCACACACCACCGGCCTGCGGTGCGCCCACCGCCCACCCCGAGACACAGCGTGATCGACGAATCGCGCGCAGAAAACTTCACACCCGCACCGGCGGGCGGACGACCTGTCAGCCGGCCCGCCGACGCGCCCGACGCGCCGCCAACTCGTCGCCCACCAGATCCCCGTCCCCGGCGACCTCGGGCTCCGGATCCGCCACGCCCCCCACCGGCTCCGCCGGCAGATGCGACAACGACCCCTGGATCTCCTTGAACGCGCCACCGATCGCGATACCGAACACCCCCTGGCCGCCCTGCAACAGGTCGACCACCTCCTCCGGGGAACGACACTCGTACACCGTCGTCCCATCGGAGATCAACGTGATGCCCGCCAGGTCCCCCACCCCACGCGACCGCAACGCCTCGATCGCCTTACGGATGTTCTGCAACGACACCCCGGCGTCCAGCAGCCGCTTCACGACCTTCAACACCACCAGGTCCCGGAACGAGTACAACCGCTGCGTACCCGAACCCGAAGCGTCCCGCACACTCGGCACCACCAGCGCCGTCCGCGCCCAGTAGTCCAGCTGGCGGTAACTGATCCCCACCGCGTGGCAGGCCGTCACACCCCGGTACCCCACCGCACCGTCACTGTCAGTCGCCGAACCGGGCATCCCACCCGACTCGTCCCACTCCGCAACCGGATCGGAATCTCGCGGCTCGTGCATCCGGACAACCTCCCCGTCAGTGCGGTGACACGTCGCTTCCGGGACGCGCACCCCTCGACACGGCAACCTTATAGCGACCGCCAGGGGTTACCATGGAGAAACCGCCGCGACACGCCGCGCATCGACAGCGACGATCATCACCATCACCGACCGTGACGCCACGATGGTGGTCACGCACATGGCCCGGGCACACGACCCGGGCCACCGATCAACCGGCGAAGTCCTCCGGACGCACCTGCTCCAGGAACTCCCGGAACTTCTCCACCTCGTCCTCCTGCTCGTCGGGAATCACGATCCCCGCCTCACTGAGGACCTCCTCGGCACAACGAATCGGCGCACCGACCCGCAACGCCAACGCGATCGAATCACTCGGCCGCGCCGAGACCCGCACCCCGTCACCGATCAACAGATCGGCGAAGAACACGTTCTCCTTCAGCTCGGTGATCTCCACCGCCCGCAACGGCGCCTTCAACGCCGCCAACACATCCCGCAGAAGATCATGGGTCAACGGCCGGGCCGGCTTGACACCCTGCTGCTCGTAAGCGATCGCCGTCGCCTCGACCGCGCCGATCCAAATCGGCAGATAGCGGTCACCCTCGACCTCCCTGAGCAGGACGATCGGCTGGTTACTGGGCAACTCCACCCGAACCCCGACCACGCTCAGCTCGCGCACCGCCGCCTCCGTGTCGTTGTCACTACGCCGCACCGCGCCCTTCCCTGCACGGTACACGGACCGCGACACGGCCATCTCACGCGCTCCGCGCACCACGCCCGTGCCCAGAAGAGGGGTTACCCCCGCAAGCCTACGCCACTCACCAACCCGCCGATCAGCGCGCACACGCACCTCACCGACCCAACGTCGACCGCAACCCCACCCGCACCAACGCCGCATGCAACTGCTGCGACAACGCCACCAACTCCCGCGCCGTCTCCGCCGCCCGCGCCCGCGCCGCCGGATCACTCTGCCGCGCCAACGGCGCCACCAACTGCGCGAACAGACCCACCTCCCGATCCGCCGCCGTCCGGTAACCCCGCAGATGCCGAGGCTGGAACCCGTACTCCGCCAAACCGGCCACCGCCTTCGCGATGATCAACGCATCCCCGTCGTACCACCCCGGCGGATCCGACACCACCAACCCGAGCCGCTCCAACTCCGCCAACGTCGACTCGTCCAGCCCACTGCGCGCCACCAACTGCGTACGATCCAGCCGCACCTGACCCGACTCGACCGACGACGCGGCGCCACGCCCCGGCACCTCACCGTCCGGCCCCACCGCCACCAACGCCGGCCGCGACCGCTCCGGTGCCGCACCATCGGCATCCCACTGCGCCAACTGCTCACGGATCACCCGCAACGGCAGATACTGATCCCGCTGCGCGGTCAACACGAACCGCAGCCGAGACACGTCGTCCCAGCTGTACTTCCGATAACCAGCCGTCGTGCGCTGCGGCTCCACCAGACCCTCGGCCTCGAGGAACCGCAGCTTCGAAATCGTCACGTCAGGAAAATCCACCCGCAACTGGGCCAGCACCTCGCCGATACTCATCAACGGCTGGGCACGACCCACCCCGGACGGCGGAGAAGCCGCAGGCTCGTTCACCCCCGGCCGGCCTCCCCCTCCGGGCGCGGACCGGCGATGAACACGACCCGGAACTTGCCGATCTGCACCTCGTCACCATTGCTCAACGTGGCCGCCTCGACCCGCTCCCGATTCACGTACGTGCCGTTCAAACTGCCCACGTCCCGCACCGTGAACGTCCCACCGTCCCGGTGGAACTCCGCGTGCCGACGCGACACCGTCACGTCATCGAGGAAGATGTCACTGTCCGGATGCCGCCCACTGGTTGTCACGTCGTGATCCAGCAGGAACCGCGCACCCGCGTTCGGACCCCGACGAACCACCAGCAGCGCCATCCCCGGCGGCAGCGAACCGGACATCCGGCTCGGCACCACATCGGTGTCCGGCCCCTCCAGCGCTTCCTCGAGCGAACCCAGATTGAGCGTCGACGTGACGTCGAGCGGGGGGAACTCGTCGCCTGGGCGAGTCATGGGGACCACCTCACGGATCTGTTTCGGTCGGCGTCGGGGAGACGGCGGGTCTGGCCGCCGGGCTACACACCACCCGGCGGCTGGCTCTCCGTGCCCGGAAAGGCTGTCCGCGACGCACAACTAATTGGGTTCTCGGTCGACTGGGCGAGCCTAGCCAGCGCCGAAAAACAGGGCAACCGGACGCGCGGCACACACCACGACCGCCGCCCGGGAAACCGATCAGCTCTCGGTCAACTCGCGATACGCGTCCGCCGACAGCAGACCCTCCACCGCCACCGGATCCGCCGGAGAGATCTCCACCAACCAACCCGCACCGTACGGATCCGTGTTGATCACCTCAGGCGTGTCGACCAGCGCCTCGTTGCGCGCCGACACCGTACCGCCCACCGGGGCGTAGATCTCCGACACACTCTTGGTCGACTCGATCTCACCCAACGACTCACCAGCCGCCACCACCGCACCGGACTCCGGCAACTGCACATACACGATGTCGCCCAACGCGTCCTGCGCGAAATGAGTGATGCCCACCCGCACGGCACCGCCGTCCACGGTCGTCACCCACTCGTGCTCAGCGGTGTAACGCAGTTCCTCAGGAATCACCAGCAGCGTCCTCATCCATCGGTGGCACCGGCCCGACCGGCGCCGGCCCCACCCGGCCTCACGAGACCGGACGGGCGTGTTCCAGCGTGCTCGGCACGTGCAGCGCCGAAACCTCGGCAACCTCACGATCCTCAACGATCACGTTACCGCCGTCGCGCGCCACCACCGCCACCACCCCGCCAGGAATGTTGAGGGCCGTACGCATCGTCGACGGATCCCCGATCACCGTGATCGTGAACGGACCCGTCAACCGACGCCCGTCCACGATCAACGACCCGTTCTCCCCGTCCAGGAAATACGTCGACGCCACGATCCGCACCGACGCGCGGTCACCACCGGAGATCTGCATCGCCTCCGCACCGGCACCCCGCAACTCCTGCACCGCGTCCAACACCCCACTCGCCGAGATCGGCTTCGACGGCCCCGCCTGGAAGCGCACCGCCAACCCCGGACCCCGCGCCGGCAACGTACCCGCCAGGATGCCCAACTCGTCCGCCCGCCGGGTCGCCTCCTCCAACGCCGCCTGACGCCCCTGCTCACCCGAGCGCAACTGACGCTGGCTCTCCTCCAACGTCGTGATGTCCTGCCGCAGACGCATCTCCCGCGCCTCCAGGTCGTACAGGATCCGGACCAGGTCCTCCTGCCGCGCCGCCGCCAACGACGAGTCCGTCGACGTCGTCTTCAACTGCACCGCCAGCGTGAACCCCAGCAACACCAGCAGCACACCGATCATCACCGCCGCCGAACTGAACCGCCGCAACGGACCAGCCGTACCCGCCGCAGCCGCACCGCCCGCCGCCTCGTCCCGATCGACGGCCTCGTCACGCTCGTCGGAATCCCGCTCGGCAGGCTCGACAGGCACAGCCGGCGACTCGCCGTCACCCGGCTCCGGCCGCCCCTGCGGCGACAACGGACTCAACTCGTCGGGATCCGGCGCGTCCGGACGCGGATCCGGCTCCCCCGCCGGGCCACCCGGCCGGGCCGGACCCGCCGGCTGCGGCCACCCCGTACCCGTCTCGGTGTGCTCGTCAGTCACGACACCAACCTACGCCCGGAACAGGTGCCGACGGATCGCCGCCACATTGCCGAAGATACGAACCCCCAACACGACCACCACACCGGTGGACAACTGACCACCCACGCCCAACTGGTCACCCAGATACACGATCAACGCCGCCACCAGCACGTTCGAGATGAACGACACCACGAACTGCTTGTCGTCGAAGATCCGGTCCAACTTGGCCCGCACACCACCGAACACCGCGTCCAACGCCGCCACCACCGCGATCGGCAGATACGGCTGCAACGCCGACGGCACCGTCGGATCCAGCCACAACCCGAGCACCACACCGGCCAGCAGAGCCAGCACCGCGATCATCGACCACCTCCGGAAGGGCTGGGTGACGTACCCGAGTCGGACGACTCGTCACCGCCCGACGGCGACACACTCGGACTCACCGCGGGCTCCGCGTAGCGTAGCCGCGGCTCCGGCGCCGCCGGCAACGTGAGCCGGTCCGCGTCCCGCACCTCGAACGACAACCCGTTCGCCTGCGACACCCGACGCATCGTCAACGCACTCCGACTGCCCTCATACGCCTTGCGCATCGACCCCGGACCGATCGCCGACACCTCGTACGGCCCGGTCACCGGCCGGAAGTCCACCAGGATCGCCTCCCCCGCCGACCGGATCGTCGACGTCGCCGTCAACCGCTGCCCGTTGATCGCGATCGCCTCCGCCCCGGCACCCCACAGATCGTTGGCCACCCCCTGCAGGTCGCTGTAGAGCACCCTCGACGGACCCACCTTCGCCCCGCCCAACGACTCCCCACCGTCCGGCCCGTCGGCCAACCGCACCACCACACCGTCACCGCGTACCCGACCCAGGCCGGCCCGCGCCTCCAGGTCCCGCAGCCGCGCCGCCTGCGAACCACCCAGCGCCGCCTCCCGCTGCCGGGTCACCTCCTCGCGCAACTGGTCGGCGCGCACGGACAGGTTGTCCGTCTCACCCTGCCGCTGCTTGATCTGCCCGACCAACCCCGACCGCGCCTGCGCGCGCCCCGGCTCCTCCGCCATCGTCTGCCGGTACGCCACCGCGCACAGGAAACCCAGCAGCAGCACGACCACCAGCGTGATCGGCCCCACCGACCACCCCGGACGCGCCGGCTTCCCGGTCTTCGCCCGGCGGGCCGCCGCGTCGGCGTACCCCGGATCCAGCGGGTTCTGGAACAGCTCGGTGAGGAAGTCCGGGGTGAACCCCCGGTTGCGCTCGCTCATGCCGAAGCTCCGCTACGCGCCGCGCCGGCATGAGGCTCCACCGCGCCGCGCCAGATGACTCGCTCGCTGCGCTCGCTCATGCCGTCTCTCCTCGACCGACCGCCCGGACCAGCTGGCGCGCTTGGAACACGTACAGCGCCCCGGCCACCCAGTAGAGCACCAGACCCCACCAGGCCGCCGCCCAGCCCACCGCACCGGCCACCGCCGACGCGGCCGGCACCGCGTGCGCCAGCAGCAGCATCGGGAAGGCCGCCAGCAGCAGGAACGTCGCGGTCTTGCCGACGTAGTGCACCGGCGGCGGACCGTAGCCGTAGCGGCGCAACACCACCAGCGAACCGGCCAGCAGCAGTTCCCGGGCCAGCAGCGCCGCGGTGAACTGCCACGGCACCACCTCGCGCACGGTGAACGCCACCAGCGTGGCGAGGATGTAGAGCCGGTCGGCGAGCGGGTCGAGCAGCTCGCCGAGGCGACTGACCTGACGCAGTCGGCGGGCGATCCACCCGTCCACCCAGTCGCTGGTGCCGCCGACCGCCAGCACCACGATCGCGGCCACGTCGGCGCGGGCCACCAGGAAGAGGTACAGGAAGACCGGGACGCCCAGCAGACGGACGAAGCTGATCAGGTTCGGCAGGGTGAGGACCCGGTCGGTGGACCGTCCCGCGTCAGCCTCGGGGGCCTGCGGTTGCTCTGCCCGAGCCGGTCGACGCGCCACCGAACCTCCTCCGCGGCACGCGACCCCACCTCGGCCTCTGGGTCCGCCATGGAACGCCGTGCGCGCTGTCGGGCCGGCTGGTGCCGGCACCCCCCTGCGATCCCCGATCCGGGATCTGCCCTGGCCCGCCGCCCACCGTCGATGATCACCGGTCGGTCGGATGCGCTGCCACTATAGCGGGCTGTCCTGCCGCCTCGACCCGCTCGGCTCGCGCCTGTCGGTGATGTTCGTCCGGCGGCGGTGTGAGCACCGTCACCACCCCTAAGGCATCCTAGGATAATAGGTGGAAAGGGGGCGTCAGGCGCTGCGGGCCGAGGAGTCCGGCGGCTCCGCGGTCGCCGCCTGACCGAAGGCCTTGAGGGCCCGCAGCAGGTCCTGCTGCACCCGCGCCGGCATCCGCTCCAGGACCGCCCGCACGGCGTCGTGGCGGCGCGACCGCACCTCCCCCAGCAGGACCTCCGCCGCGGCGGTGGGCGTCAGGCGGACCTCACGCCGGTCCCGGGGGTCGGCCTCCCGACGCACCAGGCCGATCGCCTCCAACCGGTCACAGAGCCGACTGGCCGAGGAGGGTACGACGTCCAGCAGCTCCGCCAGGCCGTTGATGTTGGTCTCCGGTCGGCTGCTCAGCAGCGACAGCACCCGCAACTGGGTCGGTGACACGGCCATCCGGTGTCGGGTGACGGCGGAGTCGAGGACACCCACCAACGACTCAGCGGCTGCGTCGATCGCCGCGGCGAGATTCGGTCGCTCCACCCGATGTCCCCTGCGATTGTCCCGCTCGTACCACCCGAGGCCCGTCAGTCCTGCGTCCGGCCGTCGGCACCGTGCCAGTCCAGGCAGACCACCACGGCGTCGTCACGCAGGTCGGCGTCCGCGTGGAATGCCTGCAACTCGCGCATCACCGTACCAACCGCCTCCGGCGGCGGCTGCAACCGCGTGGCCCGCATGGACCGCGCCATCGCCCGCTCCCCGTACGTCTCGCGGCCACTGGGATCCGCGCCCCACACCCCGTCGGAGACCACGAACAACCGGTCCCCCGGGTCCAGCGCGAACTCCTGGAGCACGTACCGGGTCTCGGCGAACATGCCCAACGGCAGTTGCTGCTCCAACGGGACCCGGGACACGGTGCCGCCGCGCAGCCGCAACAGGTGCGGCGAACCGGCGTCCACCGCCTGCACCCGGCCGGTGGCGCAGTCGAGTTCAAGCAGGACGGTGGCCACGTGCCGGTGACCCCGATGCTGGTAGTAGACCGTGTCGGAGGCCAGCTCGGCCTGCTCCACCAGGCCGCCACCGGACCGGCGGGCGTTGCGCATCGCGTTCACCGTCACCGCGGTCAGCAGGGCGGCGGTCAACCCGATCCCGTCACCGTTGAGCACGGTGACGGTGAGCCGGGCGTCGTCCAGCGACCAGTCGAAGTGGTCACCGCCCACCGTGTACGCCGGTTCGAGCTGACCGGCCAACTGGAACGAGCCGTGACTGACGCTGCGCCCCGGCAGCAGTTCCCACTGCAACTCGGCGGCCATGCTCAGGCGCTCCTGCCGACGCGCCCGCCGGTAGCGGTCGGTCTCCCGGTCGGCGGCGTGCAGGGCCAGCGCGACCTCACCGGCGATGTCCGCGGCCCGGCGCACCACGCTCTCCGGCGGCTCCTCGGGCATCTCCACCATCAGCACGCCGAGCCGCTCGCCCCACACCGACAGCGGCAGATAGAGCTGGCACCGGTCGTCGGAACCGGCGGCCCGGACCGGCTGTTGACTGCTGAAGCAGCGTTGCAGCGGCCCCTGGAGGGCGTGCGCGGCGGCATCCGGCTGCCGCGGGTCGAGCACCGGCCACAGGCCGCTGATCCGGTAGTCGGCGACGAACACGACGGTGCCCGAGGCCCCCAGGACCGACCGGATGGCCCGGTCGGCGGCCTCGACCACGCGATCGGGCGGAGCCTCGCGCAGGGCGCGCGAAACCCCCGTGGGCCCATCCGGCATGTCGCTCCTCCGAAGATACTTGCTCTGGGGCAAGCATCATACGGAGGCGGTTCCACCCATGGTCACCCGGCCGACCGCACCGCCACCGCGCCGTGGAACGCGTCCGGCACCGCCTCCGGCGGGCCCTGCGGTCGCCAGTCGATCACCGGCACGATCCCGTCCTCGGTCGGCGTCCACCGGCCCAGCAGCGGCCGGAACGCCGCCGGTGCCCGCATCCGGAACGCCGGGCCCATCATGGCCAGCGCCTCCGGATGACCGGCGAGTTCCTCGGTGTCGAAGTCGATCGCCAGGTGGCTGCCGGGCGCGGCAGCCGTGTAGAGCTCGTCGAGGGTCCGGGCGAGCGTCTCGTCGTCGAGGAAGGCGGCGAGCCCGAGGAACACCACCCCCACCGGCCGCCGGCCCCAGCCCGGCACGAACCGGTGCAGCGCCGCCGGGTCGATCGTGCCGACGTCGGTGGCGTCACCGAAGCCGTAACCGGCCCGGTCGCTGCCGGCCAGGATCTGCTGCCCCAGCCGGATCGTCACCGGGTCCACATCGGTGTAGAGCACGGTGGCGTCGGGCGCGGCCTCGTGCACGTTGCCCATCGTCGGCACCCCGGCACCGAAGACCAGGAACCCGTCCACACCGGTGGCGGCGATCGCCCGGACCGCCCGGCCGAGGAAGGCGCGCAACGCCCGGAACACCGGGGCGCAGGGCCCGTACGCCTGCTCGAAGGCGCGGGCCGCCGCCACGTCGACCGGGTAGTGGTGCTCCCCGCCGAGCCAGAAATCGATCATCCGTGCGGTGCTCGGCTGGTCGGGCTCCACCATCGACGACGCTCCCTCCCCGGGCAGTCGCCGTCAGCGTACCGACCCGGTGCCGCTACGCGGTATCGCCCCGCCGGGCCCCCACGGGCCGCGATACTGGCCGCAACGACGACCGGCGGCGGGAAGGTGCTCGTGGACCCGATCAACGGCGCGGCGGTGGTGGTCGGTGTGGACGGCTCCGCGCCGTCCCGCGCCGCGATCCGGCTCGCCGCCACCGAGGCGGCACGACAGGACCTGCCGCTGCGGGTACGGCACGCCTTCATCTGGCCGCTGCTGCGTACCCCGGTCAACGCGGTCACCGACGACCGGCCCGGCACCGGGTTGCGGGAGCAGGCCGAGCAGGTGGTGGCCGACGCGGTCGACGAGGCCGCAGCGGTCGCGCCCGGCCTGCGGGTCACCGGCGAGATCGTCGACGGCGAGGCCGCCGCGGCGTTGCTGGACGCGGCGCCCACCGCCGCGATGATCGTCCTCGGCCATCAGGGCCTGGGCGGGCTCGGCGCCCTGGTGGTGGGCTCGGTGACGGTGAAGGTGGCCGCGTCGGCCGGCTGCCCGGTGCTGGTGACCCGGAGCGCCGAGCCCGCCGATGGACCCGTCGTGGTCGGTGTGGACGGCACCGAGACGTCCCGGTACGCGATCGAGTTCGCGGTCCGCACCGCCGCCCTGCGCGGCGCCTCCGTGGTCGCGATCCACGCCTACCGGCACCCGGTCTCCACCGGCCCCGGCGACATGCAGCCGCTGGTGTACGACGAGTCCGAACTGCGCGCCGACGAGGACCGGCTGCTCGCCGAGTCGCTCGCCGGTCTGGCGCAGCGCTACCCGGAGGTGTCGGTCACCCGCGAGTCGGTACGCGGACGGGCCCCCACCGTGCTCGCCGACGCCTCCCGCCGCGCCCAGCTCCTGGTGGTCGGCGGCGCCGGTCACGGTCCGGTCGGCGGCCTGTTGCGCGGCTCGGTGAGCCAGGCGGCCCTGCGCCACAGCCACTGCCCGGTCGCGGTGGTCCCCGCGCCGGGGGTTGCCGGCGGTCCGGGCGGGTAGACGGGCACGTCCGTCACCGCGACGACCGGAGGAGACAGCGATGCCAGGACCGCGTCCGGGTAGCAACGCCTACGACAAGCAGCGCGCCCGCATCCGCAACGCCATCGACGACTCGGGTCGGCACACCTCGGACCAGAAGGCCGACGAGACCGCCAACCGGATCCTCCAGGAGGATCGGGGACAACGCGGCGTGGCACGGGGTGAGCGCACCTACGGCCCGAAGGGCAACCGCGAACCGGGCGACCCGAAGAAGTGAGGGGCGGGCACCTGGCCGACGGGCTCATCGCCGGGGCGGTGGGCACCCTGGCCCTGAACACGGTGACCTACCTGGACATCGTGGTGCGGGCCCGCGCGGCCAGCCAGACCCCGGAGGAGAGCGCCGGCCGGGTGGCCGACGCGGCCCACCTGCACCTGGGCGCGCCACCGCAGGCCGCCAACCGGCGCTCCGGGCTCGGCGCGCTGATGGGGTACGGCCTCGGTGTGGCCGCCGCCGTCGGTTTCGCCGTCCTGACCCGGGGCCGGCGGCAGCCGATGCTCCGCGCCGCCGCACTGCTCGGCGGCGGGGCGATGACGCTCTCCGACGGGTCGTTGACGGTGCTCGGCGTCACCGATCCGCGGACCTGGCGGCGCGTCGACTGGCTCGCCGACCTCGTGCCGCACCTCGCGTACGGGGTGACGGCCGCAGCCACCTGGAACCGGCTGCGGCCGTCGGGGCACCGGTAGCGCGCACGTCGTACCGGTGCGGGTGGGTCAGCGTCGGTCGCTGTCGTCGTCGGCGACCGGCTGCTCGGTCGGGCCGTACCGGGACACCTGTCCCCGTGGCACGGGACGGCCGCTGTCACCGGACGAGGAGCCCCGGTGGGCCGGATGACCGGAGGCCTGCGGCGCCTTGTTGTACTGGCTGGTGCCGCCGCGCTCGTTGCGGCGGAACTCTTCCTGCTGCGGGTTCGTCACGGTGCTCTCCCTTCCCTCGCCGACGGCATACCCGCCGCCGACCGCCGCATTCCGCGTCTCGGCCGGGAGCAGGGCTAGTCCGGGCCACAACGGGTACTCCCGCGAGATGGGCGATCACCGCGAGATGGCACAGGCCCTGCTCACCCGCCGCACGTACGCCGAGGAGGCGGGGATCACCCTCGCCGACCGGCCCGCGCCGCTGTACCAACTGCTGGTGCTCGTCACGTTGCTGAGCACCCGGATCCGGGCCGGTGTGGCGGTGGCGGCGGCCCGGGAGCTGTTCGCCGCCGGTTACCGCACCCCGCAGGCGATGGAGGCGGCCCACTGGCAGCAGCGCGTCGACGCGCTCGGACGCGGCCACTACCGCCGCTACGACGAGCGGACCGCCACGATGCTCGGCACCGGTGCCCGACTGTGTCTGGACCGGTGGCACGGCGACCTGCGTCGGCTGCACCGGGAGGCGGGCGGCGACCGGACCGCGCTGCGCCGGCTGCTCACCGAGTTCCCCGGCATCGGGCCCACCGGGGCGGACATCTTCCTGCGCGAGGTGCAGAGCGTCTGGCCGGAGCTGCGCCCGTACGCCGACCGGCGGGCGGTCGCCGGAGCCAAGCGGCTCGGGTTGCCGGCCGCCCCGGACCGGCTGGCCGGGTTGGTCGACGACGACGACTTCGGCCGGTTCGCCTCGGCGCTGGTGCGGGTGGCGCTCGGAGAGGAGTCGGCGGGGCAGCTCAACCGGCGTGTCGCGGCCCGCTGACCGGCGTCGTCACGCGTCGCCGGGTTTGGTCAGGTGCCACACCAGCAGGGCGGCGAGCAGGGCCAGCACCACCAGCCCCCCGGAGATCCCGCTGCCCTCGGTCTCCGACCGGCCGGTGGTGCCGAAGTAGATCACCGCGAGGCCGGCCAACACCGCGACGACCTTGCGGATACCTCGGTCCTTCATCCGTTGCACGATAGGGTCGACCACCCCCGAAATGCCGGTCTTAGCCCACCCTGTCCCCCGACTGGGCGATCAGTCGGTCTCCAGGTCGTCTAGCGAGATCTTGTGGCTCATCAGCCAACGGGCCAGCGCCGACATCCCGAACAGCCACAGCGGCGCCGACTCGGTGGTGCCGTTGGTGGCGAAGATGGCGAACCTCAGGTCCGGCGCCCGGTACGCCTCGATCCGCCAGCGGTGCTGCCGGTCCCGCCAGACCGCGGAGGGGTCCATGGCGTCACGGTAGGCGTCCCGGACTCCCCGCGGCCGACGGATCGGCGGAATCCGCGTCGACCACCACCCGGGCGTCGTCGGGCAACCGGCGGGTGCGGCCCTGCCGGTCCAGCAGTTCCAGCAGCGGCACCGCCACCCGGCGGCTGGTGTCCAGCGCCTGCCGGGCGGCGCTGAGCGTGAACGGCTGTGGCAACCCGGCGAGCACCCGCACCGCCTGCTGCGGCGCGCCCGGCAGCAGCAGCACGTTGCCGGTCAGTCGCAGCAGCGCGCCGGCGCGGACCGCCGCGCCGATCTCGCGGACCCCGAGGCCGACGGCGGCCAACCGGTCGGCGTCCGGGGCCCGGAACGGGTACGCCACGAAGTCGTCGCGGACCGACGCCACCGCGCGGGCCACCGGTTCCGGCAGCGGATCCGCCCCGGCCGCGCCGACCCGACCGGCGGACAGCCGCAGCGGCGCCCGCACCAACGCCTCGACCAGGACCCGGTCGGGCAGGTCGAGCTGCCGGCGCAGCACCTCCACCGGGACGCCCGGCTCCAGCGGATGCTCCCGGGCGTAGCGGGCCACCGCGTCGGCGAGCCGCCCGGCCAGCCGCGCCCAGTGGTCCGGATCGGCCAGCCAGTCCCCCGCCACCGGGGCCACGTGCACCGGCACGCCCGCGCGAGCCAGGTCCCCGGCCCGGACCAGGCCGCGTCGCCGCAGTTCACCGGCGAGATCCGGCCGACCGTCCAGGGTGGCCAGCACGGCCGCCCGGGCCACCGCCGCACCCCGGCGACGCAACGGCGGCGGCAGCACGTCCAGCACGGTCACCCCACCGGCGACGTGGTGGCGGCCCGGGTCGCGCAGCAACGCCCGGTCGCCGACGAGCAGCGGCACCGGACGCCCCAACCGCAACCGGAGGGTGTCGCCGCCCAGCGGACGCACCCGCGCCGGCACGGCCGCCGCGCCCACGTGCAGCGTCAGTGTGGCCGGCAACTCGGCCACCGCGTCACCGGCCAGCCGCACGTCGACCAGGTCGGTCGACCGGAACCGGCCCGGGGTGAGCAGCGCGTCGCCGCGCCCGATCCGGTCCCGGGGAACCCCGCGCAGGTTGACCGCCACC
Source organism: Micromonospora sp. NPDC003241 (assembly GCF_053589795.1). Taxonomy (NCBI): domain Bacteria; kingdom Bacillati; phylum Actinomycetota; class Actinomycetes; order Micromonosporales; family Micromonosporaceae; genus Micromonospora; species Micromonospora sp. NPDC003241. Next base: position 8,065 of record NZ_JBSFSO010000022.1, on the reverse strand, counting down.
CGGGCGACCGGGTCGACGGCGTCGCGGGCCTCACCCAGGCAATGCAGGCCACGCACCCGCACCGTCTCGCCGGTGCCGGCCAGTTCCAGCTCGTCACCGACGCGGAGTCGGCCCGCGCCGAGGGTGCCGGTGACCACCGTGCCGCTGCCGCGCACCGTGAAGGTGCGGTCGACCCAGAGCCGCACCGGGGCCGCGCGGTCGGCGGACGGCACCCGGGCGGCCAGCCGGTCCAGCGCGGCACGCAGCTCGGGCAGGCCGACGCCGGTGACCCCGCTGACCACCACCGCCTCCACCGCGCCCACCGTGGTCGACGCCAGTTCCGCACGGGCCCGCGCCAGCGCCGGCCCCGGGTCGGCCAGGTCCGCGCGGGTCACCACGAGCAGGCCGTGGCGGACACCGAGCGCGTCCAGGGCGGCCAGGTGTTCGGCGGACTGCGGCATCCAGCCCACGTCGGCGGCGACGACCACCGCCACGGCGGGCACCGGACCCACCCCGGCGAGCATGTTCGGCACGAACCGTTCGTGGCCGGGTACGTCCACGAAGGCGACGGTGGCCCCGGAGGGCAACGTGGTCCAGGCGAAGCCCAGGTCGATGGTCATGCCCCGGCGGCGTTCCTCTGCCCACCGGTCCGGTTCCATCCCGGTCAGCGCCCGCACCAGCGTCGACTTGCCGTGGTCGACGTGCCCGGCGGTGGCCACCACCAGCATGGTCAGTCGCCGCCGGGCACAGCCAGCACGGCGGCGCGCACGGTCGCGTCGGCGTGCTCCGGCACACACCGCAGGTCCAGCAGCAGCCGGCCCCGCGCCACCCGGCCGAGCACCGGCGGGTCACCGGTGCGCAGTGGGCCGGCGTAGCGCTCCGGCAGGCTCAACGCCCAGGAGTCCAGCTCCACGCCGGGAGCACCGCCACCGCCCACCACGGCCACCGACGGCACCACGTCGGCCTTGCGGCCCTCGGCGGCCAGGACGTCCCGCAGCCGCTCGGTGCGGGCCCGCACCACCGCCGGGTCGGCGTGCAGCGCGGTCCGGGTGGGGGTGGCCGGATCACCGAGGGTGGCGGCGAGCGCGGCCAGGGTCAGCTTGTCCACCCGCAGCGCCCGGGCCAGCGGAGACCGCCGCAACCGCTCCACCAGCGCGGCCGAGCCCAGCAACAGTCCGGCCTGCGGGCCACCCAGCAACTTGTCGCCGCTGGCGGTGACCAGGTCCGCCCCGGCCCGCAGGGTGCTCGCCGCGTCCGGTTCGTCAGGCAACAGCGGATCGGGTGCGAGCAGACCCGACCCGATGTCCACCACCACCGGTACGCCGAGCCCGGCCAACCGCCGTACCGGCACCGCCGACGTGAAACCGGTGACCCGGAAGTTCGACGGATGCACCTTGAGCACGAAACCGGTCTCGGGACCGATCGCGGCGGCGTAGTCGGCCACCGTGGTGCGGTTGGTGGTGCCGACCTCCCGCAGCCGCGCCCCGGTGCTGGTCAGCAGGTCCGGCAGGCGGAACCCGTCCCCGATCTCCACCAGCTCGCCCCGGCTGACCACGATCTCGGCGTCGGCGGCCAGCGCGGTGGCCGCCAGCACCAGGGCGGCGGCACCGTTGTTGACCACGTGCACCGCCTCGGCCCCCGGCACGGCGGCGGCGAGCGCGTCGACGGCGTCGCGACCACGCCGGGCGCGCCGGCCGGTGCCCAGGTCCAGTTCGACGTCGGTGTGCCCGGCGGCGGCGACCACGGCGGCCACCGCCGCGTCGGAGAGGGCGGCCCGCCCGAGGTTGGTGTGCAGCAGGACACCGGTGGCGTTGAGCACCGCACGCGGGGCCGCCGACGGCAACGCGGCCAGCGCCTCGACGGGTACCGCCTCCGGGGTGATCTCGCCGCGACGGGCCCGGTCCTGCGCCTGCCGGACGGCGGCCTTCACCCGGTCCCGGCCCAGAGCGGCGGCGGCCGCGACCAGCCGGGGATCGGCCAGCAACGCGTCGGTACGCGGCACCCGGCGTCGCGGGTCGACGCCGCCGTCGCCCATCGCGTCATCTCCTCACCGTGTGGCGGAGACGGACGGGAATCGAACCCGCCTGGCCCGGATCCCGGACCACACCGGTTTTGAAGACCGGGAGGGGCACCAGCCGCCTGAACGCCTCCACCCAGCATTGGATCACAGCACGCGCCCGGCCGTACCGCCGAGTCACTGCTCGGTCGTCGGCGCCTCACCGGCGCGCCGTGCCAGACGCTCCCGCTGCGGCAGCACGGTGTACTTCGGATCCCGGGCCGAGGCCACGCCCGCGTGGAACACCCCGAAGCGGGTCGCCACCGACGCGGCCAGCAACGCCGCGCCGGAGACCGCCGACAGCACCCGGCTACGGGCACCCAGCAGCGCACCGGCCACCCCGGCCACGGTCAACGCCCGGCCGGCCCGCAACAACCGGCCGCCGCGACCGGTGCGGTACGGCTCACCGAGCAACCCCAGCCGGGTCTCCAACCGATGCGCGCCGACCAGCTCCAGACCGGCACCGGCCACCGCCATCCGCCGCGCCGGACCGGCCTGCGCGGGCGGCACCGCCAGCAGCCCCACCCCGGCGCCGCTGGCCAGGGCGCTGCCGGCGAAGACGAACGGCAGGTGCGGGTACGCCTCGTGCCACGACGGCACGGCCGTGTCCGCCAGCAGCACCGCCGTGTACGTGCCCAGGGCCGGGGCGGTCACCGCGGCGGCCAGCCCGGCGGCGTGCCCCACCGGCGGCACCGCCCGACGGACCAGCCCCAGCGGACCCCGCTCGGGCAGCAGCGGCGCCGCCTCGGCGATCGCGGCCAACCCGGCCGCCGGCCCGTACGCGCTCAGGATCCACGTCCCCACCGACATCGGCGACGTCGGTTTCGCCACCCGCAGCATGTGGTGGAACCGCTCCGGCCGACCCAGGTCCTTGACCAGCAGGCCCGCACTGGCGGTGACCGCGACCAGCGCGGCGACCCGACCGACCCGGCGCAGCGCCGGACGGCTGGTCACCTGCCCACCCGCCGCCAGCAGCGACGAGCCGGCTGCCAGCCCGCCGGTGAACAGGTACGCGGCGATCTCCCAGGTCCAGACCGGCGGTTTCAGGATCGGCCGCCCGTAGTAGGAGCGGAACTCCGCCGGGGGCACCGCCAGCTCCTCGCCGCCGCGCCTCCCGCGCCCACCGCCCCGCCGCCCGCCGGTGCCGCCATCGGCCGCCTGGTCGCCGGTCCCGCCACGAGCCGCCTGGTCGCGGAAGCGACGGAACTTGTCACCCACCTCCGGGTCGCGGGGATTCACCGCCGGCCACCGAGGAACGCGCCGACCGCCACCGCCGCCATGGCCAGCGCGGCGGCCCCGGCCCGCTGCCACATCCTCGGCAGGTCCCGGGTGGTGACCTGCGGGTCCGGTGGCAGGCCGTACACCTCTGGTTCGTCGAGCAGCAGGAAGAACGCGCCGTCGCCGCCGACCCCGTCGTCCGGGTCGTGACCGTAGAGCCGCGCCTCCGGCGCCCCCCGCTCGTGCAGCGTGGCGACCCGGGCGGCGGCGCGTTCCCGCAACTCGTGGAGCGGGCCGTACTGGATCGACTCGGTCGGGCACGCCTGCGCGCAGGCCGGCGTCATACCGGCGCCGATCCGGTCGTAGCACAACGTGCACTTCCACACCCGGCCGTCGTCGACCCGCCGGTCGATGACGCCGTACGGGCAGGCCGAGACGCAGTACCCGCAGCCGTTGCAGATGTCCTCCTGCACCACCACCGTGCCGAACTCGGTGCGGAACAGCGAACCGGTCGGGCAGACGTCCAGGCAGGCGGCGTGGGTGCAGTGCTTGCACACGTCCGACATCATCAGCCAGCGGAAGTCCGACCGGCCCTCCGCGCTGCCGGTACGCCCCGGGGGTCCGGCGGCCGGCATCCCCAGGAACTCGGTCATCCGGGCGGCTGCCGCCGGATCACCCGACGGCAGGCCGGGATCGGTGCCGGTCGGGTTGCTCGTGCCGGTCGCGTTGCTCGTGCCGGTCGGACTGCCGGTGCCGGCGGCGGTCGCCGCCGAGGAGGCGCTGACCGGGTCGCCGGTGGGCGTGCCGGCGAAAGGTGCGTCGCGGTGACCGGAGGGACGGGGCTGCTCCACGAAGGCCACGTGCCGCCAGGAGTTCGCGGTCAACGCGCCGGTGTTGTCGTACGACATGCCGAGCAGGTCCAGGCCGGAGGCCGGCACCCCGTTCCACTCCTTGCAGGCCACCTCGCACGCCTTGCAGCCGATGCAGACGCTGGTGTCGGTGAAGAAACCCATCCGTGGGGGCGCGTCGACCCACCCGGACGCCGACGCCGGCTGGTACGCCGGGCTCGGCGACGCGGGCGGGCCCGACCGGTGCTGCGGGTCGACCATCAGTGCTTCCCCTCCTCGTCGCCGGTCCCGGTCGGCGTGGTCGGCACACCGGGAGTGACCGCCGGCGGGGTGCTGCCCGGCACGATGCCGGCCCGGTCACCGTAGTCGCGGACCATCTCCCGCAGGGCCGCTCCGGTGGGACGCCGCCCCGGACGCACGTCACACGTGCCGATCTTGCTCTCCTGGATCAGCACGTTCGGGTCCAGGGTGATGCCGAACAGGTCGTTGGCCGAGTCGCCGGTGACCAGCCCCTCGTACCCGAAGTGGTACGGCAGCCAGAGCTGGTGGATCACCCGCCCGTCCACCCGCAACGGCACGATCCGATCGGTGACCAGCACCTTCGCCTCGATCACCGCACGGGAGGTGACCAGGTGCGCCCAGCCCAGATGGGTCAGCCCGATCAGGCCGGCCAACTCCGGGGACACCTCCACGAACATCTCCGGCTGCAACTCCGCAAGCGGCCGTACGGTGCGGCTCATCCCACCCGCCGTGTGGTGCTCGGTGAGTCGGCTGACCGTGAACACGTACGGGAAGACCTGACTGTGCGGCGCGGGCGGACTGGGGTTCGTCGGGTTGACCGGGTGCGCGTACATCTTGCGGGTCGGGTTGGCCTGCTGCGCGTAGAGCGGGTTGCGCACCGGGGACTCGGCCGGCTCGTAGTGGGTCGGCAACGGTCCGTCCAGCACACCGCTCGGCGCGTACAACCAGCCCTTCCCGTCGGACTGCATGACGAACGGGTCGTCCCCGGCCAGCGCCGCCGGACCGGTGGCACCCTCCGGCGGCCGGTACGACGGCGGTTTCGTCACCTCGAAGTCCGGCACGTCACGCCCGGTCCACCGGCCCGCCTCGGCGTCCCACCACACGTAGCGCTTCCGCTCGCTCCACGGCCGCCCCTGCGGATCCGCCGACGCCCGGTTGTAGAGCAGACGCCGGTTCGCCGGCCACGCCCACCCCCACTCGGCGGCCACCCAGTCCTGCTCGTGACCGGGCCGCCGCCGGGCCGCCTGGTTCACCCCGTCGGCGTACACGCCGGTGTAGATCCAGCAGCCCACCGCGGTCGTACCGTCGTCGCGGGCCTCGGCGAACGCGGACAGCGGGCGGCCGGTGCTGGTGTCGTACCCGTTGATCTCCCGCAGCACCGCCTCGGCGTCCGGCTCCTCGCGCGGGCCGTGCGTGGGGTAGTCCCACGCCAGGTCCAGCAGCGCCCGGTCGCGCGGCAGCGACGAACCGGCCAGCTTCTCCCGCAGCCGACGCCCCAGGTGATAGAAGAACCACAGCTCGGAGCGGGCGTCACCGGGAGGCTCGACCGCCTTCTCCCGCCACTGCACCAGCCGCTGGGTCTGGGTGAACGTGCCCTCCTTCTCCACGTGCGAGGCGGCGGGCAGGAAGAACACCTCGGTGCGGCACTCCTGCGGCACGATCTCACCGGTGGCGACCTCGGGACCACGCTGCCAGAAGGTCGCACTCTCGATCATGAACAGGTCGCGGACCACCAGCCAGTCCAGGTTGGCCATGCCGAGCCGCTGCGCCCGCCCGTGCGCCGACCCGACCGCCGGGTTCTGGCCGAGCAGGAAGTACCCCTTGATCTTGCCCGCGATCATGTCCAGCACCTGCTGGTACGTGCCGTGGTCGCCGGTCAGCCGAGGCAGGTGGCCGTAACAGAAGTCGTTCTCCGGCGTCGCCGCGTCCCCCCAGTACGCCTTGAGCAGACTCGCCGCGTACGCGCGGGCGTTGCCCCAGAACCCCTTCTGCCCCGGATGCCGGATGTCGTCCACCCAGTCGTCGAAGGTCACGTGCTTGGCGTGGTGCGGCATCGGCAGGTAGCCCGGCAGCAGGTTGAACAACGTCGGGATGTCCGTGGACCCCTGGATGCTGGCGTGCCCGCGCAGCGCCAACACCCCACCACCCGGACGACCCACGTTGCCCAGCAGCAACTGGATGATCGCCCCGGTGCGGATGTACTGCACCCCGACGGTGTGCTGGGTCCACCCCACCGAATAGATCAGGCACCCGGTCCGCTCCCGGCCCGAGTTCTCCGTCCAGGCCCGGGCCAACTCCAGGAACCTCTCCCGAGGCAGGCCACACACCCGCTCCACCATCTCCGGCGTGTAGCGGGCGAAGTGCCGCTTGAGGATCTGGTAGACGCAGCGCGGATGTCGCAGCGTCTCGTCCCGGTCGGTCCGACCCGCCACCGGCGCACCGTGCGACTCGTGGCGCAGCCCCGCGGCGGTGTCCCGCTCGTCGGCGGTGCCACCACTGCCCGAGTCGCCCTCGTGGCCCGCGTACTGCCAGCTGTCCTGCACGTAGCTGCCGGTCTCCGGGTCCCACCCGGAGAACAGCCCCTCGGCGTCCTCGGCGTCGACGAAGTCGGCACTGACGATCGTCGCCGCGTTGGTGTACGACAGCACGTACTCGCGGAAGTCCAACTCGTTGGCGAGGATGTGGTTCACCACCGCACCCAGCAGCACGATGTCGGTGCCCGCCCGAATCGGCAGGTACGCGTCGGCGACCGCGCTGGTCCGGGTGAACCGAGGATCGACGTGGAAGACCTTCGCCCCACGCTTCTTCGCCTCCATCACCCACTGGAAGCCCACCGGATGGGCCTCGGCCATGTTCGAGCCCTGGATGACGATGACGTCAGCGTTCGCCACGTCCTGTTGGAAGACCGTCGCACCACCGCGACCGAAACTGGCCCCCAGACCGGGAACCGTGGCGGAGTGTCAAATCCGGGCCTGGTTCTCGATCTGCAACGCGCCCGCCGCGGTGAACAACTTCTTGATGAGGTAGTTCTCCTCGTTGTCCAGCGTCGCCCCACCCAGGCTGGCGAAGCCCAGCGTGCGGTTCAACGGACGGCCCTGCGCGTCGACGTCCTCCCAGGTCTGCGCCCGCGCCGCCAGCACCCGATCCGCGATCATGTCCAGCGCGGTGTCGAGGTCGAGGTCCTCCCACTCGGTCCCGTACGGCCGGCGGTACCGCACCGTCGTCTGCCGCAACGGACTGGTCACCAGGCTCTTGCTGGCCGCACCCTTCGGGCAGAGCCGCCCCCGGGAGATCGGGCTGTCCGGGTCGCCCTCGATCTGCGTCACCCGGCCGTCACGGACGAAGACGCGCTGACCACACCCCACCGCGCAGTACGGGCAGACCGACCTGGCCACCTCGTCGGCGTCCTCGGTGCGGGCGGTGAGCCCGGCGCTGCGGGCGGACTGGGCGGCGGCGCCCCGGCCCAGCGGGTCGGTGCCGGTGAGCTGCCGGTACACCGGCCACCCCAGCAGCACGTCCCGCAGTCCCACGCCCGCCTCCTCGGTCACCGCTCTGTCCTGACCTTAGGCCAGCTCCGGCAGGTAGGCGAGCGGGGCGACAGAACCGGCTCGGAACGGACGTCGCCCCCGACCCGTATCGGGCCGAGGGCGACGGTGGGTGTCGGTGTGCAGGTCGCCTCTCGGCGAGTGGCGCGACGCGGCTCCAGTCGAACGGTATTCCGCGACGGCGATATAGGTGAGGCCCGGGGACACTGGATCACACCGACGCTCGGTACAACCGACCCACGCCCTTGGTTGTTCCCACTCCCTCACCGTTCCAACCTCCCGGGCTTGTGTTGTAAGGAGGGGTCCCCTGCTAACGCCTGGTGTATAGGAAGGGACCCCTCCTAACATCGCACCCCGCACAGCAGACGCCGCCGGCCGGCACCCTGTGTGGGTGCCGG
>NZ_JBSFSO010000021.1:0-101445 GCF_053589795.1 Micromonospora sp. NPDC003241 | reverse complement strand
CGTTCATGAAGGTCCGGACCGAGGTCCGTTCCCGGGTGGAGCGGTTCCTCAGCTTGACGGACGATCCCGGCGCGATCGATGTACGGGTATCCGAGCTGGCCGCCTGGCCGCCCGGCCGCCTGGCCGCCCGGCCGCCCGGCTGGCCGGTGGCAGCGCCGGAAACGGCCACCCCGCCCGGCTACCCCGCCCGGCTACCCCGCCCAGCTACCCCGCCCGGCTACCCCGCCCGGCGACCTCTGGCGGGCGGCAGCGCCGGAGAGGGCCGAGCCGTGCGGGTTACCGTGATCCGGTGACGGCGTACGCGGCGATCGTGCTCGCGGGTGGGGCGGCGCGCCGGATGGGTGGGCGGGACAAGCCGGCGCTGCCCGTCGGCGGCGTACCGATGCGCGAGCGGGTGCTCGCGGCCGTCGCCGACGCGATGCCCCGTATCCTGGTCGGTCCCGGGCCGGCCCCGGCGGGGGTGCTCCCGGCCCGGGAGTCGCCGCCCGGTGGCGGGCCGGTCGCCGCCACCGCAGCCGGACTGGCCCTGCTCGAACCGGGGGTACCGGTCGTCGCGCTGCTCGCTGCCGACCTGCCGCTGTTGACGCGGCCCGCCGTCGGTGACCTGCTGCGCCAGTTGGACACTCCACCGGGCACGCCACCGAACGCCCCACCGGGCATGCCATCGAACGCCCCACCGGGCACACCGCTGGACGTGCTGCCGCAGGTGGACGGGGTGTGTTTCGTGGACGCCTCGGGACGGCGGCAGACGTTGTGCGGGGTGTGGCGTACCGACGCCCTGCGTGCGGCGCTGGACCGGCTCGCTGGACGGCACTCCGGAGCGCCGCTGCGGGAGCTGCTCGCCGGGCTCACCGTGCGCGAGGTGACGTGGTCCGGTGGCGGCCCACCGCCGTGGTTCGACTGCGACACTGACGGTGACGTACGCCGGGCGGAGGAGTGGGCGCGATGACGGTGCTGGACGACTGGGTCACGGCGGTCTGCGCGGAACTGGGGCTGGAACCTGCCCAGGTGCCGGTGCCGACCGTGCTCGACCTGGCCCGGGACGTGGCCCACCAGGTGGTGCGTCCGGGTGCACCGGTCACCGCGTACCTGCTCGGGCTGGCCGTGGGGCGCGGGGCCGATCCGGTCGCGGCGGCGGCCCGGCTCGCCGACCTGGCCGGCACCTGGCCGGTGGAGTTGGGCGGCGGCCGACCGGCCGACTGACCGCGACCGAGGGGGCTGTCCGATCACGGTCCGGGCCGCGCCGACCGATACGGCGGCTGGGTAGGGTGACCGGAACGGACGGAGGCGATCATGACGGCAGACCACCCCTCGGCGCCGCCCGGCACGCCGGCGCATCACCACGAGTCGATCCTGCTCGACGAGCCGACCACGGCCGACCTGCGGGCGAAGGTGACCCAGGCGTGGCGGGAGTTCGCGAGGGCGCTGGCCGACCGGCTGGTCGACCTGCCGGCGGGGGCGCGCGTGGAGCTGACGCTCGACCCGACCGCCTCGGGCACGGACGACGCGATCTACTCCGTCGGGGCCGACGTCGGCACGGACGGCCGACTCAACGCGCGCGCGGTCGGCAACGCCACCCTGCCGCAGGGGTACCGGCTGGACCGCGCGGCCGTCGCCGACATGGTCGCGCTGGGCTGGTCGCCACCGGGCGTGGTGGAGGGCTCCGGTGACCAGTTCGGCCTGCACTGCGGGGTCGACGAGGCCACCCGGCTGGCGGCGGTGCTCTCCCGTACGCTGCGGGACATCTATGGTGCGCCGCATCCCGCGTTCCTGGTCTATCAGATCGAGGACGCCGAGGGTGAGCCGCTTGCGGGTGCCCCGCTGGGTACCGCGCGCAGCGAGTTCGGCCTGGTGCGGGAGATCGGCACCGAGCTGGAGGAGGCGCTGGCCGCCGCCGGTGGGGACAGCCCGGAGACCGAGGTGCTGGACCTGGCCGAGCGGGTACGCACGGTCGTCTCGACCATGCTCAAGTCGGACTCGGACCGGGTCCAGGTCGACTCCGACGGCGACATCAACATCCGCGCGGGCTCGGCGATGGTCTTCGTCCGGGTCCGGGACAATCCGCCGCTGGTCGACGTCTTCTCCCCGGTCCTCACCGAGGTCGAGCCCACCGAGCGGTTGTACGTCAAGCTCTCCGAGCTGACCAACCGGATGCCGATCGGTCGGCTCTATTGTGCCGACGACACCGTGTGGGCCTCGATCCCGGTCTTCGGCCGGAACTTCCAACCCACCCATCTGATGCTGGCCGTGCAGGTGATGACCGGCCTGGCGGACGAGTTGGACGACCGCCTGCACGGCGAGTTCGGCGGCAAGCGCTTCTTCGGTGAGGGGGACAAGCCGGGACGGGGTGAGCACCGCACCGGCATGTACCTCTGACCGTCGGCCGTTCCGAGTCGGCGGGCGGTAAGGGCGGGTGGGACCCGGAAACCCCGAGAAACCGGGCCCCACCCGCGTGGGAGGAAGGTTCAGGTCGTCGCGATCCAGCCGACGCTGCGTGCGGTGGTCGGGTCGGTGGCGCGCAGGCCGGTGTCGGAGACGGTCCAGAGCACGTCACCGATCACCAGCGACCGGCGTACCGGGGACCACATCCGTCGGCTCTCGCGGTCCGTCGCCGGGTGGGTCACCTCGCCGATCTCGCGGATGCTGTCGCCGCCGACGCGCAGCAGCCGGATGCCGGCGTCCACCGGCAGGGCCACCAGACCGCTGTCCGGCCGGTACAGGAAGGCGTGCGGGTCGTACTCGGCACCGGACCATCCACGGGGCAGATGCCACTGGTCCAGCCGGTACGGGCGGCCCGGATCGCGTACGTCGAAGAGGGACACCTGTACGCCCTGGGTCCGACCCCGCGTGTCGGCCTCCTGGCCGACCCCGAGCAACCGGCCCTCGGGCAGCGGGTGCAGGTAACCCGAGTACCCGGTGATCTTGAGTTCGCCGGTGACCCGGGGCGCGCCGGGGTCGGTCAGGTCGAGCGAGTAGAGCGGGTCGGTCTGTCGGAAGGTCACCACGTACGCCACCGGGCCGAGGTAGCGCACCGAGTAGATCCGTTCACCCCGGCCGAGCCCGCCGACCATTCCGGCGGGCACCAGTGATCCGCCCTCGCGGCGCAGCACCCGCACCGCGGACTCGGAGGTCCGGCCCTCTGCCCTGCCGCCCCAGACGTCACCGGTGGTGGTGGCCACCCGCAGGTGCCCGTTCCACTCCGACAGCGCGTACTGGTTGATCAGCCAACCGGGCACGGTGCCCGAGGCGACGAAGCGGGGAGGCCCCGGGGCTGCGGTGTCGAACTGGTGGATCTCGGTGACCTCGTCGTCCGCCGCCGGACGCGAGCGGGCCGGCTCGACCATCGGACGGCGACCGGCGAGGTAGAGACTGGTCGCGGTGCCGTAGACGGTGCTCGCGTCGGCGACCACGCCGACCGGGTCGCCGTCGCCGAGACGGTCGGTGGCCAGGTCGAAGCTGAGCACGGTCAGCGTCGACGTGCCGGTCATCCGTTCCGGGCGGCTCAGCCGGTCGCAGCCGATCCGCCCGGTGTGCCGTTCGGCGCCCGCCGTCCACTCGTACTCGGGCAGCCACGCCTCGATGCCCGCCCGCGCGATGACGGCACGGTTGCGGGCGGTCCGCTCCCGGTCGCTGCCGGTGCGCTCGAGCGGGAACTCCAGGCGGGGTGCCGAGTTCACCACCACCCGGGCGGTCGTGCCGGCCAGCCGGGCGTCGATGGTGCGGCCCTGGACGCGGTACGTCCCGAGCACCCGGGGTGCACCGGAGAGGTCGACCAGGACCAGCCGGGCGTCACCGTACGGGCCCCCGATCCGGCTCGCGACGCCGGTGGTCGTCGCGCGGGTGGCCTCGGTCAGGACCAGTGCCCGGTCACCGAGCAGCAGCAGTCGCTGCTCCGTCCAGCGCAGGCGCTCGTGGCCGTCGGTGAGGTCGAGTTCGCCGGTGATCCGCCGGCTGGCCGGGTCGACCACCCGCAGGACGCCGCCGGTGGTCGTGACGATCCGCCGTCCGTCGGTCTTGACCATGTCCGGCTCGTCGACGCCGACTTCGTGGTTGTTGGTCGTCGAGTGCTCCGGCGCGGCTCCCGTCGGCGCGGAAAGGGTCTCGGCACCCTTCGCCACGTCGCCGGCCCCGAGGGCGGCCCGGTCGCTGAACGTACGCCAGCCGCCACCGAAGCCGTACGGGCCGACCGAGGCGGTGGCCGCCGCGCGCAGCTCGGTGAGGGCGTCCGCGCAGGAGTCGAAGGAGACCAGGCCGACCGGCACCATTCGCGGCCCGTCGGTGCCGATGGGCAGTGTCACGACCGGTGGCGCCGACATGCTGCCGGCGAGCAGCGCCAGCGCGATCAGCGTGCCGCCGGCTGCGGTGGCCTTGGTTCCCCGTGTCATGCGCGGTTCGACGCGGCGTCCGGCGCTCCGGTTCCCCGACCGCTGGCATCGGTCGGGGAACCGGAGGTGGGCCGGTGAGCTATGTGGACGGCAGCCAGGCGAGACGCTTCCCGGTGGCCGGGTCGGACGCCTGCGCCCCGGTGAACGAAACGGTCCAGAGCACCCCGTCGACGAGTATCGCGCGGAGGATCCGCGTCTCGGAGAACCGGCCCGACTCGCCGTCGTCGTCCGGATGGGCGACCGTGCCGAGCTCGGTGCTGGCGTCGCCGCTCACCCGCAACAGGCGTAGCTCCTGGCCGACGGGGAGCGCGGCCAGGCCGGTCTCCGGCTCGTGCAGGACGACCGTGCCGTCGAAGTGGTCCTGGGACAGGTCGGGGGTCCGCCACTGGGCCGACCGGTCCGGGCGGCCCGGCTCGCCGAGGTCGAGCAGGGCGAGTTGCGGGCCCTTGAACCGCCCCCGGCTGGCCTCTTCCTGCCCGGCGACGAGCAGCCGCCCACCGGGCAGCGATTGCACGTATCCGCCGTGACCGGCGATGCTCGCGTCGCCGAGGAGCCGGGGACGGCCGGGGTCACTCAGGTCGACGACGTGTACCTGTTCGTCCTGCTTCCGGTAGCGGCCCGTCCGGGTGACCAGGAACGCGCGGTCGTCGGCGTAGTGCAGCAGGCCCGGTTCCCGCGACCGGCCGATACCGCTGACCGCGCCGGTCTCCACCATGGCGGTGTCCGCCCGGCGCAGGACCCGTACGGCCGATTCGGCGGCCGAGGTGTCCCCTGTGGTGGCTCCGGTGGTCACCAGCAGGTGTCCCTGCCGGACCGACAGGGCGTGCGGACTCGCCGGCCAGCCGGGCACGGTGCCGGAGGCGAGGAAACGGGGCCGACCCGGCCCGTCCACGTCGAACTGGTAGACGTCGGTCTGCCGGTCCTCCGGCTGGTATCGCACGTCGGCCAGATAGAGGTCGGTGCCGGTGGCGTGGACGAGGTGGGCGTTCGCGGCGATGCTCACCGGATCGCCGTCACCGAGCCGGTCGCGGGTCAGGTCGAAGCTGAGCACGGTCACCGTCGCGGCGCCGGTGGTCCGGTCGGTGCCGCTGAGCCGGTCGCAGTCGACCCGTCCACGGTGCCATTCGTCGCCGTCGTGCCACTCGAACCGGGGCAGCCAGTGGTCGATGTCGGCCTGCTCGACGGTCTTCCGGACCGTCTCCCGTCGGGACTCGTCGCTACCGTCGCCGGATCCCGGTCCGAAGCGGGCCCGGGTGCGCACCACGACGCGGGCGGTGTCGCCGGTGAGCCGACTGTCGACCAGGTTGCCCTGCAGGCGATGGACGCCGAGCACCCGGGGCGGACCGGAGAGGTCGACCAGCGTCACCTGGGCAGTGCCGCCGAGTGGCAGGCCGCTGGTGGACAGCGGGTCGCCTTCGGTCCGGCGTCCGTCGGCGTTCCAGGAACTCAGCACCAGAGCGCGGTCACCGCGCAGCACCAGCTCGGATCCGTGCAGGTGTGCCTGGCCGCGCCGTTCACCGAAGTCGAGCCGCCCGGTCTCGCGGCGGCCCGCCGGGTCGAAGACCCGCAGCAGGCCCTTGGTGAGCGTGACGATCCGCCGGCCGTCGGTCTTGGTCAGGTTCGGCTCGTCGGTGTCCCGGTCGGGGCGGGTCACGGACGCGGCAGGCTGGTCGCTCCTCAACGGCCCGGAACTCCAGTCGCCCGCGGTGAAGTTCGGGCCCTCCTCCGCGTACTCGCTGTCCTGCGGGAAGCCGTCCGGGCCGACCTGGGCGGCAGCGGCGGCCCGGAGCCCGGCCAGGGCGCTGTCGCAGGAGTCGTACGCGACCAGGCCGGGCCCGGGCACCGGTCGTCCGGCGGCGTCGGGGCGGGAGGTCGGCGGATCGGTGCATCCGGCGACTGTGAACAGGACGGTGACGAGCGTGCCGGCAACGCCGGCGGACAATCCCCGTGGCATGGCGCCTTAGACGTGTTCGGGGCGTGTCTGGTTGCGTCCCGTTGCGGATTTCCTGTCTGGTTCAGCTCGTGGAGGGTCCGACGCCGGGGGACTCCACCAGCCGGGAGAGCACGATGGTGCTGCGGCTGGAGGTGACGAACGACTCGGCCCGCAGTCGTTCCAGCGCCTCTTCGAGGTGGGCGATGTCGGCGGCCCGCAGATGGACGAGCGCGTCGGCCTCGCCGGAGACCGTGTACGCCCCGACGACCTCGGGGTGACGGCGTACCGCCGCACCGAGTTGGGCCGGGGTGGTGCGACCGGCGCAGAACAGCTCGACGAACGCCTCGGTGGTCCACCCGACGGCGGCCGGGTCGACGATGGCAGTGAATCCGCGAATCACCCCGGCCGACCGCAGCCGGTCGACCCGTCGCTTGACCGCCGGAGCGGAGAGTGACACCCGGGTGCCGATGTCCGCGTACGACGCGCGGGCGTCCGCGACGAGTAGCGCAATGATTCGTTGGTCGACGGCGTCGATCTGCAATGTTCTGCTCCTGAGAAGCAATGTTTGCGGCTGTTACTAAAGTTGCAGCCTACCTACCCTTGGTCACCGTGAACCAGCAGCGAGTACCGCGAAAGCGGACATATCTCATGTGCTCGCCCGAGCATTTCGCGGTCGAGTACGCGATCAACCCGTGGATGGACGTGACCGCCTCGGTCGACCCGGAACTGGCGGTCAAGCAGTGGGACCGCCTGCGGGAGACCCTGGTGGGCCTCGGCCACGAGGTGCACCTGCTGGCTCCCGAGGCGGGCCTGCCCGACATGGTCTACGCCGCCAACGGCGCGTTCACGGTGGACGGCACGGCCTACGGGGCGCGGTTCAAGCACCCGCAGCGGGCCGCCGAGGCCGCCGCGCACCGGGCGTTCTACGAGTCGCAGGGCTGGCGGTTCATCGCGCCGAACGAGACCAACGAGGGCGAGGGTGACTTCGCGTACCTGCCGGAGGCGCACGGCGGCCTGGTCCTGGCCGGGTACGGCTTCCGCACCGAGCTGCCCGCGCACGCCGAGGCACAGGAGGCGCTCGGTCGTCCGGTGGTGTCGTTGCACCTGGTCGACCCGCGCTTCTATCACCTGGACGTGGCGCTCGCCTCGATCGACGACGGCAACGTCGTCTACTACCCGGGCGCCTTCTCCGCCGCCAGCCAGCGGGTGCTCGCCCAACTCTTCCCCGACGCGGTGGTGGCGGACGACGACGACGCGCTGTCGTTCGGGCTGAACCTGGTCAGCGACGGCGCCAACGTGGTGCTCAACAGCGAGGCGACCCGGCTCACCGGCCGACTCAAGGCGGCTGGCTACACGCCGGTGCCGGTGGAACTGGCCGAACTCAAGAAGGGCGGTGGCAGCGTGAAGTGCTGCGTCGCCGAGCTGCGGCCCTGATCCGACGCTCGCCCTGAGCGACGTCTCGCTCGACCGCTCCAGGGCCGGCCGTCGCACCGGTCCGGCCCTGGGCACCGTGTCGAGACTCAGCCGAGCGTGGCCAGCTCGTTGACCAGCACGTTGGACAGCAGTTGACCGTCGCGCTGCACCTCGCGCAGATACCACTTCTGCTGCGGGGTACGCGGCTGGTTGAACTGCCACGCGCCGCGCGGGCTGTCGATCTGCCCGATCCGGCCGAGCGCCAGGTTCACCTCCTGCGCCGTCGGCGACTCACCGGCGAGGCGGATCGCCTGGTCGAGTACCTTGGCCGCGTCGTAGGAGGCCATCGCGTACGTGGTGGGCGAGGCGTTGTGCTTCTTGCGGTACGCCGACGCGAAGCGACGGTTCGCCGCGTTGTTCAGGTCGGCGGAGTAGTTCAGTGCGGTCCGGATGCCGAGCGCGTCGTTGGCCGGCCGGATGCTCTCCAGCACCGTGCCCTCGGTGAGGAACCCGGGCGCGTAGATCCGGCCCCGGAACCCGGCGTCGCGCAACTGCATGACGAACTCCACTGCCGCAGCTCCGGAGTAGAAGCAGAAGACCGTCGACGGGCTGCGGTTCAACGCCTGGCTGATGTCGCTGACGTAGGCCGTCTTGCCGGGGTTCGGGTTGCCCGTGGTCCAGATCACCGGGTCGGAGATCCTCGGGTCGGACTCGCCGAACTCCTGGCGGAAGCCGCGCAGCACGTCCTCGCCACCGCCACCGCCCTCGGGCAGGATGATGGCCACCCGGTCGGCCGTACCCAGCTCGTCCTTGAGGTAGCGGCCGAGCGCCCGGCCCGCCTCGTCCAGCACGTACGACGTACGCCAGATGTAGACGACGCTCTGCAGGCTCGGTGGCGAGGCGTTGGAGCCGATCAGCGGTACCCGGGCCTGCTCGACCGCGTCCCGGATGCCGAACATGACGGCGGAGCTGGCGACGCCGGTCATCGCGAGCACGTTCTGTTCGAGCAGGCTGCTCACGGCGGCCTGGCCGGACTTCACGGTGTCTCCCTCGTCGGCCGAGACCAGATTGACGGGGTGGCCGCCGAGACTCCGGTCGTTCAGGTCGAGGTAGAGCTGGAAGCCGTTGGTGAGTTCGTCGCCGATGGCCTTGTTCGGGCCGGCCTGCGGCGCGATCAGACCGATTTTGATCGGACTGCCGCCGGTGACGGTGGTGGTCCCCTCGTCGCCGTTCGTGCCACACGCGGCGACGAGGCTCCCTGTTCCGAGCGCGGCCAGCAACTGTAGTGCTCGCCTGCGGTTCATCTGCGACACCGGGTTCCCTTCAACACGCGTTGCCTAGGCGGGTGCGCCCCATCGGCGTTCTACCTGCTTCGCGACGCTGCGTCAATGATTAATGATCTTCGCCAAGAGACCGCAACGCGCTGGTTACCTTGGGCCAGACCGCCGCCTCGGGGTCGATGAGCCCGAAATGCTCACATCCCGAAAGCTCTACAAGGCGCATATCGGCCCCTGCTGCCTGGTTTGCGGCCACGTAAGCCCTGCTCATGGCGACCGGAACCTGTTCGTCGAGAGTGCCGTGCATCACTACGGTGCGTGTCGGGAGCGGTACCACGGATCGCGGGTCGGTAGCCGCGTAACGGTCGGGTACGTCCCCCGGACCACCTCCGAGCAGCGCCGCCACCGCACCCCCGTCCAGGTCGAGCCGGTACGCCTCGGCGAGGTCGGCGACCGGCGCGAGAGCGAGCACCCCGGCCACCGCCTCCGGCACGTGTCGCGCCGCGTGCAGGGCGAGGTGGCCACCGGCGGAATGACCGACCAGGACCGCTGGCGTCGGCGTCACCAGACCGGGCAGCGCCTCGTCCGCCAGCCGGGGCAGCGCGGTCACCGCGGCCAGCACGTCCTCCGGCGTACCGGGCCATCCGCCACCGGGTTGCCCGGTACGCCGGTACTCCACCTGCGCCACCGGGTGGCCGAGCACGGCAAGCGCGGCGGCCATCGAGTCGGTGTGCCGCCGGTCGTACTCGTGGCGCCAGAAGCCCCCGTGCACCACGACCACCAGCCGTCGGGGCGGCCCGGTGCCGGACGGCCGGCGCAGGTCGGCGACCTGGTCGGGGTGCCCGCCGTAGGCGACGGTGACGTCCGGGGCGGGAGCGGGCCGGGTCAGCACGGCTCGCGGGTCGGAGGTCATCGGCCGACCGTAGCGCGGAACGCGCCGCATCCGGCGTCGGGTGCGACGCACGGTGACCAGGTCGGCGGACGGGCGGAACACACGGTGACCGGTGCGCCGGGCCGACGGGCGGGGACGGCGGCCACTGGGTAAAGATGGGTGCCATGACCGAAGCACACTCAGCTGGACAGAACGACGAGCCTGGCCTGGACGGGGCCGGGCACTCCGGCACGGTGGTGGTGGTCGGGCCGGACGGCCGGCCGGTCGGCACCGTGCAGACCGACGACGGCCCCGGCGAGGACCCGACGCGCCTGGTCGAGCAGCCGGCCAAGGTGATGCGGATCGGCAGCATGATCAAGCAGCTCCTGGAGGAGGTCAAGGCGGCTCCGCTCGACGACGCCAGCCGGCACCGGATGCGGGAGATCCACGAGCGCTCGATCGTCGAGCTCAAGGAGGGGCTGGCCCCCGAGCTGCGCGAGGAACTCGAACGGCTCTCGCTGCCGTTCGCCGAGGACCAGGCGCCCAGCGAGGGCGAGTTGCGGATCGCCCACGCCCAGCTCGTCGGCTGGCTGGAAGGGCTGTTCCACGGCATCCAGGCCGCTCTGGTGGCCCAGCAGATGGCCGCCCGGGTGCAGCTCGAACAGATGCGTTCCGGCCGGCAGGCGCTGCCCAGCGGTCCCGGCGGCGGGGCCGTGCTGCCTGGGATGCCGGGCATGGGCCAGCCGGGCGGTGGCGAAGGACACAGCACCGGTCAGTACCTCTGACAGCACGCGGCGTGCGACCCCGCCGGGTCGCACGCCGCATCGCGCTCAGTCGGCCCCGAAGACCTTCTCCAGGTACGCGGCCACGCCGTCGGTGGAGTTCGTCGAGGTGACGTCGTCGGCGATCGCCAGCACGGTGGGGTGCGCGTTGGCCACCGCCACCGCCCGCCCGGCCCAGGTCAGCATCGGTACGTCGTTCGGCATGTCGCCGAAGGCCAGCACGTCGGCCGGGTCGACGCCGATCCGGTGGCAGTACCAGGCCAGCCCGGCCGCCTTCGTCACCCCGGCTGCCGAGATCTCCACCAGCCCGGAGTTCGACGAGTGGGTGGCCTCCGCCAGCCCCGCCAACGCGGCCGAGATCAGCTCGGTGAACCGGTCCGGATCCTGGTCGCCGGCCCGGACCAGCAGCTTCACCGCCGGCATCGACAGCAACTCCTCCGGTTTGTCCACGACCCGGATGGCCGCGTCACCGGCCTCCCAGCGCACCGGATAGTGCGCCTCGTGCCGCATCTCCCGGCTGTCCACGATCTCCACCGCGAGGCTCACGTCCGGCACCTCCGCCCGCAGGCGCTGGGCCACCTCGGCGAGCAGCTCCGGAGCCAGCGGATCGGCGCGCAGCACCTGGTCGTCGACCGGGTCGTAGACCACCGCGCCGTTGGCGCAGACCGCCGGCAGAGGTTCGGCGAGCTGGTCGTACACGAGCTGGAGCCAGCGGATCGGACGGCCGGTGACCAGCACGACCGGCGTGCCCTGGGCGGAGATCCGCGCCAGTACCGCGGCGGTGTGCGCACTGAGCGTGCGGTCGTCGCGGAGCAGCGTGCCGTCGATGTCGGTGGCGATCAGGCCGGGTGTCGCGTCCATCACCTGGACAGTAGCCGGTCGAGGTAGACCGCCACCCCGTCGTCGTCGTTACGCAGAGTGATGTCATCGGCGGCGGCCCGCACGCTCGGATGCGCGTTGGCGACGGCGACCCGGGCCCACCCGGCCCACTCGAACATCGGCAGGTCGTTCGGCATGTCGCCGAAGACCAGCACCTCGGCCGGATCCACGCCGAGGGACTGCGCGACCACGGTGAGGCCGGAGGCCTTGTCCACCCCGGGCGGGCAGATCTCGACGAAGCCGAGCCCGGCCTGGGTGACCGTGGCCAGGTGCGGCGGCACGATCTCCCGAGCGACCGCCAGCAACTCGTCGACGTGGTGGTCGGCGGTACGCGCGAACGCCTTGATCACGTCACCGGCGAGGCACTCGTCCCGGGTGCGGACCTCGAACCGGTCCTGGTAGGGCCAGGCCGGGTGGTAGTCGCCCCAGAGCGGGGCGTCGTGCTCGTCGGAGGCCTCGACCATGACCGTCAGGGGGCCGACCGCGACCTCCAGATCGGCCAGCAGGCCGGCCAGCACCTCGCTCCCGAGGCGCTCGTCGCGCAGCACCACCGGCCCGGCCGGGTCGCTCTGGTCCACCACCCGGCCGCCACCGGCCAGCACCAGGAAGTCCGCGGCACGGATGTCGTTGCGGGTCAGCTCGGTCAGCCGGGGGCCGCGCCCGGTGGCGCCGACCACCGGGATGCCGGCGGCACGCACCCGGTCGAGGACCTCGTGGGTGTACGCCGAGACGGTGTCGTCGCTGCGGACGAGCGTCCCGTCCAGGTCGGTGGCGATCAGCTTGGGCAGGCCCGGGCGGGTCATGGTTCCTCCTTCGCCCGCCGCCGTCGCGGCCAGCCGTACTGGTTGCCGGTAGGCGACCCGGCGTGACGGCGGGCAGCAACCGTACCTCGGGAAACCGGTCGCAACCATGGCTTCCCGGCGAATCGGATGCCAACGGACGGCGCACCGAAGATGACGTTCGGCCAGGCCCCCGCCGCACTGCCGGCGCTCGGCTCGCCGCTCATCCGACGCGCGGCACGGCGCACGGCGCGCGGCACGGCGCACGGCGCACGGCACGGCGCACGGCGCACGGCTCGGCGCACGGCACGGCGCGCGGCTCGGCGCGCGGCGCTGGGATGTTAGGAAGGGACCCTTCCTATACACCAGGCGTTAGCAGGGGACCCCTCCTTACACCTCAGTCGGGCGGGGCCTCGCGGGCGAAGGGCACCGTCGGGCTGACGGTGATGTCGGCCGGCGGACGTCCCTCGTCCGGATCCGTCTGCTCGGATCGTCGCCGGGAACGCCGGGACGTCGACGGCGGGGAAGCGTCGTCGGGGCCGACCGGCTCACCGCTCGGCGGCACCTCGGCCCCGGCGGGGGTGGTCCGGACGAGCGCGGCGGCGAACAGCAGCACGGCCGCGAAGGCCATGAACAGGCCACGCCCGTGCTCGATGCCGAGGCTCTCCTCGCCGGAGTAGTACATCAGGCTCCGACGGGTCGCGTCGTCGAGCGACGACGTGGCGGCGGCGAGCAGCGCGATCATGCCGGCCGCGAGGGCCAGGCCGGCGATCCGGGCGTTGACCTGCGCCGCCCTGGTGCCGCGTAGTGCGAGCGCCACCGCGCAACCGAGCACCAGGAGACCGACCAGGTAGCCGGTGCCCATTCCGCCGATCTCGGCGACCCCGTTGGTCACCTCCAGCGGACTGGCGGGGTCCGGACCGGTGGGGATGTTCATGGTCACCCACTCGCCGAGCAGCGAGGCGACGGCGGCGGCCGCACCCAGTCCGGCCAGCAGCATCGGTACCCGGTGGTCCCGGCCGAGGCCGGTGACGGCCCGCCGGAGGCGGCTTCCGCCCTCCGACTCGTCCGCCGCACCCCATTCGAGGACGCTGGCACCGTCGGCGCGTTCGTCCTGACGAGGGATGGGGAGGTCGTTGGTCATCGTTCGCCCTCTCCTCGGAGCCTGGACGCCCCGGAAGGCGCTGACCAGGTCGGCGGGTCCGCGTGAATCATTCCACAGCCGGCCGGTGACGTCGGGTTCCCGGCGGCGAGCCTCGCTGGTCGGTCGCCTGTCGGCGTCGGGTCGACTAGCGTCAGGTGCATGCCTATCCGTACCGCTTCCGCACGCTGGCAGGGCAACCTTCCCGAGGGCTCCGGCACGATCCGTACCGGCAAGGGCGGGCTGCAGGGGAACTACTCCTTCAAGTCCCGTTTCGAGGAGGGAGAGGGCACCAACCCCGAGGAGTTGATCGGCGCTGCGCACGCCGGCTGCTTCTCGATGGCCTTCTCCAAGGCGCTCGCCGACGCCGGGACCACCGCCACGTCGGTGGAGACCACCGCCACGGTGCACCTGGACAAGACCGACGCCGGAATGACGGTGACCCGCATCGAGCTGGACACCGTCGGTGACGTCCCCGGCATCGACGAGGCACAGTTCGCCAAGCTGGCCGAGACCGCGAAGCAGAACTGCCCGATCTCGCGCCTGCTGTCGCCCGGCGCGGAGATCACCCTCACCGCCCGCCTCACCTCCTGACCACCCCGCGCTGATCTCGCGCCTCCGGCATCCCGCAGACCGTTCGGGGCCTCGGAGGCGCGAGATCGCGCGTCGGGTGAGGAACAATGAGGGCGTGGCGGTCGAGATGGAGCGTGAGCGGTTCGAGGAGTTGGTGGGGGAAGCGCTGGACGAGGTTCCGGAGGAACTGCTGGCGCTGATGAGCAACGTGGTGATCCTGGTCGAGGACGACCCGCCCCCCGGCGAGGACCTGCTCGGCCTCTACGAGGGACACGCGTTGACCGACCGGGGCTGGGACTACGCCGGAGTCCTGCCGGACCGCATCCTGATCTACCGCAACCCGATCCTGCGGATCTGTGACACTGACGACGACGTCATCGACGAGGTGGCGGTGACCGTGGTGCACGAGATCGCCCACCACTTCGGCATCGACGACGCGCGCCTGCACGACCTCGGCTGGGGCTGACCCGCCGACCTCTTGCGGTGCTGCCCTACCGTCTCGGCCAGACACGGCGAGTACGGGAGGGACCCATGCGTAGCGAGCTGTTCTCAGCGGCGAACCTGGAGAAGGAGTCCGCGCAGCCCGGTATGCGGCTGCAGAACGCCAAGATGTTGAAGATCGAGCTGAACGGCGAGGCGATGGCCCGCGTCGGCTCGATGGTCGCGTACCAGGGGCAGGTGCAGTTCCAGGCGCTCGGCTCCGGTGGTATCGGCAACTTCCTCAAGCAGAAGCTCACCGGCGAGGGTGTGCCGCTGATGAAGCTGACCGGTCACGGCGACGTCTTCCTCGCCGACTTCGCCAAGGACGTGCACGTCATCGACCTGGAGCCGGGCGATGCCCTGTCCATCAACGGGTCCAGCGTGCTGGCCTTCGACTCGACGCTGAGCTACGACATCAAGATGGTCGGCGGCGCGGGCATGGCCTCGACCGGCCTGTTCAACTGCGTCTTCTCCGGTCAGGGCCGGATCGCGGTCACCACCCGGGGCACCCCGGTCGTGCTCAGCGTCGACGCACCCACCTACGTGGACCCGCAGGCCGCCGTCTGCTGGTCGGCGGGGTTGCAGACCGGCTACCACCGGGCCGACCAGCTCGGGCTCGGCACGCTGCTGGGGCGGACCACCGGTGAGGCGTACACGATGAGTTTCGCCGGGCGCGGCTTCGTCGTCGTCCAACCCTCCGAGGAACCGCCGGTCATGGGCAGCGGCCAGCAGGAGCAGGGCGGGGTGCTCGGCGGTCTGTTCCGCTGAGCCCGGTCGGTCAGCCCAGCTCGCCCGCACGGAGCCGGGCGAGCCAGGCTGCCGCGTCGGTGTAGTCGGCGTCGGAGAGTCCCGCCGGGGCCGGCACCGGCCGTTCGCCGGCCGTGCCGTCCCACCGGTGTCGGGGGTACGAACCGAGGAAGCGGACGTCGGCGCAGACCCGCCGTAGCCCCTGGAGGGTCTCGCCGAGCCGGTTGTCCGCGACGTGGCCGGTGCAGTCGAGGAAGAAGACGTACCGGCCCAGCGCCTCACCGGTCGGCCGGGACTCGATCCGGGTCAGGTTCACCCCGCGTACGGCAAGTTCCATCAGCACGGACAGCAGCGCGCCCACCTCGTCGTGGGCGATGTAGACCGCCAGCGAGGTCACGTCGTCACCGGTGGGCGGCGGTGGCGGGCCGGGGCGGGAGAGCAGCGCGAACCGGGTGACCGCATCCGGATGGTCGGCGATCTTGTCGGCCAGCACGGCGAGCCGGTGCCGGGCCGCGCCGATGGGTGCGCAGATCGCCGCGTCGTACTCACCGGTGGCGGCGCCGGCCGCCGCCGCCCCGTTGGAGAGCACGTCGACCACGACCGCGTCGGGCAGGTGTGCCCGTAGCCACCCCCGGCACTGGGTGGACGCCTGCGGGTGGGCGGCGACGCTGCGGATGGTCGGCAGCAGGGTGCCCGTCCGTGCGCCGAGCACGAACTGCACCGGCAGGATCACCTCGCGGGTGATCACCAGAGGTTCGCCCTCGGCCAGTTCGTCCAACGTGACCCCGACCGCGCCGCCGATCGAGTTCTCCAGCGGCACCAGCGCGGCGTCGGCCTCTCCGGTGCGTACCGCCTCCAGGGCCTCGCCGACGCTGCGGGCCGGTGTACGGCTGCCCCGCTCCGCGGCGGGCAGGGTACGCAACGCCTGCTCGGCGAAGGTGCCCTCGGGCCCGAGGTAGACGAAACGGGTCGGCGGCGTTCCCGGCATGGCGAACAGCCTACGCACCCGCCGAGGGTGTGGACGCCGATGGCGTCGGTGACTGCCCGGACGGCGTCGGCGTGGGCACCGGTGGCGGGGAGGGCACGGGCGGCACGGGTACCGGCACCGACCCCTCGTCGCCACAGGCCAGCGTCCTGATCCCGACCGGCGCGGCCACGCGTACCTCGACCGAGCAGACGTCGGTGCCGGCGGTGACCAGCCGCAGGGTGCCGGCCTGGTCCCGGGTGACCACCTGGAGCGGCTCGTACCCGATGACGTCGATGCCGGTGAAGTGCCAGCCGGCGGCGCAGAGCGGCCCCCTGGTGACCTGCACCCGCGCGTTGCGGGGGAGCAGCCCGTCGCGGCCCCGGACCAGGTCGACGATCCGTTGCCGGGACGGCTGACCGGGGCAGGCGACCGCGACCAGGCCGGCGTCGGTCGGCGCGACGGTCGGTGCGGCGCTGGGGGGTTCGCCGAAGGGCGGTGGTGTCGGGGTGGCCGATCCGGCCGCGGCCGTGGTGGGCGGCGGCGTCGGCAGGGTCGACCCGTCGCGCGGGTCCGGCGGTTCGCCGCAGCCGGCCAGCAGGAGTATGGCCAGCCCAGCGACTGCGGGCAGCCGGGTACGGCCCCGGCGGGCGCCCGGTCGGGCGGGCCGGCGGCCGGGGGCGGCACGACGGATCGGGGTGGGCGACACGGGGATGATCCTCGATGGGGGGCGAGCGTCGGGAGCGGCCGGAGCCGAGCCCATGGTAGGAGGATCCGCCGCCGACGTGAAGGTCCGCCGGGTACGCGGTGCCCGGGTCAGAGCTCGGAGATGAAGGTGAGCGAGCCGGCGACGGCCCCGTCGGCGAGCACCGGCGTGGAGATGGCGTCGACGGTCGCGTCGGAGACACCCTCGGTGGTTGCCATGATCCGTAACAGGCCACGGGCCATCCGGCCGGAGGCGAGCGCCAGCAGCGGCGGGATTTTGTCGATGTCCGGCTCGGCCAACTCGCCCCGGTACGCGGTGAAGTCGAGCAGCCGCAGGCCGCCGTCGAGCAGCGGCAGTCCGATGACGTCCTCGGGGGTGCCGAGGCCGAGCAGATCACAACCGGCGGCGGAGACGGCCACCACGCGGCTCTCGGCGTCGATCAGCAGGCAGGGCTCGTCGGCACTGGACACAGTGGCCGCCCACCGGCCGATGTTGTCGTACCCCAGCTCTGTCGGTGTTCCCGGGTCGGGCACGAACACTTCCGAGAGCGAGAGTTCGACGTGGGCCACCGCGCCTCCTATGCACACCGACGGAACGTCCACGCTAGCCGGTCGTCTCGGCCACCGCTGACCGCGCTGGTATCCACGCCATCGGTGCTGATCGCTGCCGGTCTGCGACGGCGCGGCCGGCCGGTGCGGAGTGCAGGGGCCCGGCCGCGTGGCGTCGCCGCAGACGTTACCGCCGGGTGGCCGGCTTGTCAGCGGCCATTCGGCCGTCCTCGTACCACCGGTAGTCGGCTGCTGGCGGATAGCCGCCGCTCATCCACGTCCCCGGGTGCTGCGCGACCCGGGAGAGCTTCTCGGCGGTGGCCGGGCTGATCCGGTTGCCACCGGCGACGAGCATCCGGTCGAGCTCCCGGTGGGTGGCCATCAGACAGTCCTTGGGCAGGCCGTAGACGCTGATGACGCCGGAGCCCACGAAGGTGAGCACCGGCGTCACCGGGATCGGATGGCCGACCGCACTGGTCAGTGCCTTGCTGGCGCGCCGGGCGTCGCGGCGGGCCTCGGCCACGTACGGCGGGCGCTTGCCGTTGATCTGCACCACGTCACCGGCGACCAGGACGCGGGCCCGGCCGTGGTCGGCGATGGTGACGGCGAAGAGTCCGCTCGGGCCGATGGCGAGGAACCCGGCCCGGTTGTCGTCGCTCTCGTCGAGCAGGGCGTCCGCGGCGTCCGTGCGCGGCCAGTCGATCACGTGCCACGCGGGCCCGAGATGGTCGAGTTGACCGAGCGCGCGGGCACCGGCCGCCTCCAGCCGACGGGCGCCCCGCTCGGCGCGACGTCGGCGGGCCCACTCCAAGGGCGACGGACGCGGGGCCGCGACCACCCCCGGCGCCTCGACCCGAGGGTGTGGCACCGCCGCTTGCGGCAGCGCCCGGGTGGACGGTACGGCTCGACGAGCGGGGAAGACAGTCATCGCGACCTCCGGCAAAAGGTCCCTCGAAGTTACTTTCTCACTACCCTACGTTGCGGGTCCCGGTAGTCGGCAAGCCGGAACGCCGGAATGACTGTGGATGAATGCCATATTCACCCACAGCTGTTTTATCGGATGCCGCCAAACCCTGCCCTAGGCTTCGGGTGTGACCCACTACGTGGACAGTGAGGTCGGTCGGCTCGGCACCGTGCTGCTGCACCGGCCGGGGCCGGAGCTCGCCCGCCTGACCCCGCGCAACAACGACTCCCTCCTGTTCGACGCCATCCCCTGGGTGGGGCGCGCGCAGGAGGAGCACGACGCCTTCGCCGCCGCGCTGCGCGAGCGCGATGTCGAGGTGCTCTATCTCACCGATCTGCTCACCGAGACCCTGGCCGTGGCGGAGGCCCGCGCCGAACTGACCGAACAGGTCCTCGCCTCGCCCCGGCTCGGCGACACCCTGCGCGCCCGGGTCGCCGCGCACCTGACCTACCTCGACCCGGCCGCGCTCGCCGGCGTCCTCGTCGCCGGCCTCGCCCACGAGGAGCTACGGCTCGGCGGTGACCGGCGCGGTGGCCTGGTCTACACGCTGATGGACCGGCACGACTTCGTCATCGCGCCCCTGCCGAACCTGTTGTTCACCCGCGACTCGTCACTGTGGATCGGCGGGCGGGTCGGCGTGACCAGCCTGGCGATGCCCGCCCGGCGGCGGGAGACCACGCTGACCGACGCGATCTACCGGCACCATCCGCGCTTCGCCGGCACCGAGTACGTCTACCGGCCCGACCTGGAGCACCTCGAAGGCGGCGACGTGCTGCTGCTCGCCCCCGGGGTGCTCGCCGTCGGGGTCGGCGAGCGGACCACCCCGGCCGGTGCCGAGCGGCTGGCCCGGCAGGTCTTCGCGGCCGGGCTGGCGCACACCATCCTGGTGGTGCCGATCGCCCAGGAGCGGGCCACCATGCACCTCGACACGGTCTGCACCATGGTCGACGTCGACGCGGTGCTGATGTATCCCAACGTCGCGCACTCGCTGTCGGCGTACACGGTGATCGCCGGGACCGACGGCGACGACCCACGGGTGGACGGCCCGGCGCCGTTCCTGCGGGCCGCCGCCGACGCGATGGACCTCGACCAGCTCCGGGTGATCGACACCGGGCTCGACCCGGTGACCGCCGAGCGGGAGCAGTGGGACGACGGCAACAACACGCTGGCGCTCGCGCCCCGGCTCTGCGTCGGGTACGAACGCAACGTGGAGACCAACGCCCAGCTCGAACGGGCCGGGATCGAACTCATCCCGATCGCCGGCTCCGAGCTGGGGTCGGGTCGGGGCGGCCCGCGCTGCATGTCGTGCCCACTGCTGCGCGAGTGACGACGCGGGCAGGCACGGGAGTAAGGAAGGGCCCCTTTTTAACGCCTCAGGTAGAGCAGGGGTCCCTTCCTAACACCAGAAGCGCACGCTCAGCGCAGGGTGAGCTGGCGACCCAGCAGGCCCTGACGGGACCGGCGGGCGGCGGCGTCGAGCGGCTCGGTCTCCGTCAACGCCTCGGCGTACCGCTTGGCGAAGTCGGCGACCGGCGCCTCCCACTCGGCGGCCGGGGTCTCCTCGGGCAGATCCCAGACCGGCACCAGCCGGCCGTGAGCACGGAACATGCCGGCGAACTTGGTCCCCTCGCCGAGAGTCAGCGAGCCGGCCGCACCCAGCCGGGCCAACGCGTCCAGCGCGGCCTCCTCGGCCTCGGGCAGGACCCAGCGCACGTGCGCCTTCTCCGGCACCTGGCACCAGTACGCCGACCGCGCCGCCGCCAGGCGTACGGTCGGGTAGATCGCCGCGTTGGCCCGTTCCAGGGACGCCTGCACGGTCGGGTCGTCGACGGCCTCGGGGACCAGCCAGAACTCGAAGCCCTCGTGCAGGGTGACCGTCAACGGACCGTCGACCAGGATGTCCTGGAGCCGTGGCCCGGGGCCGGGCAGCGGCGGCACCTGGACCGGGGCGCCCGGCTCGGTACGCAGCGCGCAGAGCAGCGACTCCGCCAGGTCCCGGGACACGTCACCGGACTGCTGGTGCCGCTGGAGCCCGACGAACACCTGCCCGTCGGCGCGGCTCATCGCGGGGGCTGCCATCGGCAGCACGGTGGCCAGCGTCACCGGCCGGTCGCCGTACTCCTCGACCAGCTCGGGGGTGAGCCGCAGCGGTGCGGAGGCGGCGGGCACGAGTTCCCGCAGCGCGATCCACTCCGGCTCGTCGGTCAGCCCCTCGAAGGGCCGGGGGACGAAGACGTCCCGCACCTTCTCCCGCTTCGGGGTCGTCGGCGCGGCGGCCCGCTGGTTCTTTCGACGCTTGCTCACGGCGACACAGCCTAGAGGCCCGGGCGCGATGCCGGGGGCCGGACCCGCCCTGCGCGGGCTCAGCCGGCGACGACCAGGTCCGGTCGTTCGGGGACCGGGTCGAAATCGGCCCAGACGCTCTGCCCCAGACCGTCCCGTTCGACCCCCCAGCGGCTCGCCAGGCCGGAGACGATGTGCAGGCCCCGGCCGTCGGCCGCGTCGATGTCCGCCGGACGGATCCGGGGCGTACCGGTCGCGCCGCCGTCGGTGACCCGCAGCCGGACGTGCGCCCCGTCGTCGGTCGTCATCAACCGCCAGGCCACCCGGACCACTCCGCCCGGCAGCGGGTCCGCGTGCCGGACGGCGTTGCCGACCAGCTCGGCCAGGACCGCGACGAGATCCGCGAGCACCACCGGGGACACGACCTCGGCCAGTTCGGCGGCGAGGCGGTGCCGGGCGGCGCGCGCACCGCTGGCGTGGTGCGGTACGACCACACACCACGCTCGTTCGACCGCTCCCGTCGACACGTCCCGCCCCTCTTCCGCCCCGGTGACCCCCACGATCACCTACGGGGCAGCCGCACCTCTGCGACCGTACCTCCACCAGTTCTCGGTCGGAGGAATACCCATCCATTCTGCTGTTCAACGATCCGGCGGACGAGATAGAGGCCGAGTCCGGTACCCGGATAGCGACGATTGTCACCCGAGTCGCCCTGCCAGAACCGGTCGAAGGCCCGTTCGACGTGCTCAGGGCGTACGCCGATGCCCCGGTCGCTGACCCGGACGCAGACGGTCGGCCCGTCCGAGGCCGCGCTCACCTCGATCGGCGAGCCGGGTGGGGAGTACTTGCCGGCGTTGGTGACCAGCTCGGTCAGCACGGTGACCAGGCTCTGCCGACGCCCGATCGCCCGGGGCAGGTCGGCCGGGAACTGGAGGGTCGCCCGACGACGCAGCTCACCGGGCAGGTTGGCGACCGCCCCGCGCAGCGTCTCGCCGAGGTCGAACGGCACCGCCGGCCCGTCGTCCGGCCAGGCCTCGGCGGCGGAGGAGAGCAGCCGGTCGAGCAGCCGGGCCAGCTCGTTGGCGCGCTGGCCGATGACCTGCGCGGCCTGGCGTCGGTCGGCGTCGCTGAGCGACTCCCAGTGGTCGTTGAGCGTGTCGGCGTACCCCTTGATGACGGTCACCGGCGTGCGCAGCTCGTGACTGGTCACCGCGACGAAGAGGTCCCGCTCGTGGTCGTGCCGTTGCTGGTCGGTGATGTCCCGGAAGGTGACCACCCGCAGCGCGCCCGGACCGGGCAGCTCACCCGAGGTGACCCGCAGCCAGCGTCCGTCCGGCAGGCGGTGGTCGAGGACCTGCCCGGACGGGGGCACCGGGAAGGGCAGCGGCTTGTTGATCGCCTCGGCTGCGGACCGGCCGGTGACGTCGGCGGCGGCCGGGTTCCAGAGGCGTACGTGGGCCTCCCGGTCGACGACCGCC
The DNA here is from genome assembly GCF_053589795.1 of Micromonospora sp. NPDC003241. Taxonomy (NCBI): domain Bacteria; kingdom Bacillati; phylum Actinomycetota; class Actinomycetes; order Micromonosporales; family Micromonosporaceae; genus Micromonospora; species Micromonospora sp. NPDC003241. The sequence goes on along the minus strand of NZ_JBSFSO010000021.1, from coordinate 79,242 downwards.
AGCCCGTCGGCGAGAGCAGCCACCACCGGGCCGTCGCCGTGCACCGGCAGGCCGCTCTGGTCGCCGTACATGTGCGCGATGCAGGCGCCCAGGAATCCGACCACGCCCCGCTGCTCCGGGCCGGGCTCGTCGTCCCCGGCCCGGTACAGGGCCTGGAGGCTGCCGACGGCGTGCCCGCCGATCTCCGCCCGGGAGGCGACCATCCGGCGCAGGCCGCGATCGGTCAGCTCGTCGGCGAGCTGGCTGCCGAGCCGGTCGGTGCGTACGCACTGCACCCGGGGGCCGGCGAGCAGGCAGGCGGTGATCGGGTCGCTGGGTGGCAGCGGACGCCCGATGGTCCACTCGGCGGCACCGGTGGCGGCGATCACCCGTCCACCGCTGGGAGCGAACTCGACGAAGGCCATGCCGGCGGCGCCGAGTGCCGGTTGCGCCACCCGCAGTAGCTGGGTCAGTACCGGAAGGCCCGCGTCCCCCGAGTTGATCATCTCGATGACGACGGTGTGCCCGGCGATGAGAGCCGAGTAATCGGTACGGTCCGTCATGTCCCCGAGTGTGCACCTCCGTTCACCTTCTTCGGCACCCCCGACGGTCGGTTATCCCCTCAACCGGGCCAGCGTCTGCGCCGGGCGGTCGGTGATCACGCCGTCCACCTGGGCGGCCAGCACGAGATCCAGGTCCGCCGGCTCGTTGACGGTCCAGACGTAGACCTGGTTGCCGGCGGCCCGCAGCGACGGCACCAGCGCCGGGCGGGCCCGGACCAGGCCGATCCCGGGACCGGCGATGCCGACACCGAACGGCAGCCGGCCCAGGCGCAGCCAGCGGGGCAGCACCTCCAGCAGCAGTACGGTCGGTAGCGCCGGGGCCAGCGACCGCATCCGGCGTACGGCCAGCGGGGAGAAGGACATCACCGTCACGCGTACCTGATCGTCGCGGCGCGGTTCGGTCAGGCCGTACCGGCGCAGCAGGGCGACCAGCCGGCGCTCCACGTCGCGGCCGTAGCGGGACGGGTGTTTGGTCTCCACCAGCAGCCGCACCGGCCGCCCCGCGGCGAGGACCGCCTCCAACAGCCGTTCGAGGGTCAGCAGCCGGGTCCGCGAGTCGTCGAGCACCTCGTCCCCGTCGGCCGGTACGCAGCCCGGGTGCCAGGAGCCGAAGTCCAGCTCCTCCAGTTCGGCGAGGGTACGGGCGCTGACCAAGCCGCGACCGTTGCTGGTGCGGTTCAGTCGGCGGTCGTGCACGCAGACGAGGTGGCCGTCGCGGGTCAGCCGGACGTCGCACTCCAGCCCGTCGGCGCCCTCGTCGAGCGCGCGCAGGTAGGCGGCGAGGGTGTGCTCCGGCAGGTCGTACGACGCGCCACGGTGCGCGAAGACGAGCGGGGTGTGCACGGCCGTTACAGGACCCGGCCCGGTTGGCCGTTCGAGTCGACCACCGGTCGTCCGGCCGCCTCCCAGTCGCCCATCCCGCCCTCCACGTTGCGCACCTGGTCCCAGCCGTTGTGCATGAGGTAGGCGACCACCTGGGCGGACCGTCCACCGGAGCGGCAGATGACCGCGACGTCCCGGTCGTCGGGCACCTCGGCGATGCGCGCCGGCAGTTCCATCATCGGCAGGTGGTGGGCGGTGGGTGCGTGACCCGCCTCCCACTCGTCGTCCTCCCGGACGTCGAGCAGGTAGGTCTCGTCGTTGATCTCGGGCACCGTCATGGTGGGTACGTGGGATCCGAACACGGCTACCAAGCCTAGAGGGCCGTCGGGGCGATCGCGTAGGCCGGCGGGTCAGAGCCGGGTGACCCAGTGCGGATGGGCACCCGCCCACTGCGGCATCCGGGTGCCCCGGACCGCCTCGAACAGTCCCTCTCCGCCGTTGTCGAGCACGACGTAGGAGACCTGGTCGATGGTCTGCGGGTAGGACGGCACCTGGACGCCGCGCAGCGCGTCGGTGGAGAGGCCGCGCAGCGCCAGCAACAGGTCCTCCACGGGTACGCCGTTGGTGTCCACGGTCAGCGAGCCGCCGACGGCCTGGACGAGCCGGTGCAACTGGACCGGATTCTCGCGGAGGCGGGTCTCCCCCGCCCGTTGCAGCATCGCCCCCAGCAGTTGCTGCTGGTGGGTCTGCCGGTCGTAGTCGCCGCCGGGCAGGTCGTAGCGCTGGCGGACGTAGTCCAGCGCCTGGGCGCCGTCCATCCGCTGGCAGCCGGGCGAGAAGACCCGGTCGGTGTGGATCGAGCGCACCTCGGTGCGTACGCACATGGTCACCCCGCCGAGCAGGTCGATGACGCTGCGCAGACCGGCGAAGTCGACCAGGGCGGCGCCGTCGAAGCGGATGCCGGTGAGTCGGGTCAGGGTGGCCGAGAGCAGCCGGGCGCCGGCCTCACCGCCACCGCCGTACTCGTACGCGGCGTTGACCTTGTCCTCCCCGCCCGGGTAGCCGGACCCGGGCGGGATGTCGACCAGCAGGTCACGCGGTACGGAGACCAGGTAGCCCTCGCGTAGCCCGGCCGGTACGTGCACCATCAGGATGGTGTCGGTGCGCTGTTCCGGGCCGGTGTCGTCGGGGCGGCGGTCCGAGCCGACGAGCAGGTAGTTGAGCGGGCCGTCCCGGTCGGTGCGGTCGGCGCGGGCGCTCGGGTCGAGCAGTTCGGCCCGGGTCATGGTGCGCTCGTACCGGTCGGCGAGCACCCGGAGGCCGACCACGGCGACCGTGGCCAGCAGCACCACCGCCAGCCCGATCCCCAGCAGTACGCGTGGCCAACGCGGGTGCCCAGACTTGCCGCCCGGTGCGCGTGGTCCGCCGTCGCGTGCCCTCCTGGCCGTGACGTCCTCCCCGTCCGTCTGACATGAATCTTCTTCATGTCAGACTACGGACGGTGATGGCGACGTGACGGCGGTTTCCGGGTACTCCCGCCGGTCACTTCCGGCTGGAGATCACCTCGGGGTTGTAGAACACGAACTCGGCCAGCTTGTCCTGCTTGACCGCGTGGAACATGTCCAGGGTCTGCTCGCTCAGCGCTTCCCGGCCGCTGTCCGTGCCGTTGAACGTGCCGCCGTTGGTCTTCAGCATGATTAGCTCGTTGCCGGTGACCCCGCGCATGGTGAAGACGAAGTCCTCCACCGAGACGCCGCCGGTGTCCAGGATGAACGCCTTGCCGGCCGCCTTGATCAGCTCGTTGAGCTTGAGCGGGTTGGTCAGCGTGCCGTTCTGGCTGGCCTTCTTCGCCATCGCCTTGATCAGCTGCTGCTGGTTCTGCTGGCGGTCGTAGTCGCTGTTGGCCAGGCCGTACCGCTGCCGGGAGAAGTCCAGCGCGGCCCAGCCCTCCATCTCCTGGCAGCCCTTCTTGTGCACCACCGGGGTCCGCTGCTTGCCGGTCTTCTTGGCGTCCGCGTTCCACATCACCTTGCCGTCCACGTACGACATGTGGGCCGACTTGACCTCCTGCTTCGGGCAGATCCGCACCGAGCCGAGAGCGTCGATGACGTTCTTGAAGCCACCGAAGTTGATGATCGCCGCACCGTCGAAGCCGACGCCGGTCATGCCCTTGATGGTCTGGGCCATCAACTGGGCGCCGCCCTCCCAGCCGCCGCCGTTGCGGGCACCGGCCTGGAACGCTGCGTTGATCTTGTCGGTGCCGCCCGGGAAGTCGGTCTTGGGGAAGGCCGGGATGCGGGCCTCGGTGTCCCGAGGGATCGAGATCAGGTACGCCTGGTCGTGGGTGGCCGGGATGTGCAGCACGATGATGCTGTCCGCGCGTACGTCGTCGGCGGCCCACCGCTCCCGGGCGTCCACGCCCAGCAGCAGCATGTCGATCGGGCCTTCCAGGTTGTTTCCGCCCTCGTCCACCGTCTTGCCCGCCTCGCCGAGCAGGTTGCGCTGCGCGATGTTGCCGGTGGCCTGACCGATCACGGCCTTGCTGCCGACGATGGCGAGGCCGCTGGTCATCATCAGCACGGCGCCGAAGACCAGGGTGATCCGGGCCCAGAGAGGGTCCTTCCGCCGGGTGCGCCCCTTCTTGCCGCTCTTGCCGGACTTCTTGCCGGCTGAGGAGGGCGAGGGGTTCGATGCGCCAGGCGGATCGAGCAAGGAGGGGCTCTGAACCGGCATGCGTGCTCCAGCTCGTGAATGTGGGGGGCGGGAACACTTTACGGACGCAATCCCGCCGTGGCGAGTTCGTCTGACGCTCAGTTACCGTTCTCCGCCACGTCATCCTGGGGAAATGGACAAACGGGCAGAACAAAATGGACGATCGACTATTGGCTCCCAGGAATTTCACAGCAGAAGTCGGGCTTCTCGGTCACGCGCGGTGAGCGAGAAGCCCGACTGCCGGCCGGTGGCGTGATCAGCCGTTACCGGCCCGTGACTCCTTGTTCGCCTTGACCCAGTCGGTCATCGTGTCGCCGGACATCGCGCGGTACATGGCCAGGGCGTTCTCCCGGTCGGAGACGACCACCGACTCGCCGTTGATGGTCTGGCTGCCCAGGTGCGGGCTGGTGACGAACGTCAGGTTCTCGCCTCGCAGGTTGCGGAACTGCACCGCCATGTCGGTCAGTGAGAAGCCCTGGTCGACCGTGACCGCGTCGGTGACCGACCGGAGGAACGCGTTGAGCTTCTTCGGGTTGGTCAGCGTGCCGCTGCTCGCCGCCTTGTCCATCAGCGCCCGCAGGAACTCCTGCTGGTGGCGCATCCGGGCGAAGTCGCCGTCCGGGAACTGCTTCCGCTGCCGGATCCAGTCCAGCGCCTCGGTGCCGTTCATCTGGTTGGTGCCCTTGGTGAACTCCCGGTACGGCTTGTGGATCGAGGTGATGGTCCGCTCGACCTCCAGTTCGACGCCGCCGAGCGCGTCGGTGACCTGCTTGAAGCCCCCGAAGTCGATCGCCATGACGTGGTCGATGTGCACGTCGGTGAAGCACTCGACGGTGCGTACCGCCAGTGGCAGGCCGCCGAACGCGAACGCCGCATTGATCTTGCGACGCTGGCCGGAGTCACAGTCGGAGGCGGCGCTCTCCGGGATCGGCACGTACAGGTCGCGGGGGATGGAGACGAGGTACGCCTCCTGGTGGTCGGCGGGGATGTGCATGACGATGATCGTGTCGGCGCGCCACTCACCGGCCTGGTCCATCGGCGCGTCTGGATCCCGCGAGTCGGTGCCCACCATCAGGATGTTGAGCGCACCGTCCACCGCCTTCGCCGGCCGTCCGCCGGTGATTTCCGAGAACGGGTCGGTGCGGGCCAGGTTGTTGTCCAGGCTGCGGGCGTAGAACCAGGCGCCGACGCCGCCGAGCAGCGCCAGCACCAACACCACGACGCCGGTCAGCAGGGCGATCCGGCCCCACCGCGGGCGGCGGCCACGAGGCGGCGGCGGACCGCCGGGCCCGCCCGGCCCCACCGGGCCACGCGGACCGCCCGGCCCACCGGGTGCCTCGTCGTACGCCGGGAACCGGCTGGTCTCGTTCGCTCGGGCAGCGCGTCCGCCCCGGCCCGAGCCGGCCGGTACCGCCGCGCGCCCGGCGCTGCGGTGCAGGTGGAGGGCCGGCAGTGCGGCGGAGTTGGTGGCTGACATGTAACTCAGGGTACGCAGGCCCCGCCACTGTCGCCCGTCGTGAAACCCGGCCGGTGCCGGCCCCGGTGCTACCCGATCCGCTCGCGGAAGTAGTCGATCGTGCGTCGCAGGCCGACTTCGGGCGCGACGGAGGGCTCGTACCCGAGGACCTCGCGGGCGAGGGTCAGATCGGGACGGCGCATCTCCGGATCGTCGGCACTGCGCGTGACGTAGGTCACCTCGGACTTGCTCTCGCAGAGCGACACGATCGTCTCGGCCAGTTGCCGCATGCTCATCTCGTGCTCGGTGCCGCAGTTGACCGGTCCGCTCTCGGTCGAGTCGAGCAGCAGCAGGATGCCCCGGACGAGGTCCGCCACGTAGCAGATCGAGCGGGTCTGGTTGCCGGTGCCGTGCACGGTGATCGACTCACCGCGCAGCGCCTGGGAGATGAAGGTCGGGATGGCCCGCCCGTCGTCCGGCCGCATCCTCGGACCGTACGTGTTGAAGATCCGCACGATCGCGGTGTCCACGCCCCGACTGCGCCGGTACGCCATCGTCGCGGCCTCGGAGAAGCGCTTGGCCTCGTCGTACACGCTGCGGATGCCGATCGGGTTGACGTTGCCCCAGTACGTCTCCCGCTGCGGGTGCTCCTTCGGGTCGCCGTACGCCTCGGAGGTCGAGGCCAGCAGGAACCGGGCACCGTCGGCGGCGGCGCGCTCCAGCAGGTGCAGGGTGGCCACCGAGCCCACCCGCAGGATCTCCACTGGCAGCTTCTCGAAGTCCGTCGGGCTCGCCGGGGACGCCATGTGCAGGATCGCGTCGAACCGCTCGGCCAGCGCGGGATGATCCGGCAGCCCGTCGGAGATGTCCGCCTCCACCAGAGTGAACGACGGTTCGTCGAGCAGATGGGCGACGTTCTCCTTCGACCCGGTGACGAAGTTGTCCAGTGCGACCACCGTGCAACCGCGACCGATCAGGGAATCCACCAGGTGCGACGGGACGAAACCGGCACCGCCGGTGACCAGGATGCGGTGACCGGGACCAAAACGCTGCTCAACCTTCACGCCGACCAGAGTAAAGGAGGGGTCCCCTGCTAACGCCTCGTGTCCTACAGGGGACCCCTACTAACACTCGGCGGGCACTGCGCGCCGATCGACGCTCAGTGCCCGCCGGTGAGTCGTCAGTGCGCGCCGGCGCCGGTCAGCGAACGCACCTCCAGTTCGGCGTACTTGTCCTCGTCGCTCTCCTTGGAGACGAGGGTGCCGATCCAGCCGCAGAGGAAGCCGAACGGGATGGACAGGATGCCCGGGTTGGACAGCGGGAACCACTGCCAGTCGTGGTCCGGGAACATCGCCGTCGGTGCTCCGGAGACCACCGGCGAGAAGAACACCAGCAGTACGGCCGCCAGCAGACCGCCGTAGATCGCCCACACCGCGCCCGAGGTGTTGAACCGCTTCCAGAACAGGCTGTAGAGGATCGCCGGCAGGTTGCCGGAGGCGGCGACCGCGAAGGCCAGCGCCACCAGGAACGCCACGTTCAGGTTCTGCGCGAAGATCGACAGGGCGATGGCGGCCGCGCCGATCACCAACGCGGAGATCCGGGCGACGCGTACCTCCTGGCGCTCCGAGGTGTTGCCCCGCTTGATGACGTTGGCGTAGAAGTCGTGCGCCAGGCTGGACGACGACGCCAGGGTCAACCCGGCGACCACCGCGAGGATGGTGGCGAAGGCGACCGCCGCGATGATCGCCAGCATCGCCGCCCCGCCCAGATCGCCGCCGAAGAAGTCGATCCCGAGCGCCTCGGCTAGCTGTGGTGCGGCGGTGTTGCCGGCCGCGTCCTGTTCCCGGATGGCGTCACCACCCACCAGCGCCGCCGCACCGAAGCCGAGGGCAAGGGTGAGCAGGTAGAACGAGCCGATGATGCCGATCGCCCAGAGCACGCTCTTGCGGGCCGCCTTCGCCGTCGGCACGGTGTAGAAGCGGATCAAAATGTGTGGCAGGCCAGCGGTGCCGAGCACCAGGGCGATGCCGAGGGAGAGCAGGTCGACCTTGTTGTAGAAGGTCTGTGTCGCGTTGCCGGCTACCTCGACGCCGTACCGCAGCCCGGGTTCCAGGAACGCGGTGCCGTGGCCGGAGCTCGCCGCCGCGTCACCCAGCAGGGACGACAGGTTGAACTTGTACTTCGCCAGCACCAGCAGGGTCATCAACAGCGCGCCGCCCATCAGCAGGAACGCCTTGACGATCTGTACGTAGGTGGTGCCCTTCATGCCACCCACGGTGACGTAGATGATCATGAGGGCGCCGACCAGGATGATGGTCGCCACCTTGGCGGTGCTGGCGTCCATGCCCAGGAAGGTGGTGCCGGGGCGGATGCCGAGCAGCAGGGCTACCAGGGCGCCCGCGCCGACCATCTGGGCCAGCAGATAGAAGATCGACACGGTGATGGTGGAAACCGCCGCCGCGGTACGCACCGGACGCTGCCGCATCCGGAAGGCCAGTACGTCGGCCATCGTGTACCGGCCGGAGTTCCGCAGCAGCTCCGCGACCAGCAGCAGCGCCACCAGCCAGGCCACCAGGAAGCCGATCGAATAGAGGAAGCCGTCGTAGCCGTAGAGGGCGATGATGCCGGCGATGCCCAGGAAGGACGCGGCGGACATGTAGTCGCCGCCGATCGCCATGCCGTTCTGGAAGCCGGAGAACGACCGGCCGCCCGCGTAGAAGTCGGTGGCGGTCTTGGTCTGCCGGCTGGCCCAGATCGTGATGCCCAGGGTGGCGGCCACGAAAGCCAGGAAGAGCACGATGGTCAGGTTCCGGGCCGTCGTGTTGCCCGCCTCGACTGCGAGGATCATCGTGGTCACGACTCACCTCCGGTCAGCTCTTCACGGATCTTGTCGGCCACCGGGTCGATCTTCCGGTCGGCGTACCGGCTGTAGAGCCAGGCGATGAGGAAGGTCGAGACGAACTGGAGCAGGCCGAAGACCAGCGCCACGTTGATGTTGCTGCCGAACAGGCGCGTGCCCATGAAGTCTCGCGCGTACGCCGAGAGGATCACGTAGAGCGAGTACCACAGGAAGAACGCGATGGTCATCGGGAAGACGAATCCGCGCAGCGCGCGGCGCAGTCCGGCGAATTCGTCCGACCGTTGGACCGCGAGGTACCGCTGCGGCGTCGAATCGGTCGGCGCGGTCGCGGGTGTGTCCGTGGACATCTTGTGGATCACCACCTTCACAGGCATCAGGAGTTTCGCGCACGGTAAGAAGCGCACTCCCCGCCGGAAAAGGCTGAGATCGGTGCCGGTCGACGGCTGCGCCGAACGGCAGCATCGCTGCGCCGAGTGACCCAGCTCACTCCGTTGAGCGGTAGGTGAAGTCCGTCCAGGTTCGTCCGCCGGGGCATGGTCGGGTGACGCCCAACGGTGGGCCGGGTTCCGGGTGGCAGGGCGGTCAGCCCAGTTCGCGGTAGCGACCCCGATGATGCAGCAGCGGCGCGATGTCGTCGCCGAGCTCCACCTGCTCGACCGTCGCCTCGACGAGCAGGCTCCAGCCGTACTCCCTTGCGCTGTCGAGCCGGCACCCCGCCCACCCGCCGGCGTCGGCGGGCACCGGCCCGTAGGGCGTCTCGGTCCAGTCGCCGGTGGCGAACAGGCCACCCGGCGACGGGAAGAGGCCGGCGAACCGGTCGGCGAGCTGCCGGTGCGGCGGGCCGAGCGGCGCGACCGCGAACCGACCGGCCTCCTCGACCGCCGCCCACAGGTCGGACTCGGCGTCGATCAGGCCGAGCAGTCGGTCCGGCTCGCCCTCGGCCACCAGCGTGGAGGAGACGGTCAGCCCGGCCGGCCCGGGTGCGGTCCAGAGCGTCACCGGTGCGGCGAGCCGACCCCGGAAGCGGCGTACGGGCGAACGGTCGCCCGCCGGCACGGCGAACGGGTCGGTGTGGTGGATCTGGGCACCCGGCTGATGATTCACGTGAAACATTGTGACCCGCCCGGCCGGTTCACGGGCCCGTGCCCAGCTCAGGAACCGGTCGTGCAGGTCGGTGCGGTGAAGCTGCCCGTTGAGCTGGCTGAGCTGGGCGTGGGCTTCCGTCATCAGCAGTCCGAGATACACCAGGCAGTGCTCGACGCGCAGCTTGGCCGACTGTCGGAGGAGGCGCAACTGCCGCACGTTCGGTTGCACGTCGTTCCGAATAGCGTCGGTGCACACGTTGGCCTTGATGGCGGATTCGTGCTGGTCGAACTTCCCGACCGCGAGCAGGCGATCTACCTGGAGAATGCCGCTCGCGGACACGTGATCAACGGCCCTGAGACGGTCCGCTTGATGGACCGGAAGTGGGATAGCCTGCTCGGCGAAGCACTGTCCACGAGGACTTCGCTGGACCTGATCCGAAAGCTGAAGGTCACGCCATGAACGCTGCTGGACCTCGCTGGCGCACGTCGACTCGCTCGACCGATTCCGGCGGCAACTGTGTCGAGGTGGCGGACAACCTGCCCGGGGTGGTGCTGGTGCGGGACAGCAAGGATCGTTCCGGCCCGTCGCTCACCTTCGCACCGACCGCCTGGCGATCCTTCCTCGACCTGGCCCGAGAGGCATCGACCCCCGCCTCCTGCTGACCGACCCCCTGCCGGGGCGTGCGACACCCCCTCGGCGCACCGGTCGCGCGCGACGTGCGACCCACTCGGAAGGTCACGCTCGATCCAGGATCAAGTGGCCTCGTTGTAGCGCGGTAACCACTCGATCCTGCATCGAGCGCGATCATGCGGGCCGTCGGTGATCGAGCGCCGCCAGTGTTCGTGCGGGCCGCCCGTGTACCGCGCCGCCCGCGGTCATGTGGGGAGTTCTGATCGTGCGGGCCTCCCTTGATCGTGCGGGGAGTCCGTGATCGTGCGGGCCTCCCGTGATCGTGCGAGCCGATCGGGATTGTGCGGGCCGCCCCGGGTCTTGCGGGCCGTGAGCAAGCCTCCCTCGACCTGGCCCGAGAGGCATCAGGCCCCGCAACCCGGCTGATCTCCTTACTGGCGGCGTGTGCGGCGTGCCCAATGCTCGGAAGATCACGCTCGATCCAGGATCGAGTGGTCTCGTCGTCGCTCGGGAGCCACTCGATCCTGGATTGAGCGTGATCATGCGGGCCGTCCGTGTGTGTGCGGGCCGTCCGTGATCATGCGGGCCGTCCGTGTGTGTGCGGGCCGTCCGTGATCATGCGGGCCGTCCGTGTGTGTGTGCGGGCCGTCCGTGATCATGCGGGCCGTCCGTGTGTGTGCGGGCCGTCCGTGATTGTGCGGGCCGCCCGTGATCGTGCAGGCCGTCCGTGTGTGTGCGGGCTGCCCGCGATCATGCGAGCTGCCCGTGATCGGGTGGGGCCGCCGACAGGTGGCGGCACGGGTGGCCGCGTTATCCACAGGGGCAGCGCGCGGGGCGTGGTGACTGCCATCGTCGGTGGCATGTCCAGATCGCCTCGTCGGCCTCCGCAGTTGCGGGGGCGCATCTTCCGCGGGTCTCACGCGATCACAAGTGGCCTGCTCACCCGCAACGATCTCCGCAGTTCCGCCTGGCGTCCGCTCTTTCGAGATGTGTACGCGGACGCCAAGGTGCCCGTCACTCACCGGACCAGGTGCACTGCTGCCGGCCGATGGCTGATCCCGCCAGCCGGGGCGATCGCCGGTCGATCCGCTGCGGCACTCCACGGGTGCGCCCAGGTCGCCCCCGACGAGCCGGTGGACGTCATCGTGCCGCGTGACGTACGCGTCGGTGTCATCGCTGGTCTGCGCATCCATCGCGGGCCCATCGACCCGGGGGACGTCCTCGATCGCGCGGGCACGGCTGTCACGTCCCCCGTGCGTACCTGCTGGGACCTGGCACTCTGGCTCGACCTGGTGGAGGCGGTGGTGGTCATCGACGCGTTGTTGGCACGCAGACTCACCGACGTGTCCGCGCTACGCGGGTACGCGCTCGCGAGGGCGGGGCGCCGTGGCTGGCGGGCGATGCTCCGGGCGGTCGACCTCGCGGACGCTGGCGCCGAGTCGCCCCAGGAATCACGGACCCGGGTACGGCTGGTGCTGGCCGGGCTGCCCCCGCCTCGTACCCAGTGGGTCGTGTCGGACCAAGGCCGTTTCGTCGCTCGTCTCGATCTTGCCTGGCCGGACTATCGGGTGGCGGTGGAGTACGACGGGCTCTGGCACTCCGACCCGGAGCAGTTCCACTCGGACCGCAGACGGCTGAACCGACTGGTCGGCCGCGACTGGATCATCCTGCACGTCACCGCGAAGCGCCTCCGTGAGGACTTCGCGGGCTTCCTCGCCGAGGTCCAGGCCGCCCTTTGCTCCCGGGGCCACGTCCCACCGTCGTTCAGCGGCGCGGGGTGACCGTGGCCAGCAGTTCGGGCTGGCGGCGGTCCAGGGTGTCGCCGGCCAGGTACGCGCCGAGCAGCGCCGCACCCACGCCGTACGCCACGCCGAGCGGCAGGCCCAACCAGAGCCAGGTGCCGCCGAGCAGTGCGGCGGCCACCACCATCGGTACGCCGAGCACGGCGGTGACGACCATCGACAGCAGCGTCAGCAGACTCTTGACCACGCTGGCACCACTGTTCATCGCGAACGGGTTGCTCGTCTCCGGCAGCGAGTACGCGCCGAGCACCGAGATGAACGAGTTGACGGCCAGCCCGACGCCGTACGTGGCGACCAGTGCGCCGGCCATGAACCCGATCCACGCCGGCTCGCCGAGGACCAGTGCGATCACTACCGCGACCACGGCCAGCATCGGCAGTACGTAGAGCGAGAAGGCGGCCATCCGGGCGAGCAGTTCCTGTCGACCGGGTACGCCGGCCACCACGTTCGCGGCGTACGCGCTGCCGTCGAAGCCGAACTGGTTGGCCAGGGTGACTGCGGCGAGTAGCCCGACGAAGAGCATGGAGACGCTGACCAGCACCGGTGACGAGTCGCCGACGCTGAAGCCCTGATCACTGTCGAAGGCGAAGCCCTGCGCGCCGAAGTTGACCATGACCGGCACGAAGAGACCGACCACCGCGATGGTGATCAGGTTGGCCCGCCTCCGGGCGTCCCGCCACCAGTAGCGGGCCTCCCGGGCGACCAGCGCGCCGAACTGGTCCCGGCGCAGCCAGCCGGCCGCACGGGGGAACAGTTGGGCGACCGCGCCACCGGCCGGTCCCGCCTGGACCCGGGCCGGTCCGCTGCTCGCCGCACCCACCATCGCCGACTCCAGCGACCGCGACCACCACGCCAACAGCGCGAGGATGGTGAGCACGGCGATCGCCAGCTTCAGCGGTGCGGCCCAGACCCGGCCCTGGGCCAGGTCGATACCGGCCGTGAAGGGTGCGCCCAGCGGGGTCCAGCCGAGCACGGTCGCCACCGGGACGAACCGGTCCCAGTCGACCTCGCCGAGCGCGGCCACGCCCGCGATCTGCAACGGCCCCAGCATCGCGGCCAGCACCGCCAGCAGGACGGCGGCCAGGTCACGGACCCGCCGGGAGCGGAGCATGGTGGCGAACGCGCTGGTCACCGCCCGCGCACCGGCGACGCAGACGAACAGCCCCAGGACGACCCCGATCGCGGCCACCACGGCGGCCGACCATCCGCCGAAGACGCCGGCGGTGACGACCAGGCCGGAGAACGCCACCAGGGCGGCGATCGCCGGTACGCTCACCAGCGCCGCCGCGAACAGCCCCTTGACCAGGGTGCGGCGGGGTAGCGGCAGCAGCGCGAAGCGGGCCGGGTCGAGCGTCTCGTCGACGCCGAAGAAGACCAGCGGCAGCAGCATCCAGCCGAGCACGGTGAGGCTGCCGGCGAGCGCGGCGATCAGCAGCGCGTACGTGTCGTTGCCCGCCAGCCCGGGGGCGGCCAGGCCGAAGAAGGCTCCTACCGCGATCCAGAGCCCGAACAGCGACCCGACCAGGAACAGCGCGACCCGCCAGCCCTGACCACGGAAGTTGTTGGCCATCACCCGCAGCTTGAGCCGGACGAAGTGCCGGGCCGAGACGGCCCGTACCGGCTTCGCCGGGGCGGTCACTGAGACAGCCACGCCAGCTCCTCACCGGTTGCGGTACGCCCGCCGACCACCTCGACGAAGACCTCCTCCAGCGAGCGCTCGCCGCGTACCTGCTCCAGCGTGCCGACCCGCTTGATGGTGCCCTCGGCGAGGATCGCCACATGCGTGCAGAGCCGCTGCACGACCTCCATCACGTGACTGGAGAAGACCACCGTGCCGCCGCCGGTCACGTACCGCTGGAGGATGTCGCGGATCAACGCGGCCGAGACCGGATCGACCGCCTCGAACGGCTCGTCCAGCACCAGCAGTCGCGGCCCGTGCAGCAGCGCGCAGGCCAGGCCGATCTTCTTCTTCATACCCGCCGAGTAGTCCACCACCAGGGTGCGGCCGGCGTCGGCGAGGGCGAGCACGTCGAGCAGTTCCCCGGCGCGCTGGTCGACCACCGCCGGGTCCATGCCGCGCAGCAGGCCGTGGTACGCCAACAGCTCGGACCCGCTCAGCCTGTCGAAGAGGCGTACGCCGTCCGGCATCACGCCGAGCAGCCGTTTCGCGGTGACCGGGTCGGCCCACACGTCGTGCCCGAGCACCTGGGCGCCACCCGCGTCGGGCCGCAGCAGTCCGACCGCCATCGACAGCGTGGTGGTCTTGCCCGCGCCGTTCGGGCCCAGCAGGCCGTAGAACGAGCCGGCGGGCACGTCCAGATCCACACCGGCTACCGCGATCTTGCTGTCGAACCTCTTCGCCAGGCCGCGCAGCGCCAGCGCCGGGAGCTCACCAGTCATGAGCCCGACCGTATCCGGTCCTGACCAGTGCACCGACCGACCGGAGGACGATTCACGGCTCATCCGCGAGGCGGACGTCACGCCCGTCGCCCCTGCATGCCGACGGACGTTAGCAGGGGACCCTTCCTATACCGCAGGCGTTAATAGGGGGCCCTTCCTTACCGCCGGAGGCGTGCGTGTGCAACCGGACGCCCTGCTGACGGGTGAATGAATCAGATCCGGACGGGGAGGGCCATTGGACGGGGACGACGGGTTCGAGGAGTTCTATCGAACCAGCAGGCATCGGGTGGTCACGGTGCTCTACGCGCTCGGCGGCGACCTGACCGAGGCCCAGGACGCGGCCCAGGAGGCGTACGTCCGTGCCTGGCAGCGATGGTCCCGGATCAGTGGGTACGCCGACCCGGAGGCGTGGGTACGCATCGTCGGACACCGCCTGTTGATCAACCGGTGGCGCAAGATGCGCAACGGGGTGGTGGCGTACCGCCGTCACGGGAGCGCCTCGCCGGTCCCGCCGCCCTCGGAGAACACTGTGGCCCTGGTCGCCGCGTTGCGTCGGCTCTCCGTCGAGCAGCGGCAGGTGATCGTGCTGCACCATCTCGCGGATCTCTCCGTCGCGGAGATCGCCAGCCAGACTGGCGCGCCCGCCGGCACGGTCAAGGCGCGACTCGCCCGAGGTCGTCGGGCGCTGGCCGCGATGCTCGACACCGATCTTCCCGAGGAGATCCGCAATGCCTGATCCGCTCTTCACCGACCTCCTTCGGGACACCGAGCGGCTGACCTGGGCGTCGATCGACCAGGTCACGCACCGGGGGCGGCAGCGTGCCCGGCGTACCCGGATGATGTCCGTCCTCGCGGCGGCGGTGGCCGTGGCGGTGGTGGCCACCGGCGGAGTGGTCCTCTCCGGCAGCCCGGAGGCGACCGCCCCGATGGGACCGGCGGGTCCTGCGCCGACGGAGTCGACCGGCCCGAGCGCCGGCCCGCTTCGGACGGTGCCGACCTCTCCGACCGGGAACCGCCGCCCGCTGGTCGGTGCCGCCGACCCGGCGGTGCCCGCTGCCGCCATGCTCCAGGAAGGTGACGGGCCGGCCGGCTACCAGGCGGACGATTCCGAGGGTGACGACGACTGGGCCTTCACGGACAGCGCGGATCGGTGCGTGAACCCGGACCACCCGCTGATGCGGCTGGTCACTCGGGCGGAACGGGACCGGTACCTGCGGGATCCCGAGCCCCGCAGCAATTTCGTGATGCAGCGCGTGGCTCGTCTCGCGGTCGATGACGCGCTTCGTTACCAGAGTCTGGTGCTCGACCGGGTCGAATCGTGCGGCGACAAGTACGTGTCGATGTGGGTGGTCGCCGCCGGATTCGCCGGTGAGGAATCTCTGGTGGTCCGCGCGCAACACAACGCCGGTCCGGCCCTCTTCTACGTCTTCGTCCGTCAGGGGGATCTGGTCACGCAGGTCTGGCACAACGAGATCACCGACACGGCGGCGGCCGTCGAGTTGGGGCGGGCGGCGGCCTGGCGGCTCTGCGCCGGGACGGACACCTGCTGATCCTGCGGCGGTGCCCCGGATCGCCGGGTCACCGCCGGAGGGCGTCGGGGGCGTGCAGGCGCAGCATGGTGCGGGCGATGTCGGTCGGGGCGCGGCGGCGGGTGGCGAGGGAGACGGCGACCATCACGGTGAAGGCCAGCGGCACCGTCCAGGCGGCGGGCTGGGCGGTGAGGGTGGCGGGCCAGCCGGACAGCGGTGGGCCGAGCACGGTGACCAGCACCGCAGAGACCGCGGCGCCGCCGCCGACCAGGATGCCGGCCGCCGCGCCCGCGTCGGTGAGCCCACGCCACCAGATGCCGAGCACCAGCAGCGGGCAGAAGCTGGACGCGGCGACGGCGAACGCCAGCCCGACCACCTGCGAGACGTCCAGCCCGGAGACGTTCAACGCGAGCACCGTCGGCACTCCGCCCGCGATCACGGTGGCCAGCCGGAAGCCGCGTACCGAGCCACGACCGAGCACGTCCGTGGAGATCACCCCGGCGACGCTGGTGAGCAGGCCGGACGAGGTGGAGAGGAAGGCCGCGAAGGCGCCGGCGGCGACCAGGGCGGCCAGCAGCCGACCGGTGGTCCCGGCGCCGAGCGCGGCTTCGGGCAGCAGCACCACCACCGCGTCGGTCTGCCCGCTGACCAGCAGTTGCGGGGTGTAGATCCGGCCGAGTACGCCGTAGATCGTGGGTAACAGGTAGAAGACCCCGACCAGCGCCAGCACCACGAGCGTGGTCCGGCGGGCGGCCGCGCCGTCCGGATTCGTATAGAAGCGTACGAGGACGTGCGGGAGCCCCATGGTGCCCAGGAAGGTCGCCAGGATCAGCGAGTACGTGGCGAACAGTCCCCGGTCGTCGTCGGCGGCGGTGCTGGGCAGCAGCCACTCGGCGGATCCGGTCGCCACCCCGGAGACCTCCGGCACCGGCTCACCGGCCGCGAAGGTCAACTCGTCGCCGGGGCGTACCTCCCGGGTCTCACCGTCGGGCAGCGTGAGCACCGCGCGGTGCTCGACCACGACGGTGGTCGCGGTCCGGAACGTCGGACCGTCGGGCGGGGTCACCGGCGGACGCCCGTCGGCCTGCCACTGAAGGGCGAGGAAGATCGCGGGTACGGCGAGCGCGGTCAGCTTGAGCCAGTACTGGAACGCCTGCACGAAGGTGACCGCGCGCATCCCGCCGAGCGCCACGTTGGCGGTCACCACCGCGGCCACCACCAGGGCACCCACCGGGTACGGCGAGCCGGCCAGCGTGGCCAGCGTCAGCCCGGCTCCCTGCAACTGCGGCACCAGATAGAGCCACCCGATGAAGATCACGAAGATGGTGGCGAGCGTCCGCAACCGGCGGGAACCGAGCCGCATCTCGCAGAAGTCGGGCAGGGTGAACGCCCCGGAGCGGCGCAGCGGTGCGGCCACGAACAGCAGCAGGGCCAGGTAGCCGGCGGCGAAACCGACCGGGTACCAGAGCACGTCGACGCCGTACTTGAGGACCAGCCCGGCCACGCCGAGGAAGCTCGCCGCCGACAGGTACTCCCCGCCGATCGCGGCGGCGTTCCAGGTCGGGCTGACCACCCGCGAGGCGACCAGGAAGTCGGAGGTGGTGCGGGCCAGCCGCAGCCCGTAGAACCCGATCCCCAGGGTGATCAGGGTGACCGCCACGATCGCGGGTACGACGAGGTCGTTGCCCATTCAGCGCTCCGGCCGCCGGACCAGGTCGGTGAAGTCCTGCTCGTTGCGCTCGGCCAGCCGTACGTACGTCCAGCCCACCGCCACCAGGAACGGGAAGGAGAGCGCGCCGAGCAGCAGCCACGGCAGGTTGACGCCGAGCACGGTCATCCGCCCGACCGACGGCGCGATGGCGAACAGCAACGGCAGGCCGCCCAGCCCGACCAGCACCACCGCCGACAGTTGCAACGCCAGCGCCAACTGGGCGCGTACCAGTCCCCGGACCAGGGCCTCACCGACCCGGGTCTGCTGGGTGAGCTCGGTGTGCGTACCGGCCGCCGGGCGCTGCCGCTGCGACACCTCGGCCAGCACCACCCGGGTACGCGCCGGTACCTCGGGTGCGGAGTGCCCGCCCTGCGGCGGTGTCGAGGGCCCGCCTTGCGGCGGCACCCGACCGGAGTCGGCGTGGCGGGGCTGCGCCCCGGGCCGTGCCGCCGCCCCGGGCGCCGGGACGGGATCGTCGGCAGCGGCCACCCCGGCAGTCTCGTCCGCCGGACGGGAATGTCAAGAGGGCTGTGCACAACCTGTGGACAACCGATGCAGCCTGTGGATAACCCGGTGGACCCGGGGGCGGTGACCGCCCCCGGGTCACGGGTGTCTCAGCTGGTCGAGATGGTCAGATCGACGCCGGTCGACCCGGTCGCGGGCACGGTGAACCGGGCCAGACGAGGGGTGCCGTCAGGGTCGGTCACCAGGTAGCGGCCCGAGTACCTCTGGTCCTCGCCCAACGAGACGTCGTAGCTGAAGAAGACCCGCTGTCGACCGGTCATCCGCATGGAGAAGACCCCGTCGGTGAGCCAGCCGGCACCCGTGATGTCGCCGGTCTCGACGCTGTGCGCGACGACCCAACCGCTGCGCAACGGCTGGCCGTCGGTGTTACGGAAGGTGCCGTTGAGCTGCACGCCCGGGGTGAGCGCAACGTCGAGAGTCGCCGTGGCGGCAGCGGTGATCGGCACCGGAGTGGCCGCGAAGCGGGTCGCCGATCCGCCGGACCACACGGTGGCGTACGAGCCTCGACCGAACGACACCGGCCACTCGTACGGACCGAGCCGGGTCAGCGTGTAGCGGCCCTGTTCGTCGGTGCGTGCGTCCTCCGCCCCGGCACCCGGGTGGCCGGTGAACACCGACACGCCCGCGTACGCCAGCGGCGCTCCGGTCTGCGCGTCGGTGACCCGACCGGTCAGCCGGCCGGCACGGTCGAGGCGTACGACCGGCCCGGTGGTGACCTGTCCGGGCGTCGCCGTGACGGTGGCCGCCGCACGCTCGTCTCCGGTGCCGCCGTCCGGGCCGACCCACTGCCGCCCGTACGTCTCGTTCAGCGGCTTGGCGAAGAGTCGGTACTCACCAGCGGTGAGCGGGCCGATCTGGATCCGGCCGTTCCGGTCGCTGCAGTTGCCGGACCCGTCGCGGAGCGTCACCCGCTTGGGCAGGAAGGCATCTAGGCAGACGTCCCGCACCGGAGCGCCGCTCTGCCGGTCCACCACGGTGGTCGCGATGATCGCCCCCGGCCGCAGCTTGACGGTCAGGTCGGTGGTCCGGTCGGCGCGGACCCGGACGTCCTTGCGCTCCCGGGAGAAGTACCGGCTGTCGGGCGTGTACAGCGAAAGGTCGTGCCGTCCCTGCGGCAGGCCGGTGACGGTCACCGTCCCGCCACCGTTGCTGCACACGTCGTTGGCGCAGAAGTTGGCGACGGCGGCACCGGTCACCGAGTCGACGGCCGTGACCCGGATGGCCCCCGTTCCGAGAAGGCTGTCCGTGATGGTGGTCCGTTGATCGCCCCGCACGGTCACCACGTCTGCCAGATCGGGGGCGAGCTGTCCCGGGTAGTACTGGTGTCGCTCGTCGGTGAACAGGCCGACCTTGTACGCGCCGGCGAGCAGGAGGACCTCGAAAGCGCCGTCCGCACCCGTGGTCGCCCAGTGCACGCTCTGCATGTTCTCGTCGTTCGCGGCGTAGAAGTAGACCTGTGCGCGGCTCAGGGGTGCGCCGGCAGCCGTGGTGAACCGGCCTGACAGGGTGCCGACGGGGAGCACCGTGTCGTCGACCTCGATCTCCGACCCGGCGGTCACCTCGAAGACCGAGGCGCTCTCCTCGTCGACCTTGGCCGGCACATACTGGCTCTGGTACGAGCCTTCGATCGGCGCGAAACTCAGCCGGTAACGGCCCGCCGCTACGGCCATCTCGTACCGGCCCTCGGAATCGGTCGTCGCGCCGGCCCAGTCGCCGGATTCGACTTCCCGGGCATCGAGCCACAGGTCGGGTACGGGTTCGCCGTGAGCGTCTCGGATGTGGCCGGAGATGATCCCGGTCGCCTGGTCGGTCTGACCGGCCATCGCGGGTGTGCTGCCTGATGCCACGACGGCCACCACGGCTACGCCGGCCAGTACGGCACGGCGAATGAGGGTTAGCTGCATCTGCGTCCAAACGTGAGGGTGCGGGGCGGCCCGTGCAGGCACTGCGCCCGCGCCGGTCCCGCGCCCCGTACCGGACCGGCAGCAGGAGGATAGACCAGCAGCGATCTGCGCGCGGCCCGATAAGCGGCCCGCCCGACGCTCAGCGGCTCCACTCCTGCTTCGCGGCGCGGACCAGCTTGTCCTTGAGTTCCCGGATGTGCCGCCGGCTCACCGACAGCTCCGTGCCGTCGACCACCACCACGTACCCGGAGTTGACCAGCCGCAGTTCGGCGATCAGCCGGAGCTGCACCAGGTACGACCGGTGGATCCGGACGAAACCGGCGTCGGCCCAGCGTTCGGCGAGCGTCGCCAGCGACACCCGGACCAGGTGGGCGCCGTCCACGGTGTGCAGCCGGGCGTAGTCGCCCTGCGCCTCCACCCACCGCACCGCCGAACGGGGCAGCATCCGGGTGCTGCCGGCCAACTCGACCGGGATGGTCGGGTCCTCCTCGGCCCGGGCCAGCGCGGCCGGGTGGGAGGGCACCACCCGCGAGCCGACCACCCGGCGCAACGCCTCGGAGAGCCGCTCGGACCGGACCGGCTTCCGGACGTAGTCGGTGGCGCCGAGGTCGAAGGCGTCGGCCGCGCCGTCGTCGTACGCGGTGACGAAGACGATCGCCGGTGGCCGGGCGAACCGGCGCAGCACCCGGGCCAGCTCCATGCCGTCCAGGCCGGGCATCCGGATGTCCAGGAAGACCACGTCGATGTCGCCGTCGCGGAGCACCCGCAGCGCCTCGGTGGCGTCGCCGGCCGTGTGCAGGCGAGCCACCCGGTGGTCGGCGCGCAGGTGGTACGCCAACTCGTCGAGCGCGGGCGGTTCGTCGTCCACCGCCAGGACGCGCAGGAAACCGGGGGCGGCTGGGCCGCCGTTGCCGGTCACGATCCGGCCCGTACGCCGGGGTGGAACTTCGGCACCCGCATGCTCACCTTCGTTCCCGAGCCCAGGCCCGTCTCCACGACCAGGCCGAAACCGTCACCGAAGACCGACCTGAGCCGTTCGTCGACGTTCGAGAGGCCGACGTGCTGGCCCGGGTCGTCGCCGGGGTCGCCGGTGGCGCCGGCCAGCTCGGCGATCCCGGCGGTCAACGTGGCCGGATCCATCCCCACTCCGTCGTCCTCCACCGTGATGTGGCACTCGGCTCCCGCGTCCCGGGCCTCGATGCTCACCATGCCCGTACCGGGCTTGCGCGACAAGCCGTGCCGGACCGCGTTCTCCACGAGTGGTTGCAGGCAGAGGAACGGCAGGGTCACCGGCAGCACCTCGGGGGCGATCTGGAGCCGGACCTGGAGCCGGTCGCCGAACCTGGCCCGCTCGATGGTCAGGTAGCGGTCGATCGACCGCAGCTCCTCGGCCAGCGTGGTGAACTCCCCGTGCGCGCGGAAGGAGTAGCGGGTGAACTCGGCGAACTCCAGGATCAGCTCCCGGGCCCGCTCCGGGTCGGTCCGGACGAACGAGCCGATCGCGGTCAGCGCGTTGTAGATGAAGTGCGGGCTGATCTGCGCCCGCAGCGCCCGTACCTCGGCGCGGGCCAGCCGCTCCCGGGACGAGTCCAGTTCGGCGAGGGCGAGCTGGCTGCCCGCCCACTGGGCGGTCTCCAGGGTGGCCTGCACCAGACCGGGGGCGGGGACCCCGTCGGTGACGGCGACCAGGGCACCGGCGATCCGGCCCTCCGCGCCCGCCAGCGGGGCGACCACCGCACCCCGCACCGGGCAGTCCACGCGGTCGCAGAACAGCTCCGCCTCGCCGAGCACCGTCGAGCGCTCCGACGCCACCACCCGCTGGGCCGCCGCGCGTAGCTGGTCACCGTGGTGTGCGCCCCGCCCGTCCAAGGCGAGCAGGTCGTCGGTGTCGGTCAACGCCAGCCCCTCGGCACCGACCAGGGTGCGCAGGTGGCGGGCGGCTTTGGCCGCGCCGGCCGGGTTCAGCCCGGCACGCAGCGGTTCGGCGGCCAGCCCGGCGGTGTGCAGCACCTCGTAGGTGGCCCGCTGGCCGGGAGTGGCGATGCCACGGCGACCACGCAGCCGACCGACGGCGTACAGGGCCCCGGCCAGCACGGCGACCAGGGAGATGACGCCGACGACGGCGGAGAGGTTGCCACCCACGCCGACGATCCTGGTCGTTTCCGGCCGCCGGGCCAAGAGTCAGTACGCGCCCTTGCGGGCCAGCACGACGCCCACCGTGCGCCACAGGATGCTCAGGTCGTACGCCAGCGACCAGTTGTCGACGTAGTAGAGGTCCAGTCGAACGGCCTCGTCCCAGGACAGGTCCGAGCGGCCGGAGACCTGCCACAGGCCGGTCATACCAGGACGGACCAGCAGTCGACGTCGTACGTCGCCCAGGAAGTCACCGTCGTCGGCGGGCAGCGGACGCGGCCCGACCAGCGACATCTCACCCTTGAGCACGTTGATCAACTGAGGCAGTTCGTCCAGCGACGAGGCCCGCAGGAAGCGGCCCACCGGGAAGACCCGGGGATCCTGCTTCATCTTGAACAGCATGCCGTCGGTCTCGTTCTGGTCGGTCAGGCTGGCCAGCCGGTCCTCCGCGTCGACGTACATGGTGCGGAACTTCCACACCCGGAACGTCCGTCCCTCGTGCCCCACCCGGGGCTGGCGGAAGAAGACCGGACCCGGGTCGGAGATCCGGATCGCGACGGCGATGGCGATGAAGACCGGCACCAGCATCAGCAGGCCGAGGCCGGCGGCGATCCGGTCCATCATGCTCTTGGCCAGCAGCGCCGGCCCGGACAGGGTCGGCTCCTCGACGTGCAGCAGCGGCAGACCCTCGATCGGGCGGATGTGCACCCGGGGGCCGGCGATGTCGGTCAACTGCGGGGCCACCACCAGGTCGACCCCGGAGCCCTCCAACTGCCAGGCCAGTCGACGCAGCTCGCCGGGCTCGGAGCTGGCCGAGCCGCAGACCGCGATGGTGTCGCCACCGACCTCGCGGACCAGTGCCAGGACGTCGCGGCCGGCGTACACCGGGACGGGGGTCTGCACGCCCCGGGCTGCCGCGTACCCGTCGGTGATGTGGATGGCGACCGGGACCAGCCCGGCGGACGGGTTGCGGGTGACCGCCGTGTAGACCTCCAGGCAGTCCGGCAGCGTGCCGACCAGCACCATCCGGTGCGCCGCCTGCTGGATGTTGCGTCGGACCACGTGCAGCACGAAACGGGCCAGGATCCGGCCCAGCAGGATCAGCAGCAGGGCCATCAGCAGGGCGGTGCCGACGGTGAACCGGGACAGGTCGGTCTTGGTGGCGAAGGCGAGGAACGACACCGTGGCGCAGGCCGCGACCCCCGCGCGGATCACCCGCTTGAACTCGTCCGGCCCGAGCCCGAGACAACGCCGGTCGTAGGCGCCGTTGAACCACAGGACCACCAGCCAACCCAACGGCAACAGCAGGAAGGCGACGGTGAAGAACCAGGTCGGGTCGTTCTGCGCGTCGTAGAAACCGGCGGTGGCCTGGTCGAAGCTGTGGATCGCGGTGTAGCTGGAGAAGGCGACGGCGGCGAAGTCGAGCAGCAGCAGGATCGCCGTGTACGGACGGTGCCAGCGGGAGACGCGTCGCCGCGCCCGCGCCCACACCGATCGCGGTACGCCGCTGGTGGAGGGTGGGGTCGGCGGCTGGATCTCGAAGCTGTCGACGTGCCGCACGAATCTGCTCCGGCCTTCGTTGGTCACCGGGCGCTGGAGGCTAGTCGTCACCTCACCATGTCCTCCCGCATGACACGCGCCGCTCACTCGCTGTGAGGGCTCGCGTCGCCCACCGTTCCAGCTTCCCACGCGGGTCCGCGCCCGTCGGCGACCCGGAGGACATTGCGCGACAGACTCGTGTTCGCCTGGGATCTGGCCGACTTCGCGCCGTCCGGAAGCCGGGGACCGGGCCACTATACCGATGGATTGTGGCCCGGGTAGAGCGTCCGAGCGGCGGTTCGGCACCCACGTCCGATTCCGCTCCGTAGTCGATGAGCAACGTCACTCACCGTACAAGTCGGGACAACCGTCGGTCAGCCAGCGGCCTGCCGCCGGTCTGGCAGGTGGGGCAGTACTGGAGGCTCGAATCGGCGAACGAGACCTCCCGGACGGTGTCCCCGCAGACCGGACAGGGCAGCCCGGTGCGGGCGTGCACCTTCAGCCCGGACCGCTTCTCGCCCTTGAGTTCTGCGGCGCGCTGCCCCAGCGAGCGGGTCACCGCGTCGCCGAGCACCCGGCGGGTCGCCGCGTGCAGCGTCGCCATCTGGTCGTCGCTGAGCCGGTCGGTCAGCGCGAACGGCGACAGCTTCGCGGCATGCAGGATCTCGTCCGAGTACGCGTTACCCACCCCGGCCAGGACGGACTGGTCGGTGAGTATCCCCTTGACCTGGCCCCGGCGGCTGCGCAGCGCCTCGGCGAAGGTGCCCAGGTCGGCGGCGACCGCGTCCGGCCCGAGCTTGGCCACCCCGGGCACCTCCTGCGGGTCGGTGACCAGATAGGCGGCGAGCTTCTTCTGCGTACCGGCCTCGGTCAGGTCGAAGCCGGAGCCGTCGTCGAGGCGTACCCGGAGGGCGATCGGCCCCTTCCCGGGACGAAGCGGGACGGTCGAGGCGAACGCCTCCCGGTAGTGCAGCCAACCCGCGCGGGCCAGGTGGACCACCAGGTGCAGGGCGCCGTCGAAGACGACGTCGAGGAACTTGCCGTGCCGCCGGGCGTCGGTCACGGTCCGGCCGACGACCGCGCTGGGCGCCGGGTCGTACGTCTTCAGGGCGCTGATCGCGGCGACCTCCAGCCGGTCGACACGCCGGCCCACCGCGCGCTGCCGCAGGTAGCCTGCGAGCGCCTCCACCTCCGGTAGTTCGGGCACAGGTCAACGGTAGCCTTCTTTGCCGTGAAGATTGTGGTGGCGCACAACCGGTACCGGGAAGCCCAGCCGTCCGGCGAGAACACCATCGTCGACGTGGAGATCGCCCAGCTCGCGGCGGCAGGCGTCGAGGTGCTGCCGTTCCTGCGCAGCTCCGACGAGATCCCGTCGATGCCGAAGTCGGCGAAGGCGCTGCTGCCGATCTCCCCGATCTACGCCCCCCAGGCGCAGCAGGACCTGAGTCGGCTGCTCACCGAGCACCGTCCGGACGTGTTGCACCTGCACAACCCGTACCCGCTGCTCTCGCCCTGGGTGGTGCGGACCGCGCACCGGCACGGCGTGCCCGTGGTGCAGACGGTGCACAACTACCGCCAGGTCTGCTCCTCCGGCCTGTACTTCCGCGACGGGGTGATCTGCCAGGACTGCCGAGGTCGGACGCTGGGCGTACCTGCGGTGGTGCACCGCTGCTACCGGGGTTCGCGGGTGCAGAGCGCACTGATGGCGACCACCCTGGCGGTGCACCGGGGCACCTGGAAGTCGGTGGACCGGTTCATCGCGCTGACCAGTGCCGTCGCCGACCACCTGCGCGACTACGGCATCCCGGATGAGCGGATCGTGGTCAAGCCCAACGCCATCCCGGACCCGGGCACCCCCGCGCCGCTGGGTCGGGGCTTCCTCTTCCTCGGTCGGCTCTCCCCCGAGAAGGGGCTCGACCTGCTGCTGGAGGCATGGCGGCGGCACCCGGACGGCGCGCTGGGTCCGCTGCGCGTGGCCGGTGACGGCGAACTGCGCCCACTGGTCGAGGCGGCGGCGGCCGAACGTGCCGACGTCACCTTCCTCGGCCCGCTCGACCGGGCCGGAGTCCGCGAGGCGCTGAACGCGAGCGCCGTGGTGCTGGCGACCTCCACCTGGCACGACGTACTCCCCACCGTGATCATCGAGGCGCTGGCCAGCGGACGGCCGGTGCTCGGCACCGCGCTCGGCGGCATCCCGTACCTGGTCGGCGCCGACACCCCTCGCGAACCCGCCGGCACCGGCCCGGCCGTGGTCGCCTCGGCGTCGGCCCCGCCCAGCCCCGGCGGCCCCGCCGGCCCGGTCGGCTCCGATGGCCTCGCCGGCCCCGGTGGCCTGGGTCCCGCGGGCCTGGGTCCCGCTGGCCTGGTCGGCCCGGTTGGTCTTGCTGGCCCGGCTGGCTCCGGTGGTCTGGGCTCCGGTGGCCTGGGTCCCGTTGGCCCGGTCGGCTCCGGTGGATCCGTCGGTCAGGTCGACTCCGCCGGTCAGGCGGGTGCCTTGCCGGCCGGGATCCGCGCCGGGGAAGCCGGCTGGGTGGTACCGCCCGACCCGGCGGCCCTGGCCGCCGCCCTGCCGGTGGCCGCCGCTGGAGCCGCCGCCCTGGCCGGGCCCGCCCGTGCCCGCTACGACCGCACCTTCCACCCCGAGGTGGTCACCAAGCGCCTCATCGACGTCTACGCCTCCCTCCGCTGACCACCCCCGCCCCCTGCGCCCCGCGCCCCCGCTCCCTGCGCCCCCGTGCACCCCTCCACCCCACGGATGCCCGCGTGTCCCCCGCGCGTGCCCCGCGTCTCTTGCGTCGATCATGGAGTTGCGGCAGTCCCAAAAGGGCGCAAAGCGGCATGAGTCGACAGCCGCAACTCCATGATCGGCGAGCGAGGTCTGCCCAGGGCGGGAGCGGATGGCGTGCAGCGAGGTGCGCTCGGGCCCGTTGGTCGGGCCTGACCTCATCGGAGGCCCGTGCCGGCGTCGGCGCCTACGGCTGCTGCGCGTTCGTCGACTCCCTCGGAAGCGACGAGCGCAACCGGTCGTGATGGCACCCGGTAGCCACTCGATCCCCGATCGAGTGGCTATCACGGCGCGTCGATGCCACTCGATCCTGGATCGAGCACGATCTTGGAGGCCGGGGCGCGCTCGGCACGTGTCGCTGGCCCTGCGCCGACGGTCTGTCGGCTGCCGCGTCAGGCGGGCCGTCGGCCGGCCGCGTAAGTCGGCTGGCCGCGTTAACAGGGGGCCCTTGCTATGCACGAGGCGTTAATAAGGTGCCCTTCCTTACCTGCCTGTCAGAGCGAGGCACGGGCGGAGAAGGCGATGCTCGCGAGCAGGAACCCGCCGTTGACGACGGTGAACGCCACGAGAACCCAGAACACGAGCGTCGGAGCGAAGGCCAGCACCAACGCGGCCACGAAGATCACTGCGCCGTAGTCGCGGACCAGCTTCGCCAGGCGGACCGGCAGGCTGGTGGAGGTGACCATGCTGGCCGCGTTCGGGCCGGACTGCATCACCGAGGTCACCAGGTTGACCATCCAGGTGCCCGCGAAGGCCGCCACCAACCACACCGGCGTCGACGGCACCTGCGCCACGGCGGTCGCGGAGAGCGCCGCGACCAGGGCGATCTGGGCCGCCACGTCGCAGAGCACGTCGACCCGGGCCCCGGCCGCGCTGCCCTGACCGGTCACCCGGGCGAGCTGACCGTCGGCGCAGTCCAGGGCGTACGCGATCTGCCAGCCGAGCAGCGCGAGCAACCCGACCACCCAGGCGGGTACGTCCCCGGCGGCGACCGGTCCGGCGAGCGCGACCACGGTGACCGAGGTGGCCAGCCCGAGCACCAGGTTGGTGATGGTCAACGCGGTCGGCCGCAGCCCGAGCCGCTGGGCGACCAGTGCGAAGACGGCACCGATCCACTGGCTCACCGACTCGCTGAACAGGCCACCACCCCGGTTCACCCGGTGGAAGTCGGCGACCGTGGGGTGCGAAGGCTCAGCCAAGGTGCTCACGGAGGGCGTCAACGTAGTCTCCCAGCCGGGTCCGGATGTCGTCAGCGGACAACGCGAGGTGTTCGAGGATGGTGTAGCGGTCCGGTCGGGTACGCGGTGCGAAGGCGACCGCCTCGACGAACTGCTCGTCGGTGAGGCCCAGCTCCGCCGGCCGGACGGCCAGGCCGTGCCGGTGCAGGCACCTGCTGAGCTGGCCGAAGCGTTCCAGGTCGCCCCGGAGGAAGGTGCAGAACAACGCGCCGAGGCCGACCTGTTCGCCGTGCGAGCCGGTGCCCGGGTACAGGTGGTCGATGGCGTGTGAGATCTCGTGGTCGCCGCCGCTCGCCGGGCGGCTGGAACCGCAGATCGACATCGAGATCCCGCCGAGGATGAGCGCCTCGGCCAGCGTGGTGAGGAACGCGTCGTCGGTGATCTTGCCGGGGTGGTTGACCAGTGCCTCGGCCCCGGTCCGGGCGAGCGTCACGGCGAGCCCGTCGATCGGCTCGTCGCGTACCTGGTGGGCGAGTTCCCAGTCGGCGCAGGCGCTCAGGTTGCTCACCGCGTCGCCGATGCCGGCCTGGGTCTGCCGGTCCGGCCCGTTCTCCACGAAGTCGAGGTCGACCAGGACGGCGATCGGGATGTGCACGCCGTACGAGCCCTTGCCGCCCTCGTGGGTCAGCGACGCCACCGGGGAGGCGATGCCGTCGTTGGCGAGGCTGGTCGCCACGGTGACCATCGGGATGGCGTAGCGGGTGGCGGCGTACTTGGCGGTGTCGATGGTCTTGCCACCGCCGATGCCGACGACCGCGTCGTAGTGCCGGCGCCGGAGCTGGTCGCCCAGTTCGTTGGCGGAGTCGACGGTGCCGCCGGTCACCGTGAAGATGTCGGCCGAGCCGAGCGACGGTCGGCAGAGGTCGGCGATCTTCTCGCCCTGTCCGGGGCCGACCACCAGCGCGACGTCGCCACCGCCGGAGATCCGCCGGTCGGCCAGCAACGCGCCGAGGTCGGCCACGGCCCCTCGGCGGACCTCGATCGACAGCGGTGTGGTGACCGTGCGGGCTAGTAACGGCACGCGATCTCCCGCGCCCGGGCCAGGTCGTCGTGGTTGTCGACCTCGACCCAGGACACGTCACCGATCGGCGCGGCGCGGACCTCGCCACCCCGCTCGGCGAACTCCTGGTATCCGTCCTCGTAGTACAGGTTCGGGTCGCGTCGCCAGGTCGCCTCCAGCGCGTCGGCGAGCGCCCCGGCCACCTGCGGCTCGATCAGCGTCGCGCCGATGTACTCGCCGTACGCCTGCGCCGGGTCCATCAGCTTGGTGATCCGGGTGAGCTGCCCGGCGGCGTCGAAGGTGGTCTTCATCTCCTCCTCGGCCAGCGGCTTGAGGGTGTCGACCGCGAGCAGTACGCCGGGCCCGCGCTCGGCCAGCAGCGTCTTCTCGATGCTCACCGGGTGCACGGTGTCGCCGTTGACCAGCAGCACGCCCCGGGCGAACCAGTCGCGGGCCAGCCAGAGCGAGTACGCGTTGTTCCACTCCTCGGCCTTGTCGTTGTGCACGAGGGTGAGCGTCACGCCGTGGCGGCGTTCCAGGTCGGCCTGGCGTTCGCGGACCGCGTCCGCCGCGTAGCCGACCACCACGACGACGTCGGTCAGCCCCACCTCGGCGAGGTTGTGCAGCGCGATGTCGAGGATGGTGATCTCGCCGTCCACCGGGACCAGCGCCTTGGGCAGCGTGTCGGTGTACGGGCGCAGGCGGCGCCCGGCCCCGGCCGCCAGCACCATCCCGACCATGCCGACATCAGTTCCTGTTCTCACGGCGTTCACCGAAGGAGGATAGCGCCGCGCGTCGGTCGGCTGTCGGGGGTCAGCCGGGCAGGGCCGCCAGGTCGGCGAGGAAGGTCAGTCGCTCCTCGGCGGTCAGCGCGGTGTACGGGCCGGCCGCCCGCCGGTCGGTCTCCAGTTCGATGGCCTGCCACTGCGACCCGTCAGTCAGGTCGGCGATGCTCGCCGGGGTGTGGCCGGCGGCCGCCCAGGCGTCGGTATGCGCGTCGGCCCGGTGGTACCGCAGCGTGCCGAGCCGGTTGAGCAGCAACACGCCCGACGGGGTGCCGTCCGGCTCGTACGGCGGGGCGACCGCGTCGAACGCGCCGGGGCTGGGCACCGGTTCGTCACCGCGCGGCGACAGGGCGGCGGTCAGCAGCCGCCCGGTGGTGTCGGACAACCGCTGCACCCGGTCGTCGTGACCGGCCCAGAGTTCCTCGGTCACCTCGGCGTGCACCTGGTACAGCTCGGCGAGGAACGCGCTGCCGCGTTCGGTGGCGGTGAGCCCGCCGTCCGGCCGCCGGTGGATCATCCCGTACGCGACGTGCCGGTCCAGCGCCCGCTGACAGGCGATCGGGTCCCGGTACCGGGTGATCGCGGCGAATCCGGCACCGTCGACCGTGCCACCGGCCGCCAGGCGGGTCCGCATCTCCACCAGGAAGCTGGTGGCGGGCATGCCGCCATACCGCTGGCTGAGTTCCGCTCCGCCGCCGTCCTGACCGGCCTGTATCGCCGCGCGGACGACCCGGTCGAGGACGGGGGCGACCAGCGCCACGTACCGGTGCGCGGCGAGCCCGACGCTGTCGCTCACGAACCGGTCGGACCCAGGAGTTCGAAGGCCTCCTCGGCGATCCGCCGGATCAGCCCGTCGTTGACGTCGCGGTCCTCGTCGAGCAGGTCGAGGTCGGCTGGGCCGAGCCAGCGGTACTCGGTGTGCTTGCCGACCTCCAGGACCGGCGCCGTCAGGTCGCCGTCGACCCGGACCAGCCAGTCGCTCTCGACTCGGGCCAGGCCGTCGTCGCCGACGTACCGGTACTCGCCGACCAGCGCGATGATCTCCGAGACCCGCCAGCCGGTCTCCTCGGTGACCTCCCGGCGCAGCGCCTGCTCGAAGGTCTCGCCGGGTTCGAGGTGCCCGCCGACGATGTCCCAACTGTTCGGGAAGAGACGGCGGTGTGGCGAGCGGCGTTGGAAGAAGATGCGCCCGTCGGGGTGGACGATCAGCGCTCCGGCGCAGCGCAGCGGCTCGGTGGACACCCCAAGAACAGTAGCCGCCGGTGCCGAGCTGCGGCGATGTCCGCTCGGGCGGACTTCTCCACTGGTGTGGACCGGCCGGACCGGGGGTATGGGTTGGGTGCGGGCGCGGGCCGAGACGCGCACGCGAGGAGGTCGACATGCGCGGCGCGGACCAGTTGGTCGAGCAGCAGTACGCCATGCTCCTGCGACGGGACGTGGCCCGACTCCCCGACCTGTACGCCCGGGACGGGTACTACGCGATGCCCGGGGTGACGGTCCGGCCGGTCGAGTTGCCCGCCCTGCTGCGTACCTGGACGGGTGCCTTTCCGGACCTGCGGGTCGACCTGCTCGGCTCGGTGCGTACGGCCGGTGGGGCGGCGGTCGAGCAGCGGATCACCGGCACCCACACCGGTGTACTGCACACCCCCTTCGGCACGGTGGCCCCCACCCGACGCACCGTCTCCTGGGAGGTGGTGGACATGGTCCGGGTACGCCGGGGCCGCATCACCGCCTGGCGGTCCTACTTCGACTGGGGACAGTTGATCGCGCTGCTCGGCCTGCACGTGGCCGGACTGTCCCGCCAGCAGGCCCCGGACCGGTCGCTCGCCGACGAGCCCGCCTTCACCGCCGCGCCCCAGGCGGTCGCGGCCTGATCCGTCGTCCGGCCTGACCTGCTACTCGGTCGGTCCGCGCGGGCCGGACGCCCGGTCCGCACCGGTTCACCCGACTCGGTGGCTCAGGATGCGGACATCGCCGTGCCGTACGCGCTCACCCGGCCGCCGCCCGTACGCTGAACAGCCATGACCGCCGAGCAGCTGATCTCCTTCGCCCGTGGCGCCCCCTCTCTGGACATCGTCGATGTCGAAGGGCTCAAGGCCGCCGCCGTCCGCGCGTTCGACGCCGATCCCGCCGGGGTGACCGCGTACGGCACCTCCGTCGGCTACCTGCCGCTGCGCCAGTGGATCGCGGAGAAGCACGGGGTCACGGCCGAGCAGGTGCTGATCACCAACGGTTCGTTGCAGGCCGATGCCTTCCTCTTCGACCACCTGGTCCGCTCGGGCGACGCGGTGGTGGTGGAGCGGCCGACCTACGACCGGACCCTGCTCAACCTGCAGCGGATGGGTGCCGAGGTGCACGGCGTCACCATCCAGCCGGACGGTCTGGACACCGCCGAGCTGCGCAAGCTGCTGGAGTCCGGGGTGCGGCCGCGCCTGGCGCACGTGATCCCGAACTACCAGAACCCGGCCGGCGTGACGCTCTCCGAGGACAAGCGGCGTGAGCTGCTCGACCTGGCCGCCGAGTACGGCTTCACGATCTTCGAGGACGACCCGTACGCCGACGTGCGGTTCCGGGGTGAGTCGCTGCCGTCGATGCTGTCGTTGGACACCCGGAACGTCGTGGTGCACGCCTCCAGCTTCACCAAGACGGTCTGCCCCGGCGTCCGGGTGGGCTACCTGGTCGGTCCGGCCGACCTGATCGCCGACATCGCGAAGAAGGCCACCAACCTCTATATCTCGCCGGGCATGGTGGCGCAGGCGATCGTGCACCAGTTCTGCGTCTCCGGCGACATCGCCCGGTCGATCGAGACGGTCCGGGCGGCGCTCGGCGAGCGGGCCGGTGCGCTGGCCGAGTCGTTGCGGCGGCACATCCCCGAGGCCCGGTTCGTGGAGCCGGACGGCGGCTACTTCCTCTGGGTCGAGCTGCCCGAGGACGTCCTCGTCGACAAGCTCGCCCCGGCGGCGGCCGAGCGCGGCGTCGCGGTGGTCAAGGGCAGCGACTTCGTGGTGGACGGTGGCCGGCACGCGCTTCGCCTGGCGTACTCGGCGGTGACCGCCGACCGCATCGACGAGGGAGTCCGACGCCTGGCCGAGGCGATGGAGGCGGTCCGAGGCTGAAAATCTGTCGGGTTTCCGACAGAACGGCGATACCGGTGCGCCCGGGACTCCCGCTGTGGCGGCTGGCGGCCCACAATGCTGCGAGCGTCCTTCACCACATGTAGTGCAGGTCACGCCGGTTCCGGCCGCCGTGACGCCGATGTCGGGGTGCGGCCCGGCCGCCCGCACTGTGGTGTGACGCGGTCAGCACAACCCCCCGCCCCCACGGCGCCGGGCGGGCCGGATCGCCCCCTCACCCCCCGATGCGATCCGGTCCGTCCGGCGCCACCCCTCCGCCGCCGCGCCACCGCCATGATCGGTACGGCGGCGTACCCTGCAAGCCGCAGCCGAGCGCGGACGGGGGCGTGATGACGGAGCGGATGCAGCGGGAGGGGACCGCCTCCACCGGCGGTGACCAGACCGACGCCCAGCCGGTCCCGCCGCCGCTCGCCCGGTCGCCGCGGTCCCGCGCCTGGTCACCGGTACGCGCGGTGACCCGCCGGCTCAACCCGGACGGCTCCCAGCGGGTGGAGGCCCCGGCGGGTCCTCGACGCAGCGCCGTGGTCGACTGCGCGCTCTATCTCGACGGGCGACGGCAGGGCGGTGACTGCGGCTACGCCGAAGCGCTCGCGGAGGCGCGGCGCGCCGAGAACGGCTTCGTCTGGCTCGGTCTGCACGAGCCGGACCTGGCCGAGATGAGCGAGATCGCCGCCACGTACGGGCTGCACGAGCTGGCCGTGGAGGACGCGGTCAAGGCGCACCAGCGGCCCAAGCTGGAGCGCTTCGGCGAGGTCAGCTTCCTGGTGCTGCGCACCGCGCGCTACTGCGAGCACACCGAGTTGACCGAGAAGACCGACGTGGTGGAGACCGGGCAGGTGATGCTCTTCATCGGCCCGCACTTCCTGATCAGCGTCCGGCACGGTGACGCCTGCCGGCTGGCGCCGGTCCGCGAGGAGTTGGAGGCGCGGCGGGAGCTGCTGCTGCACGGCCCCTGGGCGGTCGCGTACGCGATCACGGACCGGGTGGTCGACCTGTACCTGGAGGTCGCCGACCAGCTCGAAGACGACATGGACG
The DNA here is from genome assembly GCF_053589795.1 of Micromonospora sp. NPDC003241. Lineage (NCBI taxonomy): Bacteria > Bacillati > Actinomycetota > Actinomycetes > Micromonosporales > Micromonosporaceae > Micromonospora > Micromonospora sp. NPDC003241. The sequence goes on along the minus strand of NZ_JBSFSO010000021.1, from coordinate 45,614 downwards.
TGCTGGAGACGGAGGTCTTCGACCGGCAGGCCAGCGGCCGGATCCAGCGGATCTATCAGATGAAGCGGGAGCTGGTGGAGTTCAAGCGGGCGGTGATGCCGTTGCAGCGGCCGTTGCTCGCGCTCACCGCCCAGATGAGCCGCGAGGTGCCCAAGGAGGTCCGTCGCTATTTCCGCGACGTGCAGGACCACCTCAGCCGCACCGTCGAGCAGGTCAACTCGTACGACGATCTGTTGAACTCGATCCTGCAGGCCCGACTGGCCCAGGTGACCGTCGACCAGAACAACGACATGCGCAAGATCGCCGCCTGGGCCGCCATCGCGGCGGTGTGGACGGCGATCGCCGGGATATACGGCATGAACTTCGAGTTCATGCCCGAGCTGAAGATCGTGTACGGCTACCCGGTGGTGCTGGCGTTGATGCTCACCATCTCGCTGACGCTCTATCGGTGGTTCCGCCGCAACGACTGGCTCTGAACCCGCAGCCCGCCCGCCCCGCCGAGGTGGCGGGGCGGAGGCGGGACCGCGAAATCAGGCGCGCCCGTTGGACTTGCTGGGCGCCTTGCTCAGGGCGGTGGTGAGGTCGTCGGCGGGACGACCGCTCGTGGTCCGGGCACCCTCGGCGACCGACGGCACCTTGTCCGTCGGCGTCACCGGGGACGGCTTCGGCGGCGCGGTGGTCGACGCGCTGTCACCGGAGACCACCGTCGAGCTGCCGGCTCCGGTCGACGCCTTCGCGACGCCCGACGGGGCGGTCGTACGCACCTCGATGGTCTCCACCTCCTCGTGCATCGGCTCCAGCGCGGTGGTCGCGTCGTACTCGGTCCACTCCTGCTGCTCGCGGTGGCGTCGCAGGGCGATCGCCCCGGCCAGCCCGGCCACCACGCCGGCGGCGAGCATCCCGGCCAGCATGGTCCCGCTGCGGCGGGACTTCTTCCGCTTCATCTTCTTCATGTTCTTCGCCTTGACCTTCCTGGCGGCCGCGGCCTGCTTGGCGACGACCTTCTTGCCTGACGCGGCCCGACCGGCGGCCTCGGCCTGTGCGTGGCGCACGGCCAGGGCCAGGGGTGCCATGGCGGCGGCCGTGGTGGCGAGGCCGCTCGTGGCACGGTCCCGGACCAGCACCGCGGTCGGTGCCACCGCGTCGCGGGCCGTCTGGACGCGCGGGCCGACAGTGGACCCGGCTCCCTTCGCCGCGTGCGTGGCGGCCAGCCTCAGGTGACCGATCCCCCGATTGAGCTCGGCCCGGGCCAACTGCCCCTCAGTCCTGCGGCGCCCGATTCCAAACACGGTCCCACCTCCTGGGAGTTGCTTCGTCTCATCCTCCACCTTCGGATGCCTCCGCATGTCCAGATCGGGCACATGGGAGGATCCGCAAGGAACTGACCAACGAATAAGGAGTACCCGTGGCCGAGGCTGTCTACGCCACCTTGCACACCAACGCCGGCCCGATCCGGCTGGAGCTCTTCCCCAACCACGCGCCGAAGACGGTTCGCAACTTCGTCGACCTGGCCGAGGGCACGCGTGAGTACACCGACCCGCGGACCGGCAAGCCGGGCAACGGGCCGTACTACGACGGCACCATCTCGCACCGCGTGATCAGCGGCTTCATGGTCCAGATGGGTGACCCGACCGGCACCGGTCGTGGTGGTCCGGGCTACACCTTCGCCGACGAGTTCCACCCCGAGCTGCGGTTCGACCGGCCGTACCTGCTGGCGATGGCGAACGCCGGGCCGGGCACCAACGGCTCGCAGTTCTTCATCACGGTCTCGCCGACCCCGCACCTCAACAACCGGCACACCATCTTCGGTGCGGTGGCCGACGAGCAGTCCGCGAAGGTGATCGACTCGATCGCCAACACGCCGACCGGTCCGAGCGACCGGCCGCTGCAGGACGTGGTCATCGAGCGCGTCGAGATCGAGCGGCAGTCGGCCTGACACCGGCCGCCACAGGTGGTGCCCGCCGCCCGGGCCTGGGCGCGGCGGGCACCGACCGGCCGGACGGTCGCCTGACCCGTCCCATCGGTGGTCCGAGGTACCTTTGCTCGCATGACTGAGCGCTCGGGCACCTGGGTCACCCGGTGAGCGAATCCCCGCCGACCACACCGGTCTGTTACCGCCACCCGGGCCGGGAGACGTACGTCCGCTGCACCCGGTGCGACCGGTCGATCTGCCCGGACTGCATGAACGAGGCGTCGGTCGGGTTCCAGTGCCCGGAGTGCGTGGCGCAGGGACGCCGGAGCGTGCGCCCGGCGCGCACCGCCTTCGGTGGTGGCGAGACCGGTCGGCTCGGGTACGTGACGAAGACGCTGATCGGCATCAACCTCGTGGTGATGCTGATCTCGATCGCCTCCGACCGGGGCGGAGACGCGGCGGCCGGTGGCTCAGGCTTCGGCGGCCTGCTCGGCGGGAGCACCCCGCTGACCGAGTGGGGTGCGGTGCTCGGCCGGGCGATGTTCCTCGACGGCAGCATCGGCGGCATCGCCGAGGGTCAGTGGTATCGCCTGGTCACCGCGATGTTCCTGCACTACGGCGTGGTGCACCTGCTGCTCAACATGTGGGCGCTCTGGGTCCTCGGTCGGTCCCTGGAGGCGGTGCTCGGGCCACTGCGCTTCATCGCGCTCTATTTCATCGCCGGTTTCGGCGGCAACGTCGCGGTGTACGTGTTCAGCGCGCCCAACCAGATGTCGGCCGGTGCCTCCACCGCCATCTTCGGCCTCTTCGCGGCGACCTTCGTGATCATGCGGCGGCTGGGTCGGGACACGTCAGCCATCGTGCCGATCCTGGTGATCAACCTGATCTTCACGTTCACCGTGCCGCAGATCTCGATCGCCGGTCACCTGGGCGGCCTGGTCTTCGGCGCGCTGATGGCGCTGGTGCTGGCGTACGCACCCCGGTCCCACCGGACGCTGGTGCAGCTCACCGGCGGCGCGTTCCTCATGGTGGTGCTGCTGGTGCTGGCCCTGTTCCGCACCTTCACCCTGCTCGGCTGAGCCCACCGCCGGACTGGTCGGTCGGTCGGGCGGCCCGGAGGGCGTCGGCCACCTCGTCGGGGTCGGTGTCCAGGTCCTGCCGGGTGAACAGGTGCAGCGACCCGCCGGTGTCGATCTCCAACACCGGTCCGCTCGCCCCGCGCCCGGCCCGGCGGTTCACCTCGATGGTCTCGATCGTCGACCAGGGCAGGTGCCGTCGCCCGGTCCACCAGCCGGTCGGCACGGTGACGCCGTCGGCGTCCACGGCGAGCCGGACCGGTGCGATCAGGTCCCGTACGCCCCAGGCGGCGAGGGCCGCGCCGGCCAGTACGCCGACTGCCGGCCGGAGGAGGTCACCGTCGGCGAGCAGCAGTCCCAGGGCGAGTACGCCGACCGCGCCGGCCAGTTTGAGGATCGGCAGCGCGGCGCGTACCCGCCACTGCCGGGCGACCGTCTCGAACGTCACCCGACCAGCATGCCAGCGCGGCAGGTGACCGGCATGCCGGTGTCCACGGGCGGCGACGTCGCCGCGACGGCGGCGTAGGATCGGGAGCAGCCCAGGTTACCGGGGAGTAGACATGAGTGACGCGGTTATCGTCGGCGCGGTGCGTACCCCGGTCGGGCGGCGCAAGGGCAGCCTGGCCACGGTCCACCCGGTGGACCTGTCGGCGCACGTGCTGCGTGCCCTCGCCGAACGCACCGGCATCGACCCGACGCTCGTCGACGACGTGGTCTGGGGCTGCGTCTCCCAGGTCGGCGAGCAGTCGTGGAACGTCGCCCGCAACGCCGTCCTCGCGGCCGGCTGGCCCGAGTCGGTGCCCGGCACCACGGTGGACCGGCAGTGCGGCTCCAGCCAGCAGGCCCTGCACTTCGCCGCCGCCACCGTGCTCTCCGGACAGGCCGATCTGGTGGTGGCCGGCGGCGTCGAGTCGATGACCCGGGTGCCGATGGGCTCCAGCGCGGCGGGCGGGCTGCCGTTCAGCGGGCAGATCCTGGCCCGCTACCAGGGCGTCGAGGGGGTCGCCGAGGATTCGGCGCTGCCGTTCAACCAGGGTGTCGGTGCGGAGCTGATCGCCCGACGCTGGCGGCTGTCCCGGACCCAGCTCGACGAGTTCGCGCTGACCAGCCACGAGAAGGCCGCCGCCGCCCAGGACGCCGGGGCGTTCGAGGCCGAGCTGGCCCCGGTGCCGCTGGCCGACGGCGGGAAGTTCACCGCGGACGAGGGCATCCGCCGGGACACCTCGCTGGAGAAGCTCGGCGAACTGGCCACCCCGTTCCACCCGGAGGGCGTGGTCACCGCCGGTACCGCCTCCCAGATCTCCGACGGCGCGGCGGCGCTCGCCGTCACCACCAGTGAGTGGGCCAGTCGGCACGGCCTGCGTCCGCTGGCCCGGGTACACACCGCCGTGGTCGCCGCCGACGACCCGGTCACCATGCTCACCGCGCCGATCCCGGCCACCGCGAAGGCGCTGCGCCGCGCCGGGCTGGGCATCGAGGAGATCGGGGTGTACGAGGTGAACGAGGCGTTCGCTCCGGTGCCGCTGGCCTGGTTGGCGGAGACCGAGGCGGACCCGGAGCGGCTCAACCCCCGGGGCGGCGCCATCGCGCTCGGGCACCCGCTCGGCGGATCCGGTGCCCGGATCATGACGACAATGCTCGCCCACATGCGCGACAACGGGGTGCGGTACGGCCTGCAGACCATGTGCGAGGGCGGCGGGATGGCCAACGCCACCATCGTCGAGCTGCTCTGATCCGTACGGCGTAAAACCCGTCGCGGGTCGAGCCGGGGGCGGGCTAGCGTGCCCCCGTGACCGCCGCGACCGCACCGCACACCGACTGGGACGACCGGACGTGGCGGGCCGCCGCGTGGGAATGGGTGGCCGAGACGCTCGCCCGCACCGGGCAGCGGATCACCGGCCCGGTCGAGCCACGCGTCCGACCGTGGGCGCTGATCTGGCGGGTGCCCACCGACGCCGGTGACGTGTGGTTCAAGGCGAACGCGGCGGGGACCGGCTTCGAGACGGCACTGACGGCCGCCTTGGCCCGGCTGGCGCCCGGACGGGTGCTCGATCCGATCGCGGTGGACACCCGGCGGCGCTGGGCGCTGTTGCCGCACGGCGGCGCGACGCTGCGCGAGGCGCTGGCCGGCGAGCCGGACCCGGCTCGGTGGGAACGGATCCTGCCCGAGTACGCCGACCTGCAACGGGCCACCGCCGTGCACGTCGACGAACTGCTCGGTCTCGGCGTACCCGATCATCGCCCGGAGGCGATGCCGGGGCACCTCGCCGAGTTGCTCGACGACGACGCGGCGCTGCTGCTGGACACTCCGGACGGACTGACCACCGAGGCGCGCGACCGGTTGCGGTCCCTGCTGCCCGACTACGCGCAGCGGTGCCGACTGCTGGCCGAGGGGCCGATCGGGCCCACCGTCCAGCACGACGACCTGCACGACGGGAACGTCTTCGTCACCGGCGACGGCCACCGGTTCTTCGACTGGGGTGACGCGTCGGTGGCGCACCCGTTCGGCACGCTGCTGGTGACGCTGCGGTCGGTTGCGTACGTCAGCGGTCTCGACGCGGGGGACCCGGCGCTGGCTCGGCTGCGCGACGCGTACCTGGAGTCGTGGACGGACCGGTGCGACCGGCGGACCCTGCTCCGGCTGGCCGAGGTCGCGGCCGGGGTGACCATGGTCAGCCGGGCGTTGTCGTGGCGTCGGGCGTTGGACACCACCGACCCGGGTCGCGCCGAGTTCGCCGCCAGCGTGCCCGGGTGGCTGGACGAACTGCTGGTCACCGAGTTCGCCTGAGCGCGTCGAGGCCCGCCTGGGCGCGTCGATGGGCCGGTCGAACAGGTCCCGATCGGCCGTGCAAGACGTAACGTGGAATTTGCAAAAAGCATGTCCGTGAGCCACGTCACCCAGCGAACATCGTCGTTGGGCAGGTCATGGACGTCTTCTCCCGAACGTTCCTCCCGGCCGCCTCCGAGGCCGGCCTGGCGGTGCAGACCGCTACGCGCCACATGCCGGTGTTCCGTCGCTGTGTGGGCTCCGGCGACGCCACCATCCTGGTCACCCGGTGCGGCCGACCCGATCGGCCGATGTCCGGGGATTACCTTCTCCTACTCACCCATCGACGGCTGGTGGTGACCCGGCAGACGCCGGTGCTGCACCGCCTGCGACTGCACCTCAACGCCGAACTACGCGAGCTGAGCCACGTCACGTGGAGCCCCGACCCCCGGTTGCACTCGGTGGAGTTGGCCGCCACCGCGATCGACGGAATCCGTGAGCGGTTCCTGATCCGCACCCAGTTCCCGAAGCAGGTGTGGCAGCTCGACGCGCTGCTCAACCACGCCTTCCGCACCCGGGTACGCAGCGCGCTGCCCCGGATCGTGGCGACCGTCGCCGAGGCGCCCACCGCCACCCGGCCGCCCACGCTGCATCCCGCCGTGGCGCGCTGACGCAGGACATCCCGACCACCGCGTCGGGTTCAGCGATCGGTCGGCAGGGCGTAGCCCACGTAGTCCCGGAACTCGAACCGCCAGCCGGGCGGCACGAGATCCGCGCAGAGCCGGCGGCTGCCGGTGCAGACGATCGCATCCATCTCCGCAGGATCGGCCGCCGGACGGTGGTCCAGCACCGACTGGAGCGCCAGCAGCTCCGGTGACCCGCCGTCGGTGTCCCGCAGCAGCAGCCACCAGGGGTACTCCCAGTCGTCGTTGCGCTGGGACAGACCGATCCGACGGGCGTCGGCGGCGCGCACCGCGTCGGCCGCCCAGCGGTACTCCTCCGCCCACTGCGGACGCCGTAGGAAGCGGCTCTCCCAGTCGGAGGTGGTGAAGACCGAGCCCGCGCCGACCAGTCGGCGCGGGAAGCCGTACGACACCGCGAGCACGCCGGCCAGCGCACAGGTGGCCAGTACCGTCACCGCGAGCGTCGCGGCGATCGGTCGTCGGCCATCCCGCCCGTCACCGGTACCCTGCCCGTCACCGGCGTTGTGCCCGTTACCGGCGTTCTGCCCGGCACCGGCGTTCTGGCGCGCACGGCGCAGCACGGCGTCGAGCCAGAGCCCGGCCAGCGGCACCGAGGCGGCCAGGGCGTAGAGGATCAGCCGGTTGCCCCAGGGCTGCCATTTGATCATCGTGGTGTGCAGCGCCACCGCGACCACCACCACCAGTGCGTACGCGCGCAGCGCACCGGCCGTCTCCGGGCTGACCCGCGCCGGACGGCGCAGCGCCGCCACGGCACCGATCAGCACCAGCGCACCGGCCAGCGGGAAGGCCACCCGGTCCTCGTCCGGGTACCACGACGGCACCGGGAAGACCTCCCGCCCGAACGTGATCGCCCGGTCCTGCGGGTCCACCCCGAGCAGCCCGGCCACACCGATGATCGCCGCGGCGGAGGCGTCCCGCAGCGGGGCCAGCGGGGTGTCCAGCGCGGTGTGTCCGATGCGGAGCGCGTTCACCACCACCGACAGCGGGTCGTGCCGCTCCATCGGCACCGACTCGCGCAGCCGCTCCGGCCCGAGCGGGTGGCCGAACTCGGCGTACACCCGGCCCAGGAAGGGGCCGACCACGGTGACGGCGACGAGCAGGATCAGCGCAGAGGCACCGACCGTCCGGGCGGTCGGGCCGACCGGCAGCCGACGGTCCGCGCCCGTTCGCTCCAGGTACGCCAGGCGGAGCTGGCCCAGTCCCCAGAGCACCAGCAGCGGACCGACCGCGAGCAGGCCGCTGGTCTTGGTCACGGCGGTCAGTCCGGTGGCCGCCCCGAGCGCCAGCAACTCACCGAAGCCGGCGCGGTGACGCAGCCCGTCCAGCGCGAGCGTGGCCGCGCACACCACCCAGGCGGCGCAGACCAGGTCGGTCTGGGTGCTGGTCGCCTGGAGCGTCACCATCGGCGTGGTGGCCAGCACGAACACGGTGAGCAACTGGGCCCGCCGTGCGCCGCCGAGTTGCGCGGTCACCCGGGCGACCGCGATCAGGCAGAGCACCCCGGCGGCCCACTGCACCAGGTGGTGAAGCGCGTCGCCGCCGGTGAACAGGCGCAGGTGCAACAGCAAGTACTCAGCACCCGGCGGGATGGTGACCTGCCGGTGGATCGCGGTCGCCCAGAGCGACAGGTCGCCCTGCGCCACCCAACGCTCCACCTTGGGCAGGTGGTAGGTCTGCGAGTCGAAGTTGTTCGGCGCGGCGAGCAGGGCGATCAGCAACTCGACCAGGAGCAGCCCGGCGACCGTACCGGCCAGCACCCGCTCGCCGCGACTCGCCGTACGCCAGAAGTCGGTGACCGACGCGCGCCAGCCCGCCGCCGCCGGTGGGCCGTCCGGGCCGGACGTCGTCGCCGGGTCGACCGCGGTGACCGTACCGACCGCGGCGCGAGTGTCCGACGCTCCGGCGAGGACACTCGCCGACGACGGCGCGGCGGGCCGACCACCGACCGACCCGGTCGCACCGCCGGAGGTACGGCGATCCGCCTCCCGGGTCCGGCCGGTCGTGGCGGCCGCCCGCCGCCGCGCGGCGGCGACCCCGACACCCGCGAGAAAGAGCAGCCACGCCACGCCGAACGCGGGCGCGGTCAACCTGCCCAGAGCACCCAGCACCTCGACGGTCAGCACCGCGAAGGCACCGACGGCGAGACTCGCTCGGATCACCGCCAGCCGCCGTGGCGCGGTGTGGCGCGCGGACCGTGGCCGCAACGCCACCGTCGCCAGCACGACGGCGACGACGGGGGCGAACACGAACGGGAAGCCGGCGGCCGACATGGCCGGAAGTAAACACCATCGGCCGGGGTGCCCGACGCTCAATCTGCTGAGGCGGTCGCTACCACAGGATCGATCTGCCGGGGCTACGCTATGGCCGACACACTGCCGCCCTCGTGGAGATTCCCGTGAAGCTGTCGATCCTCATGCCGGTCTACAACGAGGAAGAGCGCATCGCGGATGCGCTCAAGCAGGCGCTGGCGGTCGAGTACCCGTGCGAGATCGAACTCGTGGTGGTCGATGACGGTAGCCGCGACGGCACCGGGGAGGTCCTGGGTCGGGCCGACGACGCGCGGCTGCGGGTGATCACGCACCAGCGCAACGCCGGCAAGGGCGCGGCCATCCGGACGGCGGTCGCCAGCGCCGAAGGCGAATACATGGTCATCCTCGACGCGGACCTGGAGTACGACCCACAGGACATCCCCAAGCTGCTCGCCCCGGTGCTCGACGGCCGGGCGACCGTGGTCTACGGCAATCGGACCTTCGGCAGCCACAGCGCCTACAGCTTCTGGTACGTGATGGGCAACAAGGGCGTCACGATGGCGGCCAACGTGATGTTCAACTCCTACATCGGTGACCTGGAGACCTGCTTCAAGCTGATGCCGGTGGAGCTCTACCGCTCGCTCGACGTGCGGTCCCGGGGCTTCGGCATGGAGGCCGAGGTGACCGGCAAGCTGCTGCGCCGCCGGATCCGGCCGTACGAGGTGCCGATCAGTTACCGGGCCCGGGGCCGCGAGGAGGGCAAGAAGATCACCTGGCGGGACGGCGTCGAGGCGATCTGGATCCTCGGCCGCGAACGGACCCGCCGCCGCCCCGGGAGCGGTCCCGCCGCCTGACGCGGCAGCCGGGGCGAGGACGGGCGGCTTGCCCGCCGGGCGCGGGCGACGGCGGTCCTCAGACCAGAGCCGGGGACAGGAACCCGGTCAGCGCGCGGTGCAGGCCCGCCGCGTCCAGCCCGTGCCAGCGGGTGTGGTCGTCGGCCGAGCCGTAGCGGCGCAGGTCGTCGCGTCCCACGCCGAGTGCGAGGAGCCGGTGCGGCCGGTCCGCAAGCGCCGCCGTGACCACCCGGGTCGAGGTGCCCGCCAGGTAGGGCTCGACCAGGATCACCTCGGTGCCGGCGAGCGCCCGCAGGCCGGCGGTGTCGAACGGGCGCGGCCGGTGGGTGTACGCCACGGTGACGGGCAGATCCGCTGCGGCTGCCACCGCCGCGTCCAGCACCGGGCCGACCGCGACCAGCAGCGGCGCGCCGGGCCCGGCGTCGCGGACCACCACCAGCTCCCCGTCGCCGGCGTACGGCCGCGCGTTGCGCAACGTCGACAACCGCAGGTACGCCGAGGTGTCCCCGGCGACCGTGGCGCGCAGTAGACCGGGCACCTCGGCCGGGTGCCCCGGCACGTGCACCGTCCAGTCGGACAGGGTGTCGAAGAGCGCGACGTCGGCCGGGCTCAGATGGGTGCGTCCGGCAGCCGCCCGGTCGTACGACGCGCCCACGCTGACCAGCACCGCATGCGCCGCCTGGTGGTCGAGGTCGAGCTTGATCTGCTCGTACGCCCGCTCCACCAGGAACGGTGCGTAGCTGTGCACGATCGGCCGTAACCCGGTCAGCGCCAGCCCACCGGCCACCCCGAGCATCAACTGCTCCCGGATGCCGACGTTGAGCACCCGGTCGGGGTGCCGCCGGGCGGCCGGGGCGAACGCGTCGGCGGAGATGTCGGCGAGCACCAGGGCGGTACGCGGATCCTCGGCCAGCAGGTGCGTGGTGGTCTCGATGAAACTGTCCCGCATGGCTACTCCCCGCTCTCGACGACCGCGACGACGACGTGCGGCCGGTGTCCGTGGTGCCCGGTCAGGGCGGTGTGCAGCGCGTCGTGGTCCCGTCCGTCGACCGTGGCGGCGGTCCACCCATTCACCGTGAACCGGGTGGCCACGCCACCGGGCCAGCCATGGGTGGCGGAGGAGTTGTCGACCACGATCGCGGTCAGGTTCGGCAGGCCGGTCGCCCCCGCGTACGCGATCGCCTCGTGGTTGGAGCCCTCGTCCAGCTCGGCGTCACCGAGCAGGGCGTACACCCGGGTGTCGAGCAGCCCCTGGGCGCGGAGCCCGAGCGCGGTCCCGACGGCCAGCCCGAGACCGTGCCCGAGCGAGCCGGAGCCGATCTCGACCCCGGGGAGCAGCGTCCGGTCCGGGTGGTCGCCGAGTCGACTCTCCGGCCCGCCCTGGTCGTCCAGCCAGTCGAGTGGCACGAAACCCTTGGCGGCGAGCACCGCGTAGTAGCCGGCGACCGCGTGGCCCTTGGAGAGCAGGAAACGATCACGAGCCGGGTCGTCGACGGTGTCCGGGGTGATCCGGAGGATCCGGTCGTAGAGCACCCAGAGCACGTCGACGGTCGAGTGGACGTTGGCGCCGAACACGCGGCCGGCGCGGATCCGTTCCAGCAGCGGTGCGACCGGTGATCGGCCGTCGAGCGGCGCGGCGGCCTCGGCGACGCGGGCGGTGGTGGCGAGAGTAGTCATGCGGATACTCTGCAAGTTGAAGTCAGGTTCAATTCAAGGCGGTGTGATGCAGGAAGCCCTCACCATCGGTCAGCTCGCCGCGCGCAGCGGCGTGGCGCAGTCGGCGCTGCGCTACTACGAGCGGATGGGGTTGATCCGGGCCGACCGCACCGGTGGCAACCAGCGTCGCTACCACCGAGGCGAGCTACGCCGGGTGGCGTTCGTCCGGATCTCGCAGCAGGTCGGCATCTCGCTGGACGACATCCGGGCCGCCCTCGACTCGCTGCCCGCCTCCCGTACGCCGACCGCCGAGGACTGGACCCGGCTCTCCGCCATCTGGCGGGACCGGCTGGACGAGAAGATCAAGCTGCTGAGCAAGCTCCGCGACGACCTCGACGGCTGCGTCGGCTGCGGCTGCCTGTCACTCCAGCGCTGCGCGCTCAACAACATGGACGACCGGCTCGCCGCCGAGGGCCCCGGCCCCCGACTGACGCTGCCGGGGCGCGACTCGATCTAGGGCCTGTTTCATGAGAACTGGTCGGCCTGCGGGGGGCCCGAACGACGACCGGCGGCGTTGCCCTGTGGTCCGGATACGACACCGGTATCCGGACCACACCGCGCCTTGCCGGATCGCCGCCCGGACTCCGCCTCGGGTCGACCGCCCTCATGAAGCTGGCCCTAGCCGACGGTGAGCAGCACCTTGCCGAGGTGCTCGTTCGACTCGACCAGACGGTGCGCCTGCGCCACCTCGGTGATCGGCAGCCGTCGGTCCACGACCGGACGGACCCGGTCCGCCTCGACCAGCGGCCAGACCTCGTCGCGTACCCCCTGCACGATGGCGGCCTTCTGGTCCAGCGGGCGGGCGCGCAGCGCGGTCGCCGCCACCGTGCCCCGCTTGGCCAGCAGCGCGCCCAGGTCCAGCTCGGCCTTGCGGCCACCCTGCATCCCGATCACCACCAGCCGCCCGTCCGGAGCCAGCGCCGCCACGTTCCGGCCGAGGTAGGACGCGCCCATGATGTCGAGCACGACGTCCGCGCCCCGACCATCGGTGACCCGCCGGACCTCCTCGACGAAATCCTGCTCCCGGTAGTCGACCAGGTGCACCGCGCCCAGCTCACGCAACCGGGGATGCTTCGCCGGCCGCGCGGTCGCCACCACCGTGGCCCCGAGCGCGGTGCCGAGCTGGACCGCGAACGTGCCGATGCCGCTGCCGCCGCCGTGCACCAGCAGCGTGTCGCCCGCCGACAGCCGGGCCACCTGCACCACGTTCGACCAGACCGTGCACGCCACCTCGGGCAGCGCGGCGGCGTCGACCAGGTCGACCCCCGCCGGCACCGGCAGCAGTTGCCCCGCCGGCACGGCCACCCGCTCCGCGTACCCGCCGCCGGCCAGCAACGCACAGACCTCGTCACCGACCCGCCACCCGGTGACGTCCGCACCGGTGGCGCTCACCACACCCGAACATTCCAGTCCCGGGTACGCGGGCGCACCCGGCGGCGGCGGATAGTGCCCCTGCCGTTGCAACAGATCCGCCCGGTTCACCGCTGTGGCCCGCACGTCGACGATCACCTCGCCCGACCCCGGCTCCGGATCGGGCACCTCGTCCCAGCTCAGCACCTCTGGCCCACCGGGCTCGGCAATCACGATCGCGCGCATGGCCCAGTCTTACCCGATCGTCGCGCCGTTCTACGCCCCGGCCACGCCCTGAGCCGGCGAAATCCGTGCAGGTGGAACACAGTGGAGTCGCTCGACCGACCGCTGCGGCGGTCACCCGGCCGGGGTGGCTCACTCCTTCGCCGATCTGCCGGACGTGGCAGACTATGCACGGCCGCGCGGCGCGCGGCCCCGGGAGGGTTCGCCTAGTGGCCGATGGCGCTGGTCTTGAAAACCGGTAAGGCAGCGATGTCTTCGTGGGTTCGAATCCCACACCCTCCGCTCGCCAGCCACCCGCACCCGCACCCGCCCACGCGCCGCACCACCTGCCGCGTCATGGGCATCCCATCTCCGCCGCGATCATGGACATGGTCGCGGTCGGCCGCCGTGATCATGGACTTGTGGCACACGAAAAGCGCCTGAATGCCCTGCTTTGCCCCTGCCACAACTCCATGATCGGCGGGGCGGGGTGCGGTGGGGCGAGGTGCGGTGGGGCGAGGTGCGGGGTGGCGGTGTGGGGGCGGCGAGAGCGTCGTGAGCTGTCGGCGCCTCAGCGCTTCGGTGGGCGTACCTGCTGGTTTTCGCGGATCTTCTCGGTGGCGAGTCGGTCCAGGGCCCGGCGGCGTTCGTCGGGTCGGGGCTGATCGTCGCGCTCACGTACGGAGTCGACGGCTGCGGTGACGAAGTCGCGCCAGATGCCGGCCACGGATCTCCCTCGCTCGATGGGTGCCAGGCTGACAACCCGAGTGAGCGGCCTTCGGTTACGGCGGACACCTCGCGTTTTCCCGGTTGGCACCGCGCGACAGGGTATGAAGGGGGACGCAGAACACCACTTCCACCGGAAGGACCTGTGTCGATGACCCTGGAACGACCCATCGCCCCGGACCCGTACGAGCTGCTGCCGACCGTCGCCTCGTTCACGCTGACCAGCGACGACGTGCACAACGGTGAGCCGATGGACGCGGCGCACGCCCATGACAGCACCGGTGGGGGCAACGTGTCGCCGCACCTGGCCTGGTCGGGTTTCCCGGCGGAGACCAAGGGCTTCGTGGTGACCTGTTTCGACCCGGACGCGCCGACCGGCAGCGGGTTCTGGCACTGGGTGCTGGTCAACCTCCCGGCGGATGTGACCGAGTTGCCGCGTGGCGTCGCTGAGGGCGACCTGCGGGGGGCGTTCAGCGTCCGGAACGACTACGGCGTGCAGGGGTTCGGCGGTGCGGCGCCACCGGCCGGTGACCGGCCGCACCGGTACGTCTTCGCGGTGCACGCCCTCGACGTGGAGAGCCTGGACCTCACGCCGGACGCCTCACCTGCCTACGTCGGCTTCAACCTGGCCTTCCACACCCTCGCCCGGGCCACCATCCGCCCCACCTACCAGATCACCGCCTGACCCCACCCCACCGGTGAGCCGCGTTGATCAAGAGGTTTTGGCCATCGATCCCGACCGGGCGTGGCACAAACTTCTTGATCAACGCGGTGAACCCGCCCGGGCGGGAGGGCCAGGGGGAGGGGGGCAGGGGGAGGGAGGGGGCAGGGTTAGGTGGGGGTGCGGGCTACGGCGAAGACGGACTGGCCGAAGGGTGGGCGGGCGATCTGCTCGGCGGCCTTGGTGGCGGGGAGGACGAGGGTGTCGTAGACCTTCACCATCGGGCCCTCCTTCGGCATCAGCCGGAAGACCTTGGTGGCCATGAAGTAGCCGATCAGGCCGAGCGCGTTCGCGTAGTGGATCTTCTCCACCCGCAGGCCGGCCTCGGTCATCGCGGCGGAGAGCGTCTTCTTGGTGTAGCGGCGGACGTGGCCGGTGGCGACGTCGGCCGGGCTCATCGCGAACTGGAACGCCGGGACGATGATGACGACCGCGCCGCCCGGGCGGACCAACTGGCCCATGGTGCGCAGCGCCGACACGTGGTCCTCGATGTGCTCCAGCACGTTGTACGAGACCGCCGCGCTGTAGTCGCCCCGCTCCGTGTTGGGCAGCAGCATCTGGCGTACCTCGATGGACGGCTGGTCGGCCAGGCGCTCCTTGAGTGCGACCAGCCGGTCCGGGTCGGCCTCGGTGGCGGTGAAGCGGGGGAAGTGCTCCGCCCACTCCAGCGCGTAGTCGCCGAGCCCGCTGCCGATCTCGATCGGGTTGTCACCCAGGTAGGGCACGGCCAGCTCGACGAACCAACGTCGGTGGTTGACCGCGGTGGCGAGGCCCTCCAGAACCTCGGACTGCACGCGCTGATCCCCAGTGATTTCTGTCATGCGTCGATTCCTCACGATATGACTCGACCCCGCGCCAGGACCGACTGAGTGAACCATCCGCCTGGAGGGCGGGAATATCGGGGCCCGCGGTGGCCGAATTACGGTCGGGTAGCTGCACGATCGGTGGTGGTCAGCGAACTCGGAAGATGTTACGCCAGTGGCCTGAAGGCCGCACGATGGCCCGATACGCCGACTACGCTCCGAATTACCATGACTACTCCTGAATCGGGCCGCTCCGCCGACGAGTCCGAGGCGCCAGGGGTGCCGGACGGGCCGCCGGACGTTGGTCATCGGCCCAGCTCAGGGCGGTGGAAGGACGTCGTCGCCGTGATGAGCTTCACGGCGCTCGGCTTCTGGGTCACCGCCCGGATGTGGCTCAACCCGGCCGACGGGATCCGCGACAATCAGACCGATATGGCCCAATTTCAGTGGATGATGGCCCACGGTGCTCGGGTGGTGACGGAATTCGCGTACCCGTTCTCCTCGGATCGGATGAACGTGCCGGAATCCGTCAATTTGATGGCAAATACCTCGGTCTTATCCGTTTCATTGCCGATGACGCCGGTGACACTGCTGTTCGGCACCCGTGCGTCGTTCCTGCTCTTTCTCACGCTCGGGATGATCGCCACGGCCACTGCCTGGTACTTCGTGCTCTCCCGGGTCCTGGTCGGCTCGCGCGGCCCGGCCTGGCTGGGCGCCGCCTTCTGCGCGTACGCCCCGGCGATGGTTTCGCACGCCAACGCGCACCCGAACATCGTGTCCCAGTTCGTGGTGCCGCTGATCGTCTGGCGTACCGTGCGGCTCGCCGAGCCCGGCCGCTGGCTGCGCAACGGCGTCCTGCTCGCCCTGGTGATCGTCTGGCAGGCGTTCCTGAACCTGGAGATCCTGCTGATGACCGCGATCGGTCTCGGCGTGGTCGTCGTGGTGCTGGCCGTCGCCCGGCCCGACCTGCGTCGGCGGGCCCGCCCCTTCCTCGCCGGACTCGGCGTCGCCGCCGCGATCGCGCTCGCGCTGCTGGCGTACCCGCTCTACGTCCAGTTCTTCGGGCCCGGCGCGTACAACGGCCTGTCCTGGCTGATCCGGGGCTACTCCACCGACCTGGCCTCGTTCTTCACCTACGCCCGCGAGTCGGTGGGTGGAGAGGCGCTCAGCGCGGCCCGACTGGTCAAGAACCCCACCGAGGAGAACGCCTTCTTCGGTTGGCCGCTGGTGATCCTGGTGGCGGCCGTGGTGTGGTGGCTGCGCCGCAACCCGGTGGTGATCGCGCTGGCCGGGCTGGGACTGATCTTCGCGGTGCTCTCGCTCGGGCGGGAGATCCGCTTCGACGGCCGGGGCACCGGGATACCCGGCCCCTGGGCCGCGCTGGAGGACCTGCCGGTGCTGCACTCTGTGGTGCCGACCCGCTGGTCGCTGGCGATCACGCCGATCGTCGGGCTGCTGCTCGCCTACGGTGCCGAACGGGTCCGGCAGGTCGCCGCCCGGCACCCGGACCGGCGTACCCAGATCCGGTTCGGCACGGCGACCGTGCTGGCGATGGCTCTGGTGCCGGTGTTGCCCACCCCGCTGCCGACCAAGCGTCTCGAACCGACCCCGGAGTTCGTCACCTCCGGAGCCTGGCGTCCCTATCTGGCCGGCGGGCGCAGCCTGGTGACCCTGCCGCTGCCCGACACCGAGTACGCCGAGCCGCTGCGCTGGTCGGCGCAGACCCGGTTGCAGATGCCGATCGCCCGTGGCTACTTCCTCGGCCCCGACACCCGGCCCGGCCGCGACCAGGTCGCGCTGTTCACCGCGCCGCCGCGCCCCACCAGCACCTTCTTCGGTGCGATCCGGCGGACCGGGGAGGTGCCGCAGATCACCGCGCGGGACCGGCAGGAGGCGATCGAGGACCTGCGGTACTGGCGGGCCGGCGCGGTGGTCCTCGGCCCGCACGAGCAGGCCGAGGCGCTGCGTACCGGGATGACCGAGCTGACCGGCGTCGAGCCCACGTACACCGGCGGGGTGTGGCTCTGGGACGTCCGGCCGCTGGTCGGGGAGTGACGCTCAGGAGCTGCGGATGCAGCAGCCCTGGCAGACCTTCGGCGTGGGCAGGGTGAAGGCCAGGCAGCAGGTGCGGCGCTGCACGGTCGGCTCGCCGTTGCGGCCCGGCACCAGCTCCACCAGGTCGGCCAGGTCGAGCGCGCCGAGCAGGGTGTCCACCGCCTCGACCGCCGAGCCGGGCAGGCTGTCGGCGGCCCGGAGCACCCCGTGCGCGATGCCGGAGGCCACCGAGCCGAGCAGCGTACGCGTGCCGATCCGGACCTCGCCCTGGATAGCGGTGATCACCGGCGACAGGTGCGCGTCCAGCAGCGTGCCGCGCAGCGCGGTCAGCAGGGCCTGCTCGTCGGCGAGCACCCGGACCTGGGGCAGCCCGGACAGGGCCAGCGGGTCGTTGGGCAGGACCGCGATCGGGGTGGACCGGCGCAGACCCAGCGTGATCAGGGTGCGCGGGTCGGCGAAGTGCACGAGGGCGGCGTCGGCGTCGAGCAGCGGCACCCGTCGGGCGACGGCCCAGCCGAGCACCACCGGCAGCGCCGCCCAGTAGCTGTACGCCTTCCAGGCGACCGCGGCGGAGGCGTGCGGCGTACCGCCCCAGAGGCGGACCGCCGAGTCGAGCAGCTCCGGCACCTGGACGCCACTGGTCAGCGTCGTCGCCGGGGCCCAACCCGCCTCGTCCGGCACGACCAGCCCGGCGGCCAGGCCGGGCAGCGCGTCGGTGCCGAACATGGCCCGCAGGGTCGCGGTGACCGGAGCCAGCGGAGCGGCCGAGGCGGCGTGGACGGGCAGCACGGCTGTCACCTGTTCCACCCCCCGTCCGAGACCCCGATGGCCAAACTAAGGCTAGCCTAACCACACTTCGGCTGCGCGGGGAACCCGGAAAGAGGGGGAAAGCGAGAGGCTCGGATCACTCGGCGGTCGGCGGTCACGCTGAGTGTCGTACCGGAGACTCGGGGCAGTATCGGTAGAAAACGCTCACGGGTCAAGGGTCCTGTCGAGAAGGTGCCAGTTGTGTGCGTGATCGGCGACGCAACGTGAAACTTGATGCACCCGGCCACGAGGAAGCTGATGACGACCTCACCGCTCGATCGGGCTGCCGACTCGTTCGCCGCCGAACTCGCACGGCACCGGACGGAGCGGGGGCTGTCCAAGAAACAACTCGCCACCCTGATGGGCTTCGACCCGTCCTACGTCAGCCACGTGGAAGGGCGGCGGCACCGACCCACCGAGGACTTCGCCCGGCGCGCGGAGGCCGTCCTGGAGGCCAGCGGCGCGATCTGGCAGCGGTTCCGGGAGTACGACGACCTGCGTCACGCCCGCGCCGAGCGGCACCACCGGGAACCCGTCCTCCCCGGCCAGTGGATGCCGCCAGGCACCGGACTCATCGTCGAACGCGAGACGGCCATCCTCACGCACACCGACGACTCCTACCACTGCGTCATCCGTCGGGAGCTGTACAACGCCGGCACCGAACCGGTCACCCGCTACCTCGTCCGGATCGCCGTCGACCGCTACCCGAACGACCCGGGCCGCTCCAACCGGCACCACCGGGAACACCCGCTCACCTTCGCCGAACTGCAACTGAGCGCATTCCGCGAGGAGTCCGGCGAGCGCGAGGCCATGCACTGGCGGGCCAAGCACGACCGGGACGCCTTCAAGGAGATCTGGCTGCTCTTCGAGAACGCCGACCGCCGCTTCCCGCTCTACCCGGGTCGCCGCGCCACCATCGAGTACGCGTACACCGTCGGGCGGGACAAGTGGGGCCCCTGGTTCCAGCGGGCGGTCCGCGTACCGACCCGGCACCTCGCCGTACGCCTGGATCTGCCGGTGGCGCTGGACCCGCAGGTCTGGGGCGCGGAGACCTCGCTCTCGGCGGAGGAGGGGCCGCTGCGCACGGCGGTGACCCGGCGGGACGAGGGCGCCCGGGCGATCTTCGACTGGGCGACCGACGAGCCGCCGCTGAACGCCCGCTACCGGATGCAGTGGCGCTTCCGCGCCGAGCCCGAGACCGAACCGGAGGGCGGCCGGGTCCGGCCGTCCGACCGGATGCGCGGACTCGGCATCGTGCAGCGCGGCGTCGACCTGCTGCGGCAACCGGCCCGACCGTTCGACCTGCCCCGCGAGGAACAGTCCGCCCGCGAGATCGTCGACCGGCTGGTCACCGCGGTGGCCCGGCTGGACGAGGTCCACCCGTTCACCAAGGGAGTGGGCGTCGCCGCGCCGCAGCTCGACATCGGCCGGGCGGTGGCCGTGGTCCGCCCGCCCGATCGCACGGCCGAGCCCGTCGTGCTGCTCAACCCCCGGGTGGTCGAGGCCGCACCGGACACCGACGAGCAGTACGAGGGCTGCCTCTCCTTCTTCGACCACCGTGGGCTGGTGCCCCGGGCGCTACGGATCGACGTGGAGCACGCGCAGTTCGACGGCGGACGGGTGATCACCTCGTTCGAGTTCGGCATGGCCCGCCTGGTGGCGCACGAGATCGACCATCTGGAGGGTCGGCTGTACGTGGACCGGATGGCGCCCGGAGTGCCGCTGGTGCCGGTCGAGGAGTACCGCGAGTCCGGGACCCCCTGGCGCTACTGACCGCGTGCCGCCACCGCGTCCGCTCCGGAGCGCGCCCGCACGGGTGGTGCCACCGCGCCCGCCCGGGTGGGAACGACGGCCGGACGGGCGCGGGTGGCGTGGGCGGTGCCGGTCCGCCCGATCAGGGGGGACCGGGGCGCGTGCCCCAGGGGGCAGGGGCACGCGCCCCGGCTCGGGGGGAGAAAAGCTCTACAGGTTGCCGAAGGTGTCGTACCGGGTCTGTTGCGGCGGGACGTCGTCGGCGGCGAGTACCCGCAAAGTCGACCGGACCATCGAGACGGAGCCGGAGACGTAGCAGTCGTGCGCGGTCCACGGCCCGTACCGGGCCACCACGTCGGAGATGTCACCCTGCTCGCCGTCGAAGTCCGGGTCGTCGCTGCACGCCGGGGTGACCGACAGCCACGGATGGGCCGCCACCAGTTCCCGCAACCGGTCGAGACCGTACAGGTCCGCCTCGGTACGGGCGCCGTAGAAGACGTGCACCCAGCGCGCCCGGTTGTAGCCGGCCAACTCCTCCACCAGCGCTTTGATCGGCGCCAGCCCGACCCCACCGGCGACACAGAGGATGTCCCGCTCCGACGCGCGGTCCAACGTCATCGACCCCATCGGCGCGGCCACCCGCAACAGGTCACCCGGCTTGATCCGGCGGACCAGCGCACCCGAGACCCAGCCGGCGGCCTCCGACGGCGTACGCACGTGGAACTCCAGCACGTTCTCGTCGTTCGGGGCGTTCGCCACCGAGTACGTCCGCCACACCCGGGGATGGTGCCGGGGCGCCTCCACACTGACGTACTGGCCGGCCTTCCAGGACAGCGGATGTTGCAGCGCCCGGCAGGTGAAGACGGCGGTGTCCGAGCCGTACCGCCGGTGGGTCAACACCTCCGCGTGCCAGAACGGCGGGTTGTCGTCCGCCGCCGCCCCGGCCAGCATCTTCTCGGCGATCGCCGCGTACGCGTCCCGCCACGCCTGGTCGTACTCCAGGTTCCAACCGTCCCCGGCGGTGCTGCGCAACGCGTCCAACAACGCGACACCCATCGTGTCGTAATGCGCCGTGTCGACGTGGTACTTGCGGTGGTCCCGACCCAGCGCCCGCAGGAACTCGTCGAACCCCTCCGGGTCGTCGACGGTGTGGATCGCCGTGATGATCGCTTCGAGGAGCCGGTCACCCTGCCCGGACATCTGCACCGGGAACAACTTGCGCAGCTCCGGGTCGAGGAGGAAGACCCGCGCGTAGAAGTGGTCGGTCAACCGGGCCCGATCCTCCTCGACCAGGGCCCAGCTCTCCTTCAGCAGCCGCGCGAAGTTGTCCACCTGGGAGCGCTCCTTCTTCTGCCGGCGGGATCGGGAACACCGATAGAATGTCCACGGAGCGTGCATGAAGGTCGCACAGAATGTGCGATCCGACGTGAGGCGCGCTCAGTGGCACCCGGATGCCACCAGCGCAGACGGTCGGGCACAGTGGTGCGGTGACCGCAGAGCTCACCCGCCCGACGTCCCGTCGGACACTCGGCACCGAGACGATGCTCGTGCTCGGCCTCTCGCTCGGCCAGTCGGCCGTCTACGCCACCGTCTCGATCATCGCGAAACTGACCGCCGAGGGCGGACTCTCCCGGCAGACCGCCGCGCTGAACACCTCCGCGTCGGCCCGGCCGTACCTCGACCTCACGTACCAGCTGCTCGGCATCGTCTTCGCGCTGCTGCCGGTGCTGCTCGCCGTACACCTGCTCACCCGTGACCCCGGCGACCCGGTACGCACCCTCGGCCTGGACGCCCGACGGCCCTGGGCCGACCTCGCCCAGGGAGCCGGGCTGGCGGCTCTGATCGGGCTCCCCGGCCTGGTGCTGTTCTGGGCGGCGGCCCAACTCGGCATCAACGCCACCGTGGTGCCGGCGGCGCTGCCCGACCTCTGGTGGACCGTGCCGGTGCTGATCCTCGCCGCCTTCCAGAACTCGATCCTGGAGGAGGTGATCGTGGTCGGCTACCTGATGACCCGGCTACGGCAGCTCCAGTGGCGCGTCGGCGCGATCATCGCCACCAGCGCCCTGCTCCGCGCCTCCTACCACCTCTACCAGGGCTTCGGCGCGTTCATCGGCAACGCGATCATGGGCGTCGTGTTCAGCCTCTTCTATCTGCGTACCCGCCGGGTGATGCCCTTGATCGTGGCGCACGCCCTGCTCGACATCTTCGCCTTCGTCGGCTACAGCCTGCTGCCCCGAGAATGGTTCGACTGGCTCTGACCGCGCAGGCGCCTGGTCTGAGTGGCGGTCGCGCTCCCGGATGGTCGGGCTGGCCCCCGCCGGGGGGCGCGGGCTGCCGTGGGGTCGGGTCCGGCGGGCCGTGGTCAGCGACGCCGGGGCGGGCGGTAGGCGGCGACCGCGCGGGAGGCCAGCCGCTGCGCCGCCGCCGAGTCACCGACCGCCGCCGTCACCAGCGCCGCACCCGGCAGCACCCGGGACGCCCACCGCAACGCCAGCCAGCCGCCCGCCTGCGCGGCCAGCGGCGCCGCCAGCCGCCAGGCCGCCTCGGCGGCCCTCGGCCCCGGCTGCTCGCCCGGCCCGTCCGCCGCCCGAGCCGCCGCCAGCGCCGAGCGCGCACTCGCCTCGTCCGGATGCACCTGCGCCAACACCAGCAACTCCACCGCCCGCTCCGGATCCGCCGGATCGCGGCCGTACGCCGCCGCCAGGTGCAGCACCAGGTTCGCCTGCGTCCAGAGCACCGCCGCCAACTCCACCACCGGCGCGAAGGCACCCGCCAACGATGCAGTCGCCCCGCCGACCCCCGCCTGCCGGACGAACCGCCGGCCGGCGAGCCGGGCCAGACCGTCGCCGTCCGCCTCCGGGTACCGCTGCCGCAGCCGCCGCGCCCACGCCGCCGCCCCCGGCCCGAGCGCCTCGACCGCCGTCAGGGCGAGCAGCTCCGGGGCATAGCCCGGGTGGTCCAGCACCCGCACCACGAGCATCCGCAGATCAGGCGTACGCCCAGCGAGCCCCGCCTCGCTCCCGTCGGCCGAGGTGGCGCCGGTCAGCGGCGTCGGCTCGGTCAGTGCAGGTGGGGTCTCGGCCGGTGTGGGTAAGGTCGGGGTCGGCTTGCCTGGGGCCGGCCCAGGTCGGGCCGTCTCAGCGGATTCCGGTCGCGTTGGATCGAACTCGGTCGGATCGCCAAGGTCGGCGTCGGTCTGCGCTGCGGCGGTCAGCGTCGTGGTCGGCTCGGCCGAGATCGGTTCGACGGCCTGCACCGCGTGGAGGGCGTCGTCGGTCCGGTCCGACGCGACCTGCTCCGTCTGTGGCGCCGCACTGTCCGGTCCGGCTCCGGCTGCCGCGACCCCGGTCGCCTTCGTCGCAGCCTTCCGTACCGGTGCGGCCTTCACGGCTGCCTTCCTCGCCGTCCTCTTCACCGGTGCTGACCCGGAGGAGGGAGTCTCCGCCGTAGCTGCCTTCCTCGGCGCGGCCTTCCTGGCCACCTTCCGGCCCGAACCCGCCTGCGCCGCCGCAGTCGCATCGTTCCGCCCGTCGCCGGCCGGCGGGGCCTCGGTCGCATTCGGCTGCCCGTCGCTCGGCGAGGGTGTCTCGATCGCATCGTTCTGCTCGGTGCTCATCGACGGCGTAGGGGCTGCTGCCGCCGTCCGGCGACTGGCGGCGGGGCCGGTGGCGACCGGTTCCGGCCCGGTCGGCCCGGGGTTCGATCGAGGCGCCTTCTTCGCGGCGGCTTTGCGACGCGTGGGCGCAGGGGTATCAGGAACTGCCCCGTCTGCTTTGGGAACCCCGCTTCGGCCCGGCCGACTCTCCGGATCCGATGCCGGTCCGGCACCGGGTGGGGGCGCAGTCGCAGACGGTGGCGTGGGGGTGAACGGTGTCCTGGACGAAGCAGGACGAGTCTGGCGGGGCACCGGCTGCTCCGGGACGGGTGGCGGCTGGAAGATCACACCCGGCGCGGCCTTCGTCCGACGAGGTCGACGCCCGCCCTCGTCCTCCTGCGGCTCAGTCTCGCGCGGAGGCGCGGGCGCCGGAGGGGGTGTGAACGTCGCCTTCGGGGAGCGGCGACGCGCTTCCCGAGCAGGTTCCGGACGGTCATGATCGCGTGGCGACTCCTCCTGCATGTCGATGGAGCGTAGTCGCGATCACGGCGCCGCACAGCTCAAGAATCCCCTCGCCGGTCTGCGGGTCGGCGGGATCCGGTAGTCGCTTTGCCCCCGGACGGGCGGGGCCTGTATCCTCGGGCGCGGTGGTCTGCGGGCCACCAGGGAGACTTCGCCTAGTCTGGTCTATGGCGCCGCACTGCTAATGCGGTTGGGGTCTTAAAGCCCCTCCCGGGTTCGAATCCCGGAGTCTCCGCGCGAAAGCCGGGTGTGTAGACTGGCTGAGCACCAGCGCCCGTAGCTCAACGGATAGAGCATCTGACTACGGATCAGAAGGTTAGGGGTTCGAGTCCCTTCGGGCGCACAAGATCGACAAGGCCCTGACCTGCTATAACGGCGGTCAGGGCCTTGTCTGTTTCTGTCCATGAGGGACGGTTGGCTGCTCGGTGGCTGCTCGTGCGACGAGCATCCCCTGCGTGTCGGACTGTCCGGGGGCGTCCGGTCGGGTCCGCGTGAGCTTGACGATGCCGAACTTGCACTCATCCTCGATTAATCCACGAAAGTTGATCGAATGCGTGGAGAAGCGGGTCCGTGAGAGCGTGATTCCGCACCTTGCCGTCGACGTGAACCGGCGCGTTTTTGTGTTGTGGCGCGACGTGGTGGGCCCGCGGTGGGCGCTGGCCTGCTTTGGCGTAATCGGTTACGGTGACGTCGCTCTTTGTCGATGTGATCTGTGTGCGGGTGTGGAGGGGCGGTCGCTGTGATCGATCCGCAGCGGGTGCACGATGCGAAGGTGGCGTTGGGTGCGAGGCTTGCGGGCTGGCGTCACGCGCGTGGGTTGACTCAGTTGGCGTTGGCGCGGCGGGTGCCGGTTTCCCGCACCACGATCGCTTCGGTGGAGCGTGGGCGGCAGTGTCCGGACCGAATCTTCTGGCAGCGTTGTGACGCGAATCTGGCGGCTGGTGGAGAGTTGCTGGCCGGCTATGACGACTATCGGCGCCTCAAGCGGCAGCTTGATCTGGAGAAGGCTGAGGCGGATCAGCGCGCACGGTGGGGTGAAGCCGAGGATCGCTCGTGGCCGGCGGGGGATGGCCGTGCTTCGTTGACCGGGGCACCGAAGCCGACGTCGGTCAGCGGTCCGGGCGGTCTGATGGCACCGCGGCCGGAGGTAACCATCGTCGGCGCGGGCGACGTGGGCGAGGGTGACGTCGCTACGCTTTCGGTCATGTCCGACGGGCAGGCGATGTCAGTGCGGGTGAGTCGCAGGGCTCTGCTGGAACTCGCCGCTGGGCTCGCGACTGTGCCGGCCATGACGATCACCGGCGAATCTCACTCACGGGCTGTTGATCCGGCTGTAGTGGACCATTACGCGGAGCTTCGCGCGTTCCTGGTGCGGGCGGATGACCGGCTGGGTGGCCTGACGATTCTGTCGACGGTCGAGCAGCAGATCACCACGATCGCCGTGCTGCGGAGGCAGGCGCGTGGGTCACTTCGTGACCAGTTGCTCAGCACGGAGGCCCGGTGGAGTGAGTTCGCTGGTTGGCTCAGTGACGATCTCGGTGACCGGGCGGCGGGTGGCCGCTGGCTGGACCGGGCGGGAAGCATGGCGCAGGAAGCCGACGATCAGGAGTTCTGGGCGTACGTGCTGGCGCGTAAGGCTCAACGGTTGGTGGGCACCGGTGACGAGGACCGCGTCGTCGGGATTGCTCGTGTGGCGGCCCGCCTGCCGGATACGCCTGTTCTCGTGCGTGCCTTCGCCGCCGTGCAGCAGGCGCATGGCAGCGCCATCGACAATGACGCCTGCGCATTCGAGGCCGCGATCGAGCAGGCCCACGAACTCGTCGCGACCGCTCGCACGGCCGGGGATGACAGCACACTCGGTTCCTTCTGCACCCGGCCGTATCTGGCGGCGCAGGAAGGTGAGGGGTGGCTGCGCCTCAACCAACCCCGAAGGGCCGTCGACAGTTTCACCGCCGCCGTCAACGAGTGGCCTGACCGGTACCGACGCGAGCGGGGCGTGTACCTGTCGCGCACCGCACACGCCCACCTGGCGGCCTCGGAGCCCGTCCGTGCCGCCACGGTCGCGGCACAAGCGTTGACCGTCGCGACCACGACCGGCTCGGCCCGAGTACACCGCAACGTCACCGTCCTGGCCCGCCGCCTCGAACCCTTCGCCGGCCAGCCGGAAGTCCGGCACCTCATCGACAACCTCGCCGCAACCAGATGAACCATCAGCCGCCCGAACAGGCTTATCCGCCGCAACCGCCGGATGTGGCCGTCGTCGGCCGCGCCAACATCGACATCACCGTGCGGATCCCCAGGCGGCCCGTGCCCGGCCGCACGACGTTCGCCTCGTCGCCCGCGACGACCACCCCGGGCGGTAAGAGCCTCAACCAGGCGGTGGCCGCCCGCCGGGCGGGTGCCCGCACCAGCCTGATCAGCACCGCCGGCGACGACCAATGGGGCGCCTTCCTGCACCAGGCACTCATCGACGCGGCCGTCGACGTGTCCCACTTCCACCTTCTACCGTCGACTCCGACCGGCATCGCGATCATCGAGGTAACCCCCGACGGGGAGAACTACATCGTCCTCGCACGCCCTCCCGCCACCGAACTCACCGCCGCGCACGTACGCACCGCACTACAGCAACTGCCGGCCCCGATCGTCATCACCCAACTCGACCTCCAGCCCGACGCCGTGCACGCCGTCCTCGACCACCACCGCGCCAGCACGCTCATCGGCAACCTCGTTCCACATCCCGCACTCGGGACGACCGTGCTCGGCGGGCTCGACCTGTTCGTCTCGAACGAGACCGAAGCGGCAGCCATCCTCGGCCGCCATTACACCGACCCGTCGGTCGCCGCCCAAGAACTGCGCAAACTAGGGCCACGAGCAGCCGTGGTGACCGCCGGCGCTCGCGGAGCCGCCTACAGCAGCCCCGACCACACCTCACTCGTACCCGCACCACACATCGACGCCATCAACACCACCGGCGCGGGCGACACCTTCCTCGGCACCCTCACCGCCGAACTCGCCCGCGGGATTCCACTACCCCACGCCATCGCCCAGAGCGTCGCCACCGCCACCACGCATGTGAGCACCACAAGAGGGCAATAGCACCCGCTCCGCACTCTGCCGAACGCTCGATCCCGAGCAGCCGCCAACAATGACGACGATCTCGTCGACCACCTGGCAACCGGATCTGCCGAAAGTAGTGCGTCTGCATCACCTCATGGCATATGGTTCGTCTTCCTGGCCATCCCCTGGCGCTCGTTGGCTTTGGCAACCAGCTCGCAACTTTTCGGATTATTTCGGTTGCCTCGACCTTCAAGTAGCGCCCAAATCTCTACCCAGTTAAGGGCGTGGCACCAGCCGGTCGCACGAAGATGACGACGTGCCGTGCGCGTGTGATCGCTACCCTGAGGACCCGGCGGGCTGCCTGACTGCGCGATTGGTCCCAGTTCGGGTCGAGCAGCGGGGCGGCGTACTGATCTTCCACAATGATGACCCCGTCGAACTCCTTGCCCTTGGACTTGTGCATGTTCATAAGGCTCACCGCAACGGGTTCGGCCTGCACTGCTTCCAGCGCCTCGGCGGCCAGGACCTGCCGGACCGTCTGAGCGGCATTGGTGTAGGCGTCGCGCCCGTTCCATGCATCCATGAGTGCCCATGCAAGCGCATCGGTGGCCTTAAACAACCGCAGCAGGCGCGCCCTGCTGAAGATTTCCTCCAGCTCGCTGGAGCCGTCCAGCCGGGCGCGGGCGATCTGCCAGTCGCTGACCGGATCGCCGTTGAGCTGAATGCCGTCGTCAACGGCAGCGATAATAACCTTGCCCGTCTTCGAGAGCACCGTGGTTCCCCTATGGAACGAGGAGATAGCTCTTTCGATGGTGGTTATTTTGGCGCGGGCACCCGCCGTGCCTCCAGACAGCTTGGTCCTGTAGAAGTCCGCGATGGCGGCCATCGTGCTGCTGATCGCTTGTACTCGGGAGAGGCCGGGCCACTCCATGACTGAGGCCACGACGTATCCGGCGGCGGCGGATAGCTCCGGGTCCCAGTTCAGCTCATGGTCGACAGCTCGCAAGATCCTTTTCGCGTTTTCCGGGTCCTCACGATTTTCCGAAATTGTCTCCGAGATCCGGGCGACGAGCGCGTTGGTTGACGCGAGCACTGCGATCGTGGGCGTGTGGCCCAGGTGCCTCTCCAGATGGCCGTGTATGGCGATGATCGCCCGGTGAGCTTGTGTCTTGTAGGTGGCGGGCCAGGCATACGCCCAAGTGGCCACGCTGGCAGGTGGCGGGCTGGGGGCGTTGCGCAGCACGGCGTTGGCGTAGTCCAGCAGCCCACCACCTGGACTGCGGTGATTGTCCTTAGATAAATCGAACGGTGTCGGGTTCAGGTACTCGTTGGCCTGCTCGAGACGTTTGTCATCGACGCCTTCGACGAAGTCGAAGATCCTCTGGTCGGGGTCGGCGAGGCATGCGATCGTTGACGCCTGGCTCAGTGCCTGGACCGCTTTCCACTGATCGTTGTTCGTGTCCTGAAACTCGTCGACGATGATCAGCGGGTAGGTGTCGCTGTAGAGTTCGCGAACCGCAGGATTGCCACTCAGCAGGGTCGCTGCGGTGCCAGCGAGCCGGTCGAACACATAACGGCCCTCGTCTCGGGCGAGCCGGTGGGTCTCCTGGGCCCAGTCGCTCTGGAAGTCGGCGCGGATCTGTCGTTCCCGGTCGGGTGCGATGAACGACGACGGCTTGCCAGCCAGCAGGGGTCCATGGGCGCGGACGAGTTCGAGGAAGAAGGAGTGGAAGGTGCGTACCTCCAGCCGGCTGCTGGCCGTGGGGCGGAGCAGTCCACGCATGCGGTCGGAGATCTGGCGTACCGCCGCCCGGGAAAAGCTCAAGAAGAGCACTCGCTGCTCGGGCTCTAGGCTGTCGAGCATGGTGGCGGCCTTGAGAAGGGCGATCGTGGTCTTGCCGCAGCCGGGGCCGCCGAGAATGAGCAAGTGCCCTTCTGTGGCAAGGATCTCGCGCCGTGTGTCGTCGAGGTCCACCGTGCTGCTCAGTTGTCCGGCTCCGCTGTCGCATCGACGGGTGGGGACGCAGGCGGACGCAGATCCGCGTCGATAGCGAGCAGGAAGGACACAAGCATAATCGGCAGTTCAGCCCGGCTGGGGCACTCGGCGATCAGCAGTGCCGCGTAGCCGCCGTTATCCCCCTTCCGGTCCTGCAGCAGCTTGCGGACGTGTGCACGAACCTCGTCGTCGGTAGCTGTCTCCGACAGCGGTTGGGTGCCGAACGGAAAGTCGGGGCGGGTGCTCACCGAAGCGGCGAAGTGTCTTTGGACATCGACCGGCACTTCTGTGACGAGTAGCTTCTCGATACCCATATACGGGATCTCTTGGTACCGGGTGAACCGGGCAGTTTTGGCTGCTTGGTCGGGCGTTAACGGCTCCCTCGGGGTGTCGTGGATGCCGAACACCGGCTTGCCCATGTCAGCGAAGACCGGGGCGAACAGCGGTACCGAGACGTCGTTGCCAGCATCGAAGATCGAGATGCCAGCCAGGTCGGGATGCAGGTAGTCCGTGACGGTCTCATCCTGGTCGAGAACGTCGGCGACGGCCCGAAAGACGGCAGCCTCCGTCGCACCTTCCACCACGAGCACGGCTCTGGCCAACACCGCCTCGGCGAACTGGCGCCGATTGTCGCGGTAGCGCTTGAGCTTGAAGCCGGCAGGCAGGACGACGTTAGTGCTGCTCAGTGTTCCCGCGTTGTCGCGGGCGAGGACCACGACCCTGTCAGGGGCGAACTTCTCGATGACGTACGGCGAGTGGGAGGTGATGATGACCTGTCCCATGCGACTAACCACGAAGTCAACCAGCCGGCGCTGTGCGTGTGGCGGCAGGGCGATCTCGGGCTCCTCCATCGCGAAAATCACCGAGTGGTCGCCCTTCAACTCGGCGATATAGGTCAGTAGGGCAAACACCAGCAGGTTCAGCGAACCGGTGCTGAGCCGGTTGAACGGGACGCCGTGCGCGCCCGGCTGCGTGGCCAGAAAGAGCCGCAGGACCTCGCGCAGGTGCTCTCGGGTCAACTCGGATACCCGTACATCGATCGCGCCGGGATCGTCCGTCAAGCTGAGGAACCGCTCCACCCGGGAACGGACCTCGGTCCGGACCTTCATGAACGCCGAGCCCTCCCCGGCGATCACGACCTCGTCCAAGTCCCGCAGCGTCCTTTCCCACAGCTGTCCGGCGGACTCCGCCTCCAAGCGCACGATGGTGTCGAGCAGGGAGCCGCGTTGAAAGCTCAGCGCCCGGTTGCCCGTGCGATTGGGCCGCAGGTAGAGGAAGCCGCACAACCGCTTGTCGTCCCGAGTGAACGGTGCCAACCCGGCACCCAGTCCGACGGACAACTCGGTGAAATCGTCGACCACCCGCTCAGGGTGGGCGAAAAACGTCCCGCCCTCGAAGTCGTCCTCCGCAGGGTTGAATCGACCCAGGAAGACTAGCGGCAGGCACCACTCGTCCTGCTCGATTCCCTCGCCGGACTCCTGCGGTGATGGTTCGGCGAAATCGGATCGCGGGGATGACCAGCGACGGAGGTGGCTACGGAAACGTCGCGCAGCCTCGGACGTCAGGTCGGTGAGCACCACCTCGATACGCACCTCGGGCAGAACTCCGTCTACCTCCTGATACCGAGCGGCATAGAAGTCGTACTCATCGATGACCGGCCGCCGAAACATCCGCTCCGGCCCGAGAACAAGCTCCAAAGCCTCGCACACCGTGGACTTACCCACGCTGTTGCCACCGACGAGCAGCGCGTTCCCGTCGAGCAGCACCGTGCCACTGAGCACGCCCCGGAACTGATGCAGTGTCACCCGCCGGACCTGCACTCATCCTCCAAGATCGTCCTGATATTCAGACACCCGAGTATCCTGCGCGTCGTCACGCCGCGCTACGTCCCTACGTCTCCCGGCCGCACCCTTTAGGTCCGAGGTGGCCGACCGCTGCTTCCATCTCACCGACCTTCCGGACACCCTGACGGCGACGAAGGCCAGCCGGCGAAGCGCATTTGTCCGGGAGGCGCCTTTTGCTTGAAGGGAGCGGCTCGCGGCGAATCTGGTCACGACCGAGGGAGGCGGTGATCCGTCACGGGTAGCTAGTCCGCGCGAATACTGGTGACGCGAGCGAGATCTTCGGTACGACGCCGTTGGCCCGCGTCGTAACCAGTCGTCGAGATGCCCGTTACTCGCTACTCTGGGCAACCGTGACAATCCGTAGTCTCTTGCCGCCACCCGCCCGTCGCCACTTCCGCGATCTCAGTGCTGGCTACAGCACCCTCCGGCTGATCGCGGGAATGTGGGAGGACCAAGGGTTCACGCCGTCCGGTGATCCGAACGACGAGACCAGCGAACGGCGAGGGTTCTGGCGCGAGTTCGAGGACAACGTGGACTGGACCGATCCCGCCCACGTCAACCGTGTCTTGCGGGTGTACGAGTCGTTGATCGACGCCATGCCATCGGAGGCGTTGGCGAGCACCCGCAAGTTCATGGAACGGCAAGGCTTCGACGTTGACGGTGAGGGAAGGATCAGTCCGAAGTCAGACAACACTCTCCTCGCTGCGGCGACGATGCCACGGTCGCTGACCGCGCTGCGAGACCCGGAGATGATCCTGGACTCGTTCGAACGCATCAACAGGGCGCTCCCGACCGACCCAGCCCAAGCCATCGGATCGGCAAAGGAACTGGTCGAGGCAACCGCGAAGACTGTACTCGAAGAGCTGGGCGTCCCGTTCAACGACAAGACCGCCAAGCTGCCTCAGCTCATCGACAGGGCGCAACGCGAACTCGGGCTGCACCCGCAGACCATCGCACCGGGGCCGGACAGCAGCCAGGCCGTCAAGCGCATTCTCGGCGGGCTGTCGGGCATCGCGCTCGGCCTCGGTGAACTGCGCAACGAGGGCTGGGGCACCGGCCACGCCGCACGCCGCACTGGGCTGCGTCCTCGTCACGGTTACCTCGCTGTCGGAGCGGCGCACACCTGGTGCCAGGTCATCCTCGACACGCTCGCCGACCCCGCCGCACCTTGGCGGGCGCAGGCGGTTGCCACGGCAAACTGTGATCCCTCACCTCTACTCGATGGGTAGAGGTAATCGAGCCGAGGAGGGCAGACTCCGTCAGACCGGCCGTCTGCGGTTCCCCGTGCAGCCAAAGAATCTCCGCCGGGAAGGCAGCATGGCCTCGGACTCGTTGAATAAACGCTCGAACATGCCCGACGGCCGCTCCGGTGGTGCGGCTTGACCCAGATGATGCGTTAGCCGGGCTTGTACATCGCTGTGCGTCCACATCGGCGCCCCGAATATGTGTTCATCGGCGCGGGACCAGATTACCTAGATTCGGTGCACTTAAGAAGTGCTGCCGGGCTGCAAATTCCGCTTCACGTATAAGTCGCTCTCGTGCCGAAGTCTAGCTAAGATTGGATCACCACCGGTTACCCAACTCCCATACGGCTTCCGTTCGTCATGAATGAAGTGCTCTACCTTAGTCGAGAAGTCAATGTTCCACCGCTCGGTCGCAACCGCTACTGTGGCAATTAGGCGCCCGGTGACCATCTCTGGCACTTCGGTGAGGAGGGGGCCTGCCAGATGGAGCGATCGAGCGGATTGTAGAATCGCCGACGGCGCATATCGCATGTCGAGCAGGTGAAGGATCTGCAGCATCTCTGCCGTCAGATGTCCGGCAGACGATTGACGCCACAGCTCGCCACACAGGTCTAGGAACACCCGACCTTTTAATGTCGCCGACGCAAGTGAAGCTCCACCGCCGAACTGCGATAGCAGGCCGCAGCCAAGAAGCCTTAAAAGGCGTTCCCTTACGGCCCCTTGAGAAACTCCGAGTAAATCTGAGATGTCGCGAAGTCTGGCGTGCGGTTCGGGCATGGTGGAAATCAAATGCAAGACTGCAAGGCTAGCGCCGGGAAGGCCGCTTGAGCGGACGAAGAATCGTACATCCTCAGACGTAAGGTTGCCCAGAACTACGTTAAGTAGGATATCCCTTCCAACGCGTTCGGCCAGCATTTCCGCAATCATCGTCCTTTGATTCTCGTCATCCGCATCGAAATCTTGAGGGATCCAGATGACCCTAAGGCGATGAGGCTGAATGGAGCCGCCTCCTGCTCTGTAGTCACTCATGGCTTCCGAAAGAAGGCGATGCGCCTTCATCGTGTCCCGGGCCACGTATACGCAGATTTCCGCTTCTGCATCAAGCAGCATGGTCCGGATATCCTTATCGACACCCTCGACATGATTCCACAGTGTTTGACCGACAAGTGGGCGTGACCAGTCGCGGAGGAGTTCGCATGCGAAGTCGAACTTGCGCCGCTCCGCTTCTACATATGCGTATAGATTGGTGTGTGAAAGCTTGCTGAGCACTTCTGTAGCGCATTGCGAAAGAAATTGGTGCTCTGCGGACTCGACCATGGGGGTCATGGTATTGGCAGACAGTTGGGAGGGCAATCAACGGAGGCAACCCTACAGATCGAGGCGCTGATCACGACCGCCCGGAAGTCCTCGAATCGACTCCATCCTGGTCGCGATCTTGGACCTGCTCGGGCTGCGGATCTTCGAAGCTTGCGGGTCGAACATCGCCGATGTCGGCGGGGAACACGCCCAGCGGGTCGTAGGCGCACGCGGCAAGAGCGGCGGGATCGTCCTCTTCCCACTACCGCCTGGGGTGGACTAGGGCGTGCCGAGGAATTCCTGTTACGCCTGGACGGGTGACGCCCTGAGGGCCTCCGCGTTCGGCTACAGCGAGGCACAACTGCGATTCCACGAAGAGAACGCCTACACCCTGCTCGGAGACGTAGAAGCAGCACTCGCCGCCCAGGACCGTGCACTCGAACTCTGCCCTCCAGGCGACTACACCGACTGGGCGCTCACCCGACTGGACCGCGCCACCTGCCTGATCAAGACAGGCCACGCCTCGGACGCGCTGGACTCACTCGCCGAGACGGTCGAGAGCCTCGACGAGGTCAAGCGTCAGGGCATGATCGCCAGGCGGGCGTGCCACGTCCTCGACGCGCTACCCGCCACGGAGCGCTTCTCTTCGACCGCACGAGACCTGCGAGCTCTGTTGACGAAGATCCGATAGAAAGGCGCACGTCGTGACCCTGGTAGCAGCCGCCGAGCCCACCGATATCGACGCGATCGCCGCACTGCTGCAGGAGTTGGACACGTTCTACGGCGAGACCGAGGTCGAGCCACGTGACGTACGCATCCAACAGATCAGCGAAGCGCTCTTCGGTGACCCGCCCCTCGCCTACGCCGTGCTGGCCTGGGACACGAAGACCCTCGTCGGGCTCGCCACGTACTCCTTCCTCTGGCCGGCTGTCGGTCTCACCCGCTCGCTGTACTTGAAGGAGCTGTACGTGGCAGAGGCGGCCAGAGGGCAAGGAATCGGCCAGCTTCTCATGGACCGCCTTGCCGAGGTGGCGGCAGCCAACTCCTGCAGCCGGATCGAATGGACCACCGATCGGGACAACGCCCAAGCGCAACACTTCTACGAGAAGATCGGCGTCACCCAGAACGGGAACAAGATCTTCTACCGGCAAGAAGCCCCACTCCTGTCGAGGGCCAAGTGATGTGTCGGTGACCTCGTTGTGCTCCTGGCTGCTACGCCTCGGTCAGGCTCGGGCCGCGACCGATGTTCTTGAGGACGTCCTGAACGGTTGGCCTGTCGACTACCGGCAGGACGAAGCGCTCACACTCACACGAGGCTGGCTCGCCCTGTCCTACGTCGCGACGAACCGTCTTGCCGAGGCAGGCGGCCTAGGGTAGCGGGGCCTTGACCCTCGCCGCCGCGACGGTTTCGGCGAGGGCGATGCGTTCGCTGCGCCAGGTGCATCTCCGACTTGTAGGCACGACGACATCTGCCGACGTGACTGAGTTCCGTAATGCCTTCTCCCTCGTCGATTCCATGGTCAAACTCTGATCATGGGCTTGATCTCTGGAGCGACGACCACGGACGAGGCGAATCGGGCTGCGGATGTCGCCGTACTGCCGGTGGGCAGTTTCGAGCAGCACGGCGACCACCTTCCTCTGATGACGGACACCATCGTGGCCTGCGCGATCGCACAAGCTGCCGCAACCGCCTACGAGTTGCTGCTGCTGCCCCCGGTGACAATCAGTTGTTCGCAAGAGCACTCGGGATGGCCCGGCTCGGTGAGTATCCGCTCGTCCACCCTGACCCGCATCATCACCGACGTCGCGGAGTCACTGAGCCAGGCTGGCGTCAACCGCTTGGTCGTGGTCAACGGTCACGGCGGGAACTACGTACTGTCCAACGTCGTGCAGGAGGCGAACGTCACCGGACGCCGCATGGCCCTGTACCCGAGGCGGCAGGACTGGGAGACCGCCCGCCAGCACGCCGAGCTAAGCAGCACCAGCCACGACGACATGCACGCGGGGGAGATCGAAACCTCTCTGCTACTGCACCTGAGCCCCGAACTCGTCCGGCCCGGATACCAGACCGCCGACCACCTCGCGGACCGCCCGGATCTGCTCGTACTCGGGATGCGCGGCTACACCGACACCGGAGTCATCGGCAAACCATCCGCTGCTACGGCCGCCAAGGGAAAGGCAGTCCTGGAGAGCCTGACCAGCTCTTTCGCAACGAGCCTCGCGCTGCTCAGATAGCCCTTCGAGACAGATCGAGCCCGGGACTGGCCGCTCGCGTAGGTGGATGCGTGGCCGCCAGCAATTTCGGCCGCGAGGTTACGGGTGCTGCGTTGGCCGAGGTCGTATCGGGCTGGGACCGGCGCTGTCGAAGCGTAGTTGTGGCACGTCGTGCAGGTCGGGGTTCGGGACTCGGTGCATCGCGGGTGAGCGGATTTCGATGATGAGCATTTCGGTGAGGAATTGGACGGTGGCGTCCAGGAGGTGGCTGGTGTGGGCGGTGGCGCTGTGTTCCTTCAGGCCGACGGTGATGTGGATGTGGGGTTTGATTGTTTGGGTGGTGTCGTCCCAGGCGATGGTGCCGCCGCCGAGGGCTTCGATGTTGGTCAGGTCGACGTGTGACCAGACGGGGGCGTCGGGGTTGTCGAGTCGTTGGCAGGTGCCGACGATCGTCGCGGTGGACAGGCCGGCGATGAACATCGGGATGTAGCCCTGCTTGATGCGGTGGGTGCGGCAGGCGTCGGTGAGGGCGGTGAAGAAGTCGTCGCCGTGGTCGAAGACGACGCCGATCATGCGGCCGGGGGTGAGGTCGTGGCTATGCATCCGTCGTGCTCGTTTCCGTCGGCTCGTTGTCGGTGATGGGCCAGGGCCAGGCGGTGGGACCGGTGAGTCCACCTGCGGTGGTGATCGCAGTGGCGATGTCCTGTGGGTTCGCTGCGGCGTTGAGGAGAGCGCGTAGCAGGATGCGGGCTTTGTAGGGGTGCAGCCAGCCGGCGGGGATGAGGCCGCGTGTGATGAGGTCCTGTTCGGAGCCGGGGAAGCCGTAGGTGCGGGTGAGGGTCGGTCCGGCTGGGGTGCGGGAGGCGAGGACGACGGGGATTCGTCCGGTGAGGGTGCCGAGGGTGCCGACGAGGGGTTCGGGGACGTGG
Organism: Micromonospora sp. NPDC003241; assembly: GCF_053589795.1. Lineage (NCBI taxonomy): Bacteria > Bacillati > Actinomycetota > Actinomycetes > Micromonosporales > Micromonosporaceae > Micromonospora > Micromonospora sp. NPDC003241. Next base: position 9,203 of record NZ_JBSFSO010000021.1, on the reverse strand, counting down.
CCGCCGCCGAAGCCGGCGATGACGAGGCCATCGACGCGGGCGCCGATGGCGTCGAGGACGGTGGGATCGTCGTCGAGGGTGACCGTGTGTAGGCCGACACGGGCGTGTTCGGCGAGGTGCGGTCGAGGGACGGTAAGGCGGTGGGGGACTCGGGTCAGCATCCGTACGGTGCCTTCGAGGACGTAGCCGAGGGGACCTGTATCCAGGGAGCGGAAGGTGTCGCCGCTGGTGGAGTGAGTTTTGGTGACCCATCGGGCGGCGTGGACTTCGTCGGCGAAGACGACGAGGCAGCCCTGTTCTCGTGCGTGTGGCGATGCGGCGGTGTGGATGGCGGAGAGGATGTTGGCGGGTCCATCGGCGCCGGCGAGGGTGGGGTTACGCATCGCGCCGGTGACCACAAGAGGTTCGGGCCGGTGGTGGAGTAGGTCGAGCAGGTAGGCGGTCTCCTCGATCGTGTCGGTGCCCTGGGTGACCACGACACCGTCCGCGCCGTTGGCCAGCGCATCGGCTGCGGCTGCGGCGAGTTCGGTGATGTCGGTAATGGTGAGGGACGCGCCGGGACGGCGCCGAAAGTCCACCACTTCGATTTCGATTCCGGCGTCGGCGAGCCCGGGGACGGCGTCGACGAGCTGCTGGGTGGAGAGAGCGGGGCTCACGGCGCCGCCGGTGCTGCTGGTCATGGCGATGGTGCCGCCGAGCCCGAACACCACGACCCGTGGCGGGGGTGCGGTTGAGGTTGAGGACACCGGGCTCCTTTCAGGGCGCGCCGCCGCAGTGACGAAGACTGTGCTGGCCTGCGGCGATCGTGATGGTGGCGGGAGCCTATTACGGCAGGGAGCCGACGAAGCGACACGCCCGATCGGCGCCGTCGAGGGACAGCAGCCGGCTGCGCGGCTCGGCCAACCCGGCCAGACCGTAGTCACCGAGCTCGGCGCACCGGGTTCGCAGCCAGGTCCAGTTGAGGTTCAGGTAGTCGGCGAGGGCGTTCAGCCGCGAGGCGGAGGTGTCGGCGGCGATGACAGAGTGAGCACATGCGTGCCCGGCGGCATCGCGGTACTCGGCTAGCGCGGATCGTTGGCCGGTGACGTCGACGTGCCACACTCCGTCCGCGCGGATCCACGTGGCGACGATCGCGCGGCGTGAGGTGAGGGCGAGGCCGGGCAGCGCGGCGTACTCGGATTCGTCGGTGATCGCGACGTCGATGCCGAAGGACTCCATCAGCGCGACCGCCAGCAGCAGAAGGATCCGTTCTGACTCTGTCGATGCTTCCACGGCGGCCTGGGGGACGCAGAAGATTCTCGTGGCCTGCTGGGAGCTGGTGGTGAACCGTGCTGCGGTGGATTCCAGGTACCGCAGTTTGTGGCCGAACAGCAGCCAGGTGCTGGCCTCTTCGCCGGTCTGTTCCCGGGTCCAGTAGGTGGGGATCTCGGTGAGGTCGGCGGATTGGCGGCTGATGTGGTCGGCGCAGAACGCCGAGCCGAGCCACATCCGTGACACGGTCTCCAGGTCTGGTCCGACATCACCGCTGACAGCCGACCGGGTCAGGCGGCTGTACTCGGCTATGGCGGTGCGGGCAGCGTCGAGGCGGGCGTCGTCAAGCAGGAGCGACTGGTCCAGGTTCGCCACGGCCCACAGCACCGCTGCGGTGATCGCGTCGAGCTGGTACACGCGCGGGATGAGCAGGCGAACACCGTCATCGATATCGACCAGCCGTTGAGACGCCTGGCGGGAGTCCAGAGCGAACAGGCGGTTGCTGGCGGACGTGGTGATCTGTCCGGCGACGAGCCGACGCTGAAGCGGACGTCGCCACTGCCGCTCGGCATCGGTCCTGGGAATCGTGGCGATGATCCGGCCGTCGTCGACGGCGGGGTACACCTCGACGTCGATAGGCACGCCGGGAAAGTACCGTCCACCCGGCGCGGCAAGGGTGCGTTCTACCCGGGGCTCCCGGGTTGCCGAGCCCAGCGCAGCCGCGATCGTCGATGCAAGATCACCGCCCGGTGAATGGGCGGCGACGGCCCGGTGGCGAGCTGACGCGAGGCCGGCATGAGTCGTGGCACGATCCAGTGCCGTCTCGGCGGCTGCACCCCAGCGGACCCGCATCGCCGTCTCGGACCGTTCCCGCTGATATTCCGACTCAAGCTGGCGGTATGCGTCGTAGGCAGTGAGTAGGCGGCCCTCGGCGTTCAGAAGTGTGTCGCACTGCTGCCAGAAGACCCGGTCGACCACCTGCCGGCCGGCCTCCACGTTCGCCACCGTGCTGCGGGTGCTGTGCACCTTCCGTGCGATATCCTTCTGCATAAGACCACACGCTGCGCGTCGTTCGCGTAGCTCCCTGCCGAGCGCGTGTTTCGCGTCGTGAAGCTGTTGCGGGTCGATCATGACATTGGCCTTTCCCCGCGGTCAGCTGGTCCATCTGATTTTCGCTCCGCTGAGGAGCGGCAGCCCATGCCGACTTGACGTCAGCTGACGATATCGGCGGACTCGACTATGGTCCGGTACCACGGCTGCCTGGCAGGCACACGTCGGCGTGGCCGAGGATGGCTTCGGTGGCTGCTTGCGCGAGGGTGGCTTGGGTTGCGGCAGGTATCCCGATCCGGTTCCAGTGGAAGATCAGGTGTTCCACGATGACCGCGCGTAGTCCTCGGGTGAGCCTGCCTGTGTCGCGTAGCCCCCGAAGGGTGGTGCCGGTGCTCTCGAACCCGGTATGCCAGCTGCTGGGGGCGCGATTCGAGCCGAGTAGCAGGTAGTGGACCTTCTCGGTGAATGCCCTCCACCTGTCCGGGTCAGGCGCGGGCCGCTGGCTGAGGTGATCGGCGCGACGTTGGGCGACTCGCGCCCAGACGTCGCCTTGTTCGTTGAGGTCGAGTCCTGCGGCGCGCATGAGTGCGGTGCACAGGATGAGGGAGCGTTCGCGCCGGTCGGTGGGACGGTCGTGGAGGTAGGTGAGGAGGTGTCGGCTGTCGTGGTGGAACAGCGTGTGGGCTGCGTGCATCGCGTCGGGGCCGCCGAATGCGTGGGTCTCGGGCTCGTAGATGTCGCTGGTCCAGACGACTCCGTCGGTGAGTAGGTGGTGGAGGGGATCCTCGGGCCAGTGGGTGGTGGGTAGGTAGCGGATGCGCCAGGGTCCTTTGCGGATGAACCACCATGCGCTGATCAAGCCGGCGGTCTCGGCGGTGGGCAGCACGCGGCGCAGATGAGGAACTGCCTGCTGTTCACGCTCACGGCGGCTGTGGCCGGGGTAGTGGATGTTCACCTGTTTCCAGGCGATCTCGTCCATGACGGGCCTTTCGTCAGCTGAGGAGGAGGCAGGCGTCCCAGCCGGTGGTGGTCGCGGTGGTGGCGAGGTGGGAGCCGGTGGTGCCGTCGAGGAGGCCGGTGGCCTCCTCGGTGCCGGGGGCGGTGTGGTGGTGTAGGTGTGTCAGGTGGGTGAGTGGCGTCGGGGTGAGGGCGTCGGCGGCGATGCGTCGTGCGGTGGTGAGGAGCCCTGCGGTGCCGTGGCACAGGCTGCGGTCGGTGAGCCGGCGGAGTTGCGCGGGGTCGGTGACGCAGGCGGTGAACGCTGTTTCGGCGAGGTGTCGGCGGTGGGTGTCGTGGAGGGCGAGGGCGGCCAGTTGTTGGGCGCGGGCGATGCCGGGGGTGCCGTAGCACCACGACGGGCGCAGCGGCTGCTGCTGGGTGGGTGTGGCGTGGTGTAGGTCGTCGAGGGTGAGGGTTTGCGGCCACCAGGTGCTGCCGTCGGTGTGCTGCTGCCAGGTGTCGAGCCAGCGGCAGATGGTGCGGATCGCCGAAGCGTGTCCGTTGACGGTGATGCCGTCTCGGTGGGTGAGGGCGAGCAGGGCGAGGGGGCCGGTGATGCCGTGGGCGAGGCCGTGGTTGGCGTGTCCTCCGGCCGGTGGTGGTTGGTGGCGGTCGGGGCTGTTGGTGCACCACCAGCCGGGAAGGTTGTGGACGGGTTCGGTGAGCCGGACGAGGTAGTCCAGGACGTGGCGCAGCAGGTCGTGATCGCCGAGGCGGCGCAGGGCGACGCCGAGGCCGGTCAGTCCCCGGATGAGGTCGTATTCGGCGTAGTGGGGTCGTTGGTGAGAGTCGATGCGGCGGTGTGCGGTATGTAGTCGTCGGCGGGTGACGGTGGCGGTGCCGTCGGCGGCGACCGCGCGGGCGCGTGTGAGGGCGGGTTGGTCGCTGGTGGCGAGGACGAAGGCGAGCGCGGGAGCGCCGTAGAAGAGGCTGGCTCCGGCGGCGATGCTGACGCCGTGGCTGGTGGCGGTGCGTAGGGCGGCGTACGCGGCGGGCCAGTCGCCGGTTTCCAGATGCAGGAGCGCGATGCCGGCCGCGCCGTCGGCGAGGGACTGTCCGGGGTTCATGCGGTGGCCTGGTGGGTGCGGGCGATGGTGCGGGCCAGGCGCAGGCAGTGGCGTTCGGAGGCGGTGTCGACGCCGATCATGCGGGCGTGGTGCAGGTGCAGCAGGTCGGCCAGCACGTGGTCGAGGTGCAGACCGTCGGCGGCGGCCAACCGTCGGTAGGTAGCCAGCGCCGCGTCCAGGGCGTCGTCGCGGAGTGGTGTGCGGGCGTGGGCGAGCTGCGCGGGTGGGAGTCGTGGGCCGCGGTGGTGCGGCAGGTGTGCGGCGAGCCATCGTGGTCCGTCGTGGGTGAAGCTGTTGGCGATAGCGATCATGCCGGCGGCGGTGGTGGCCTGACGGTCGCCGGCCAACCGGCCCAGGACGGTGTGGGAGTCCGCGGCGAACACCCGCTCGGCGGCGGCGAGGGTGGGGCCGGTGCCGTGGCGGTTCTCCGGCCGGTAGCTGTGCAGGGTGTAGTCGTGCAGGACACCGTCGTGCTCCAGGTGTTGCGTCCACTCGGCGAGGCTGCGGGCGGTGCTGGTGAAGTCGGCGTGGTGCAGGGGGATGCGGAGCCGCAGGTGCGGTTCGGGGTCGGGATAGCGCAGGAACCACCAGCCCGCCGGCAGGAGGCTGTCGACTCGGCCGGCGAGGTCGTGGAGGACGTCGTCGGCCCGCCCGTACAGCCGCGTCTCCAACCACGGCGACGGTCCGGGCCGGTGCGCCACGGTCGTCGCGGCGCGGGCCGGTCGAGGCGGCCGGCCGGCGGGTTGCGGATGGGTGCGGGTGAGGGTGAGCAGGAGTTCGGCGGGCCTGCCGCCGATCCATCCGGCGGATCCCGGCGCCTCGGTGACGGTGGTGTGGTGGCGCCGGTCGATCTGCTGCCACAGCACCGCCAGGTGCGCATCATCGTCCAGGTTGAGGCGCAGTTGGACGTCGTCGTCGCCGACCAGGATCTGCTCGGGTAGCCGGTGGCGGTCGCGGTATCGCTGCCAGGCGTCGCGCCACTGCGGCCAGGGCACGTCACGGGGAAGGGCTGTGCGGTCGACGATCCAGCGGGCGGGATGCAGGATGCTGCGTCCGCGCCGCACGCGGGGCAGGAACGGCAGCCCGCCGGCGTGGCCCCAGTCGAATCTGCTGCACGGCGCGGTCCACGCCGTCCAGATCTCGGTCAGGAACCGCATCAGCGGCTGCTGCAGCCCGGGCAGCAGCACGCTGTTGCACAGCAGCGCCTCGACCGGCCGGCCGGTCGCCGCCCGGACCAGCCACAGGCGATGGCCGTCGCCGGCCACCGCCAGGTCAGCGACCGTGACCGGCGGGTCCGGATGGAAGTCACCGACGGGCAGGACGGGCAGCATCGCCGGTGTCCGGGCGACCGAGATCAGCCGCGCGTCCAGGGGTGGCCCGGACAGCTGCACGATGTCCGCATCCGGCAACGCGGTCGGCAGATTCTGGTAGACGTGCTGGAACGAGGCCCGTTCGGCGGGGGTGAGCAGGTGCAGGAACCGGCCTGCGGACACCCCGGCATGCCGGGCGCCGCTGAGCACCGTCATCGTGAACGCCCCCCGGTCCACATCTGCGAGGGTCGCGGCGGCGAGAGTGAACCTGACCTCGGTGTGCGGGACAGGCGGCCGCTCATCGTCTGCCCGGAGCTGACCGATCAGCTCGTCGCCGAGGACCACCTCCGCGCCGCCGGTGAGCGCCGACTGCTGAGCGACCTGCCCCAGCAGCCGGTCGCGGGCGGTGAGCACCGCAGGTACGCGGCGGGTGGATCCCCGGTACCCGGCGGGGAAGCCCAGCACGGTCAGCACGTCACGGACCGGCACTGCCGCACCCGGGCCCCACCGCGCGATGAACGCCCGGTGGTACTCCGCCCAGCCCGGCAGCTGCGGTGCCACCGCTACCAGCGTCAACGCGGCACGGGCCGCTTCCCGTCGCACCGCAGGTGGCAGCGTCACCGCCACGTCGACCCGCAGATCCACCGCGACCCGGTCCCCAGGATCAGGCATCGGAAGGTGACAGGCCAGGTGGGCCGCCGGGTCGGTGACGGTCATCGCCGGACGCACCGCCGACAGCAGCACCCCCGCCCGGACCAGCGACGCCACCGTCCGCTCCACCTCGTCCACACCGAGGCACAGCGACTCGGCGACGCGGGCGGCAAGAACGCCGAACCCGACCGGACCGGCCGCCCCTTCCACCGCCGCCCGCACCACATCCGTCAGCCGGACCTCGATGTCCCACCGGCGCTCTGCGTCGCTGCGGGCACAGGGCAGCACCCACACCCCACCCCGCCGGTACCCCACCGCGTTCGTCACCACCGCCACCCGACGAAGCACCGTCAGATCCCGCTCCGCACGCACGGTGTGCTCCGCGATCGCCTGCCCGTTAGCAGACGCCACCGACCGGTGCGCCTCACCCCACCGCACCGCCGCCCGGTCACCGAACTCCACCGGCGCCACCCCCGCGAAGGTCCCGAACGGTGTCGCACGGGTGGTCCACCGCAGCAGATACCGCACCGTCGACTCCACCAGACGCCGCAACCGCTCCACCGACACCGGCTCACCGGCGACGACCCGACCGATCTGCGCGGCCAACCGCGGCGTGGCACCGGCGACAGCCGCCGCGAACCCCGGCACCGCCCACACCGTGGCCAACCACCGCCGCCACTGCACAGGCCGGGGCGAGGTCAGGTCGGGCCAGGCCGGCAGGACCAGGCCGTCCGGGTACGCGGCGACTCTGATCAACGCCGCACCAGGAGTGGAGAACACGATGCACCACCGAGACAGGGCAGGGCCCGGCGTCGGCGGACGCCGGGCCCCGAGAGTGGGTGTGAAGGATCGGTTACTTGCCGCCGCCGGAGCAGGCGTTCGAGCCGGTGTTACCCGAGCCGCAGCCGTCGTCGGTGCTGGTGGCGTACCCGCCGGCGGCGGGCCCGGAGTCCACCAGCGTGATGTCCAGGTCCAGCTCGTCGAGTTCCGTGTTCTCCACTCGCGTTTCCCTTCCTATGCGGGGGTGAAGGTGAGGACCATGCGGCTGTGCCGCTTGTCCAGCACCGTCCCGGCCGGCACGTCGCCGTCGGGAGTACCTACGGGCAGAACGCTCAGCACCGCAGACGGCTCACCGGCGTCCACCCATGCGCGCATCTGCGCCACCATCCGCGCCGCCCACACGGCCGCGTCCGGCCCGTGCGCACACGCGCCGACGTCGAACACATCGCCGCTCCACCGCAGCGCCGACCGGTACACGAACGTGCCCCCATGCAGGGCGGCGGGTGTACCGAACCGCCACGCCGGGGCCACGACACCGGCGTCCACGGTGTCCTGCTGCGCCGTCAACACCACGACCTCGTCCACCTCATCGCGAAGACGGGCCGCCAGCCACAGATCCAGATCAGCCAGGACGGTACGAGGCGGCAGACTCGCCCCGGCCCACGCCTGCTCCCGCGGCAACGCCAACAGCCCACCGACCGAGGTCGCGTCGACCTGCTGACCCTCGTCCAGCCGCAGGTGGACCCCCGGCGCGATGTCGACGTAGCGGACCTCGTGCGCGCCGGCACCCTGCATCGCCACGAACCCACACAACCGGTCGCTGCGGCTGACCAGCCGATCACCGTCGCGCCGCAACGCCCACGACCGGGTCATCCCGAACGTCCGCACCGGTGCTACCAGCACGCCGCCCTCATTCAGCTGGGCGATCCACGCCGGAGGCACATCCCACGCACCGACCGTCACGATGATCAGATCGAACTGGTGATCTGAGGCGACCGGCAACTCGGCGTCGGCGCAGACCACGGTCACATCTCCGTACCCCGCCGCCGCCAGACACGCCACGGCACGCTCGGTCACCTCAGAGTCGATGTCCACCGTCGTGACCGAACCCGACGGCCCCACCAACTCCCGCAGCAACGACGCGTTGTAGCCACCCGACCCGATCTCCAACACATGCCGGCCCGCCAGACCACCATCCAGGGCATCCACGGCCTGATCGAGCATCTCCGCGATCAACCACGGCGCCGACACCGAACTGACGGTCTCGTCACCACGCTTCTTCGTTACGACGGCGCTGTCGCTGCGATACGCCTCCACCATCGGCACCCCCGGCGTGTACAGCTCCCGAGGCACCACCCGCAGCGCCGCCTCCACCTCAGGCCGCATCACCAGTCCCTTGGCCTCGTGATCGGCGACCAGCTGGTCGACCATCGCCTCACGCAACCTCTGACTGCTCACCGTGTCGATACTCATGAACCTGTCACTCTCCCTATCCATCACGCCGCCCCAGTCCACACGGCCGCTCTTCTTCGGCAGCAGTCCACGTACGCGAGCAAGCTTCGGAAGACGCACCTTCACCAGAGCACAAGGGCCGCATCGCCACTCGACGCCTGCACGTAGGTCGGGCACGGTCATGGCTCGAAGTGCGGTGATCTGTGTAGATCACGTCCTCCGATCAATGTGCGGATGGCGAGGAGAACGGCTTCGTGCCGGTCATGCTCACCACTGAACGCTGACGCACCGGTGTCGAACACCCTCGACACGGAATTTCGACACCGGCCGCGAGCATGCCTGCTGGGCAGTAGCAGTCCTGGCCAGCCCGCACCGGCTCGATCCGACGACCTCTACATCTGGTTGAACGGGGTCCAGCGTGGCGTCGTGGCGGTGTTCAAAGGGCCGCATGCGGAGACACTGAGCTCGTGCGCAACCGCCGGCCGCGAAGACGACCAGGGCTCGGCGATATGTTGGTGGCCAACTGGGATTCCCCGCTGGCGGCCAGTTACAGATCTTGAATGGTCAGGTTGTGTTGGGTTCGAGGGTCAGTCCGGTGTGAGCAAGGAAGCTGTCGAGCAGGTCGGTGCGGTACTGGATGCTT
>NZ_JBSFSO010000020.1:0-110600 GCF_053589795.1 Micromonospora sp. NPDC003241 | reverse complement strand
CCACGTACGCGGCCGCCCGGGACAGGTGAAAGGAGGGGTCCCCTGCTATGCACGAGGCGTTAGCAGGGGACCCCTCCTTACATCCGGGCTGGCCGGTCAGCGGCGGGCGCGGTTGACGGCGCTGGTGACCGCCTTGACGGAGGCGGTGACGATGTTCGCGTCCATGCCGACGCCCCAGACCGTCCGCCCGTCCACCTCGCACTCCACGTACGCGGCCGCCTGCGCGTCACCGCCGGAGGAGAGCGCGTGTTCGTGGTAGTCGAGCACCCGTACGCTCACGCCGGCCGAGCCGAGCGCGTTGACGTACGCGTCGATCGGGCCGTTGCCGATCGCGGTCACCGAACGTGCCTGGCCGTCCACACCGACCTGTGCGGTGATCTCGACCTTGCCGTCGGCGCTGCCGATGGCGTACTCGGTCAGCGTCACCGCCGGGTCGGCCTGGTGGTCGAGCAGGTACTGCGTGGCGAAGATCTGCCACATGGTGTCCGGGCCGACCTCGCCACCGTCGTGGTCGGTGACCTGCTGCACCACGCCGGAGAACTCGATCTGGAGCCGTCGGGGCAGGTCCAACTGGTGCTCGGTCTTCATGATGTACGCGACGCCGCCCTTGCCGGACTGCGAGTTGACCCGGATCACCGCCTCGTAGCTGCGGCCCAGGTCCTTCGGGTCGATCGGCAGGTACGGCACCGCCCAGGTGAAGTCGTCGACGGGTACGCCGGCCGCCGCCGCGTCGGCGTTCAGCGCGGCGAAGCCCTTGTTGATGGCGTCCTGGTGGGAGCCGGAGAAGGCGGTGTAGACCAGGTCACCGGCGTACGGGTGGCGCTCGTGCACGGGCAGTTGGTTGCAGTACTCGACGGCCCGCTTGACCTCGTCGATGTCGGAGAAGTCGATCATCGGGTCGATGCCCTGGGAGAAGAGGTTCAGGCCCAGCGTCACCAGGTCGACGTTGCCGGTGCGCTCGCCGTTGCCGAACAGGCACCCCTCGATCCGGTCCGCGCCGGCCAGCAGGCCCAGCTCGGCGGCGGCGACGCCGGTGCCCCGGTCGTTGTGCGGGTGCAGGCTGAGCACCAGGCTCTCGCGGCGGGGCAGGTGCCGGTGCATCCACTCGATCGAGTCGGCGTACACGTTCGGCATGGCCATCTCGACCGTGGCGGGCAGGTTGACGATCAGCTTGCGGTCCGGCGTGGGGTCGACGACCTCGATGACCTTGGCGCAGACCTCCAGCGCGTACTCCAGCTCGGTGCCGGTGTACGACTCCGGCGAGTACTCGTAGTGGATCTCGGTGTCCGGCGTGTGGATCTCCGCGTACTTCTGACAGAGCCGGGCGCCGGTGGTCGCGATGTCGGCGATGCCGTCGCGGTCGAGCCCGAAGACCACCCGTCGTTGCAGCGTGGAGGTGGAGTTGTAGAAGTGCACGATCGCCCGGCGCGCGCCGCGCAGCGCCTCGAAGGTCCGGTCGATCAGGTGCTCCCGACACTGCGTCAGCACCTGGATGGTGACGTCGGCGGGGATCATGTCCTGCTCGATGAGCTGCCGGACGAACTCGTAGTCGGTCTGGCTGGCCGACGGGAACCCGACCTCGATCTCCTTGTAGCCCATCTGGACCAGGAGCTGGAACATCCGGCGCTTGCGCTCCGGCGACATCGGGTCGATCAGCGCCTGGTTGCCGTCGCGCAGGTCGACCGCGCACCAGCGCGGTGCGGTCTCGACGTGCCGGGTCGGCCAGGTGCGGTCCGGCAGGTCGATGCGGAACTGCTGCTGGTAGGGCTGGTAGCGGCGGTGCGGCATCTGGCTGGGACGTTGCCGGGCGATGGCATCGGAGTCAACGTCGGTGGTGCCGGCTGGGTGAGCCATGGCGGATTTCTCCTGGGGTCATGTGACGTCAGCGACGGGGGTCGGCAGGGATGCCGAGCGGAAGATCCGGGACTGTGCTGGCGGCGCGGTTCGACTCCGCGACGAGGTGCCGGCCGTCAGGCCTCGTCGCGGCGACCAAGGAGGAGGTACGCCTGCCACATGACAGGGTGACCCTACGTGATGGGACGTGGTGTGGGAAAGACCCGTCCGGAGTGTGAGATGGAAATTGCGTATAGCCGCTCAGTCGACGGCCTCGCCGCAGCTCAGGACGAGTTCGGAGAGTGGGCGTCGGTGGCGCAGGGCGGTCTCGTCGGCCAGCAGGTCGGCCGGAAGGCTCAACGGATCGCCGAGTTGGCCGACCGCGACCACCACGTACGGTCGCACCTCGCCGGGGAGGTCCAGGTCGGCGATCAGCCCGGCCCGGTCGAAATCGGTCACCTGGCGTACGTGCAGTCCCAGCGCGGTGGCCTGCACGCTCAGGTGGGCCACCGCCTGCCCCAGGTCGTACGCGGCGTACGCCTGCGCGGTCCGTCGGTACGCGCCGAGCACCAGGGCGGCGGCACGTCCGGCCCACCGCTGCTCGGCCGGTGCCAGGTTGACCAGGATCCGCTTGAAGGTCTGGTCGTCACGGTGCCCGAGGGCGAACCGCCACGGCTGCCGGTTGTCGACCGACGGCGCCCACCGGGCGGCTTCCAGCAGGGCGGCCGCCTCGGCCCGGGGCAGTTCCGCCACCGGGTCGAAGGACCGTGGGCTCCAGCGGAAGGCCAGCACGGGGGTGAGGTCGGTCATGCGTAGAAGCGTCCTGTATGAGGCATTTGGCGGTGATATCGGGGCCGCCGAATGTGGGAAACGACACCCGTAACGGGACGGCCGGCCGGACGTTGCGGGTCCGCCCTCGACCCGCCGCCGGACCAAGCACCAGGCCCGGAGCGGTGGCCCGGATACCGGAGACCGGCCCGGGCCTACCCGCCGCCGGTCGGCTCGGTACCTCCCGGTCCGGCGTCACCCGCTCCGGAGTCACCCGGCACAGTGCCGCCCGGATCGGTGCCGCCCGGATCGAGATCGGACGGCGTGGGCGGCGGTGGCGGTGCCTCCATACCCAGCGGTTCGCCGTCGACCACCGGCCCGGCGAGCTGCACGGTGGCCGGCGCCGGCTCGGGCGGGCCGGCCAGCGTCAGGGTGCCGAACGCCGCGCGGACCGCGGTCGGGGTGCCGTCCGCGTCGAAGCAGTAGATGCCGACGTCCAGCGGTGGGTTGATCGAGGCGGCCGTGGTCTCCACCGAGTAGCAGACGCCGGTGGCCTCGGGCGGAGCCATCGCGGGGGAGACCGACAGCGGGGCACGCCGGTCGGTCAGCACGTCCAGCCAGTCGGTGAACGGGTGCTGCACGCGGGGGTCGAGTCGGCGGGGCAGCGTGTCGTCGCGCTCGCCGACGCGTACGCAACTCGCCGCCTCGGGCCGGGTCGCCGAGGGCAACGCGCACTGGAACAGCCCGTCGGCGGTGGCCGCGAGCGAGACGTCCGCCGTGCCGCCGAGCGCGCCACCGGGTACGTCCACCCGCCAACTGCCGTCGTTGGCGCTGGTCACCACGACCGAGCGGTCGGGAGTGTCGGCCACCCGCAGGGTGTACCGGGCGACCATGTGCCGATCCTGCGCGGCGGCGGCGAGCGCGGCCAGTTCGTCGCGGGCCGCGTCCTGGCCCGCCGGTCGTGGCGAGGCGCTCGGTGGTGGCGGCGGATCGTCCGGCGGGTCCGAGGAGCAGCCGGCGAGCAGGACGGGCAGGGCGAACGCGATCGGGGCGGTCAGGCGGACGGCGGGACGGTGGGCGGCGTACACCCGGCCATTCTCGGCGTTGGGTGCGCTTGCGGACACCCCCGGAAAGGTCGGCCTTTCCGGCGTGTCGCACACCACCTCGCCCGCCGCGCCGGGCCGGATCGTGGGATCACCTGACCCGGCGGTCAGAGCGGCCCGATACCCTGAGGTCGTCCGACCCGCGCCGCCGGCCCCGGTGCCGGCGGCGTCGGCACGCTCAGGGCGACCGGGAGGGAGTGCGCCGTCGTGGCACTCGTGGTGCAGAAGTACGGCGGGTCCTCCGTCGCCAACGCCGAGCGGATCAAGCGGGTGGCCGAACGGATCGTGGCCGCCCGCAAGGCCGGCGACGACGTCGTCGTGGTCGTGTCGGCAATGGGCGACACCACCGACGAGCTGCTCGACCTGGCCAACCAGGTCAGTCCGCTGCCGCCCGGGCGCGAGCTGGACATGCTGCTCACCGCCGGGGAGCGGATCTCGATGGCGCTGCTCGCCATGGCGATCCACAACCTGGGGTACGAAGCCCGCTCGTTCACCGGTTCGCAGGCGGGTGTCATCACCACCTCGGTGCACGGCCGGGCGCGGATCATCGACGTCACGCCGGGGCGGCTCAAGGGCGCGCTGGACGAGGGCGCCGTGGTCATCGTCGCCGGGTTCCAGGGTGTCTCGCAGGACACCAAGGACGTGACGACCCTGGGCCGGGGCGGCTCGGACACCACCGCCGTGGCGCTGGCCGCCGCGCTGCACGCGGACGTGTGCGAGATCTACACCGACGTGGACGGCATCTTCACCGCCGACCCGCGGATCGTCCCCAACGCCCGGCACATCAAGCAGATCACCTACGAGGAGATGCTGGAGCTGGCCGCCTGCGGCGCGAAGGTGTTGCACCTGCGCAGCGTGGAGTACGCCCGCCGGGCGGGACTGCCGATCCACGTCCGCTCGTCATACTCGACCAACACCGGCACCATGGTCATCGGATCGACGGAGGAGCTTCCTGTGGAGCAGGCACTGATCACCGGCGTCGCCCACGATCGCAGCGAGGCCAAGATCACCATCGTCGGGGTGCCCGACGAGCCGGGCGCCGCCGCGCGGATCTTCGACACCGTCGCGGGCGCCGAGATCAACATCGACATGATCGTGCAGAACGTCTCCACCGAGGGGACCGGGCGCACGGACATCTCCTTCACCCTGCCCAAGACCGACGGCCCGACCGCGATGGCCGCGCTCAGCAAGATCCAGGAGTCGGTCAACTTCAAGGGCCTGCTCTATGACGACCACGTCGGCAAGGTCTCCCTGATCGGTGCCGGGATGCGTTCGCACCCGGGCGTCGCGGCCGGCTTCTTCGCCGCGCTCGGCCAAGCCGGCGTGAACATCGAGATGATCTCCACCTCGGAGATCCGGGTCTCCGTGGTCTGCCGGGACACCGACCTCGACGCGGCCGTCCGGGCCATCCACGAGGCCTTCGACCTGGGCGGCGACACCGAAGCCGTGGTGTACGCGGGAACGGGACGGTAGCGCGGATGGCCGGGCTGCCCACCCTGGCCGTGGTCGGGGCGACGGGCGCTATCGGCACCGTGATGTGTGAGTTGCTCACCGGGCGTCGCAACGTCTGGGGTGAGATCCGCCTGCTCGCCTCCGAGCGGTCGGTCGGGCGCAAGGTCCGCTGTCGGGGCGAGGAGTTGACCGTCCAGGCGCTGACCGAGGAGGCGTTCGACGGCGTCGACGTGGCGATGTTCGACGTACCGGACGAGGTCGCCGCGCACTGGGCGCCGATCGCGGTACGCCGGGGCGCGATCGTGGTGGACAACTCGGGCGCCTTCCGGATGGCGCCGGACGTCCCGCTGGTGGTTCCGGAGATCAACCCCGAGCAGGTCCACGAGCGGCCCCGGGGCATCGTCGCCAACGCGAACTGCACCACCCTGGCGATGATCGTCGCGGTCGCCCCGCTGCACCGCGAGTACGGCCTGCGCGAGCTGGTGCTCGCCTCGTACCAGTCGGTCTCCGGGGCGGGTCAGCGCGGCGCGGACACGCTGCACGACCAGTTGGCCAAGGTGGCGGGCGACCGGCTGCTCGGCTCGCGTACCGGTGACGTGCGGCAGGCGGTCGGTGACGACCTCGGCCCGTTCCCCGCACCGATGGCGCTCAACGTGGTGCCGTGGGCCGGTTCACTTGTCGACGACGGCTGGTCCTCCGAGGAGATGAAGATGCGCGACGAGTCGCGCAAGATCCTCGGTACGCCGCACCTGAAGGTCACCGCCACCTGCGTACGGGTGCCGGTGCTCACCGGTCACTCGGTCGCCGTACACGCCGTCTTCGGCACCGAGATCAACGCCGAGGGAGCCCGTGGCGTACTGCGCAACGCCCCCGGTGTGATCGTCGTCGACGACCCGGCCGCCGGGGAGTTCCCGATGCCGATCGACGCGGTCGGGACCGACCCGTCCTGGGTCGGCCGGATCCGTCGTGCCCTCGACGACCCCCGCGCGCTGAACTTCTTCGTCACCGGCGACAACCTCCGCAAGGGTGCCGCCCTGAACACCGCCCAGATCGCCGAACTCCTGGCCAAGGAGATCACCCAGCGCTGAGCGGCGTACTCAGGCGGCGGCGAGGCGTACGCCGTCGCGACCCTGCCGTTTCACCGCGTAGAGCGCCTGGTCGGCGCGGCGCAGCGTCACCTCGGGGGACTCGCCGGGCCGGGGCAGGGCGACACCGACGCTGATCGTGCGGCCGATCCGGCGGGCCGCCTCGGTGAGCCGTTCGGCCACCCGGACGGCCTCCTCGGGACGGCTCACCTCGATCACCGCGACGAACTCGTCGCCGCCGATCCGGTACAGCTCGTCGCCCTGGCGCAGCGCGCCCTCCAACGCCCGGGCCAGGCCGACCAGCACCCGGTCACCGGCCTGGTGCCCGTACGTGTCGTTGATCGTCTTGAAGCCGTCCACGTCGATCGCGAGCAGCGCCGTCCGCCCCGGCGTCGCGGTGGCGATCCGCTGCTCGAACGGGCCGGTGTGCCGCAGCCCGGTCAACGGGTCGGAGCTGGCCTGCTCGCGCAGCCGATCCAGGGTGCGCAACCGGTCCAGACAGCTCCACGCCTGACCGGCCAGCAGCTCCATCAGGTTGACCGTGGTGGGATCGGGACGCAGCAGCCGGTCGTCGGCCACCAGCAGCACCCCGCCACGCCGGGCCGGGCCCACCGGCACCGTGACCAGCGTCCGGACACCGGCGCGCACCAGCGGCTCGTGTTCCACGGTCGGCGGGTGGCCCGCCTCGCCGAGGGTGTACCCGGCCCCGTAGCGGTGCGCCCGGTCGATGATGCCGCGCAGCGCCTCCGGACCCGCCTCGGTCAGCTCGGCCCGCATCCGGCTCTCCAGCTCCCCGGGCGCCACGGTCGGGGCACCCAGCCGTACGCCACCCCGGCCGCCGAGCACCAGGACGGCCGCGCCGAGCGTGGAGACGTCCCGGGCCGCCCCGATCGCGGCGGTCATCAGGTCCCACTCGGTGCCGGCGGCGGTCATCGCGGCGGCGTGCCGGAGCAGCTTCTCGCTGCGGCTCTCCGTCGGCCCGCCCAGCGCGACGATCCGCGCGCCGAGGCGGGCGGCGACGCGCTCGGCGGTGGTCCGCCACGCGGCGAGGTCGGCCGGGCCGGTCCACTGCACGTCGAGTACGCCGATGACCCGCCCGGCCGGATCCGGCACCGGTACGCACACCTCGGCGGTGACGTCGGGGCGTACCGGGATGTGATCGGGATCGGTCGTCACGTCCGGGGCGACGACCGCCGCGCCACCGGTGTAGACCCGGCCGACGATCCCGGCGTCCGGCGCGACGGTGGCGAAGACCTGCCAGGAGCCGGTGGCGGCGACGCACCGGAGCCGGTCGTGCACGTGCAGCAGGACGGCGATGGTGGCGGGGGTGTGGCGGGCCAGCGAATCGACGGTGCCCTGGCACACCTCGGCGACGGTCGACGCCATCGGCAGGCGGACCGTCGCGTCGCGGAGGACTTGCTGCTGATCCACTCGCACGTCGTTCCAGGTCGGGTACGCCTCCCGGCGGCACCGGGAGGATGACCAAGCGTACTCACCGGAGGCTGGGAGCGAGCTGGACTCGTACACATGTGCTATCCACAGGCTGTGGACGCAGGCTGTGGACCACGCGCGGACGCCTGCGGCGACAGCGTGGCGACAAGCGCCCCGGGTCGGCGGATCAGCCGCGAACCAGGCGGCCGATCTCCGCACCCTGCGCGTCCCGCAACACCAGCACGTCGCCGTCCAGGCCCGCCTGCCGCGCGGTGACGAGCCAGAGACCGGTCGGCACGTTGTCGCAGCCGATCATGGTGGAGACGCCCCCGGTCGCCAGGAACGCGCCGTCACCGTCGGTCGCCCAGCGTCCGGGCGCATAGCTGTTGCAGCCGTCCGAGCCGGTCCAGGTGCCGTCGGCGACGAACTCGACGGAGGCGGGCTTCGGCCATCGGCCTGCTGAAGCCGCCGCGCCCACCGGCACCCAGCGGCCGACCAACTCCTCCGACGTGGGGCCGGCGAGCTGGGCGGGTAGCGCCGGGGGCGCGGCCAACCAGCGTCGCGTCTCGTCGGTCACCGTCGGCGGCTGGAGCCAGGACGGGTGCATGTCCGGTTCGCTGTCCGGTCGCCCACCGGGGCGCAGTAGGGCCAGTTCCGCACCGGCGTCGTCGAGGAGGACGCGGGTGTCACCGTCGGCGCGGAACCCGCCGGCCCGCAGCAGCCAGCCCAGTCCTGCGTCCGGCGCGGCAGTGCAGCCCCCACCGTCTCTGGTGGGGACGGTGTGCATGTCGGCGACGAGGAGGCCGCTCTGGTCGGCGCCCCAGCTCCCGTGCCGTACCCCGCAGCCGTCGAAGACCCGGAGAGAGCGGTCGGTGAACTGGACGACGGTGCCCGACCCCACGTCCGTACCCCCCGCCGTCCACGAGCCGATCAGCGCGGTCGGGTCCTGCTGTGCCGCCGAGGCGGCGTCGATCGTGACCGGGTCCGGTCCGGTCGACGTGGTGTCGTGCTGTGCACATCCGGTGAGCACCAACGCGGTCGCGGCGATGGCGCCGATCAGGTATCGGCGCATGGTCCCCTCGTTCCCTCGGCCTGACGATGGGACGTCGGGTACGCCGACCCGGTTGCACGGGGCGACGAGAGGTTTCCGCCCGAAGGTCCACAGTGGTCGTCGAACGCATCGGACCCGGTCGCCGTTCGGCCGGCATGTGGTCCGCCCCTCGCCGCACGGTGGGGCGCGGAGCGGTCGGCGGAGACGACCGGCCGGCTGTCGATCGACAGCCGCCCGGCCGCAATCAGTGGCGCGCGGTGCGTGAGTACCTCACGTTGCCGCAACTCGTCGTTAACCTCGCTCCGTCACGCGTCGGCGTGACATGTCCGCGCCGCAATTCGGCGCTTCCCGTGGGGGTAACACGCATGTCGAGAAGGTTCATCGGGCTGGTGTCCGCGCTCGCCGTGGCGCTCGGTGGTTCGCTGGCCGTCGGCGCTCCGGCGCAGGCCGCCACCCCGGCGATCGAGATCACGAAGGTCTACTACGACTCGCCGGGTACGGACAACCGCTCGAACGCCAGCCTGAACGCCGAGTACGTGAAGCTCACCAACCGGCGCGCCCGCACCATCAACCTGAAGAACTGGACGCTGCGCGACAAGGCCAACCACGTCTACACCTTCAGTGGGGACGTCAAGCTCGCCAAGGGCAAGAGCGTGGTCATCCGGACCGGCAAGGGCAAGAACACCGCCAAGAACCGCTACTGGGGCTCGGGCAACTACGTCTGGAACAACACCGGCGACACCGCGTACCTGCGCAACGCCAGCGGCAAGCTGATCGACAAGTGCGCCTGGTCGAAGAAGGGCAAGGGCTACACCGCCTGCTGAACGGGTAACCGTTGTTCGGCGCGCAAGCGATGGGGCGCGCCGAGGGGAGTCTCTCGCACGGGCTTGATCTCACCGAGGCGTCGCGGTTCTCGGTGAGATCGAGTTCGGTCCGTGGGCCAAGGGATCACGGATGATGTGCCTCCCTGGCAGCGAGCCGTAGCCTGAGAGTCGTGCGCCGCCCACGCCTCCGATCGATACTGTTCGGCTTTGGCTTCCTGCTCTGGCTGGTGGCCGGTCTCAGTCTCTGGTTCGGGTGGTCGGGACGGTACGGGTCCCTGCTCCTGATCGCCGCAGGCGCACTCGTCCACGGTCCGAGCCTTGTTCAGGACTGGCGGGAACGCAGGTCGAAGTCACCGGAACCGGCGGACCGGGTACTCCGGCACTACCCCAAGTGGTGGTGACCACGTACATCGGAGGGCACGTCCCGCCACGGGCCGTGCCCGCTGGGCTCTGAGTCGACGGACGGACGAGAAGCCCTTGCCGGGTGAGATCTAATGATCTCGTGCCCAAGTTCTTCGACGCCTCACTCAGCAACCACCTGCGCTACCCGCTGTGGCTCTTCGCCGTGCCGGTGGTCATCTTCGCGGTCTTCCCCGCCTACGTGCTGGTCTATCGCGGCGACACCCTAGCCGCTCTGCTGGTCGTGCTCGGCAACGTGCAGGCGGTCATGCTGGGGCGGGTTCGTCTCGCGAAGAGTCTTGTCGCCCGGGGGAAGGTGAAACCCGAGGACCTGGGCTGAGTCGCACCGCTCGCGGCGCGACCCAGCTCGGAGTCCCGTCCGTCAGCCGCCGAAGATCGGCTGACGGTGCACCTTGTGCTGGGCGGCCTGGGCGACCGGGCGGACGACGAGACGGTCCACGTTGACGTGGCTGGGCAGTGCCACCGTCAGGGCGATGCACTCGGCGACGTCCTCGGCCACCAGTGGCCGGTCCACGCCCGCGTACACGGCGGCGGCCTTGTCCGCGTCGCCGGCGAACCGGTTGACCGCGAACTCGTCCGTGCGGACCATGCCCGGTGCGATCTCGATGACCCGCACCGGTTCGCCGCAGAGTTCCAGCCGAAGCGTCTCGACCAGCGCGTGTTCCGCGTGCTTGGCGGCGGTGTAGGTGCCGCCGGACTCGTAGGTCACGTGCGCGGCCGTCGAGGTGACGGTCACGATGGTCGGCGCGTCGGAGGCGCGTAGCAGCGGCAGCAGCGCCTGGGTCACGTACAGCATGCCCAGGACGTTGATCTCGAAGCTCCGCACCAGGTCCGCCGGTGCGGTGGTGGCCAGCGGGTCGGCGCCCACCGCCCCGCCCGCGTTGTTGACCAGCAGGTCGCAGCGGTCCAGACCGGCGGCGAGGGCCTGCACGGACGCCTGGTCGGTGACGTCGAGCGCGACGGCCTGCCCACCGATCTCGGCCGCCAGCGCCTCGAGTCGGTCCATTCGGCGGGCCGCCACCACGACGAAGAATCCGTCCTTGGCCAGCCGGCGTGCCGTGGCCGCCCCGATCCCGCTGCTGGCACCCGTCACCACTGCGGTGCGCTTCATGGTGTTCTCCCTCATCAACCGGTGACGAAGTCTATCTTCGCGTTGATCGCCTCGGCCTTGGCGATGGCGTCGAGCGCGTCCGTGCCGGAGGCCAGGATGTAGCCGTTGCTGCAGTCCGCGACCGTCAACAGCGGTGCGACCTCGTCGCCGGGGTTCTTGGTGATGACCACGGCGGTGTCCTCGGCGCCCAGCTCGAACAGGTACGGCATGAAGACCCGGGCCGACTCGCCGGGCGGGATCCGGCGTACCGTCGCCGGGATGTCCTCGCTGACGGTGATCGACGTGATCGGTCCCGGCTTCGGGGTCAGGAACAGGGCGACCGCGCCCCCGATCGGTGCGGGCGATTCGAGCGGCAGCTCGTCGATGCCCAGCGGCACCGTCAGGAACATGCGGTTCAGGTCCAGACCGAAGGCACGGCGTACCAACTCCGGCGCGCCACTACCGGCCAGGCGCGCGTGGGATTCGAGCACCCGGGGACCGTTCGGGGTGAGGACGAACTCGCTGTGCGACGGTCCCTCGGTGACGCCGACCGCGTCCAGGAGCTTCGCGGTGAGTTCCCGGAGGTCCGCGAGGTGGGGCACGGCGACCCGGCTCGGGGTGCTGACCTCCCACTCGACGAACCGGTCGTTCATCCGGTATTCCGAGTAGCCGATGGTGAGGTGCCGGCCCTCGAAGGAGAACGAGTCGACGCTCACCACCGGGCCGGAGAGGAACTCCTCGGCCATCGGGGCGGTGATGCCGGCGGCGGCCAGCTCCGACATGGCCTCGGCCACCTGCTCCGGGGTCCCGACCTCCTTGATGTGCAGGCTCGCCGCACCGTCGATCGGCTTGAGGACGATCTTCCCGCCGACCTGCTCCAGGAACGAGACGGCCTCCTCCACCGAGTTGACCACCTGGTAGCGGACGTTCTCCACGTCGGCCTTGGCCAGGCACTCCCGGGTGAGGGACTTGTCCTTGAGCGCGCGGGCGGTGAACTCGGTGACGCCGGGCAGGCCGAACATGTCCACGACGTAGCCGGACGAGATCGCGGCGACCTCGGTCGTGGTCATCACGCGGTCGAACGGGCGCTCGGCGTGCAGCGGGCTGAGCGCGGCGTGGATGGCCGGGCCGTCGTCCAGCGGAGCGTGTACGACCCGCTCGGTGTGCGCCAGGATGGACGGCTCGTACTTGCCCTCCTCGTGCACCAGCACGACGTCGATGCCGAGTTCCTTGGCGCCGTGGATCGGCGCGGGCATACCACCGATGACGGCGACGCGATATTCACCCATGGTCATCCTCCTGGTGTCCGGGTCAGCTTGCATAGCAGCGGCGCAGCCAGCGGGCGGTGTCCGCCGGACCGGGCCGGAACGCCCGACGGCGGTGCAGCACCCGGTAGTTGTCGAAGATCAGGAAATCGCCGGGCCGCAGCACGAACGCCTCGGACCGCGCCTGGTCGAGGGCTCGTACCCACCGGTCGAGGGCGGCGGTCGCCGCCGGCGTGTTCGGTACGACCGTGCCCCGGTCGAACCGCGCCCGCGTTCCCTCGTAGCTCTGCTCCAGCAACGCGGTGTCCCGCAGCGGCGCCGTCTCGTCGGTGGAGGCGGGCGGGCCGACGGTGAACTGGGCCGACTGCAACTCCTGCACGGTGCTCTCGTCCAGCGCGGCCACGGCCTCCTCGATGGCGAGGACCTCGGTGGGCACCTGCTCGTCGTTACGGACCGCATAGAAGCTGAGATAACGCGGGACGTACCGGCGCGGGTCGACGCCCTTGCCGCCGAAGGGGAGGTGCGGGTTGTCGGTGTGCCAGGAGAACTCGGAATCCGCCCCCCAGGAACTGGTGGTGCCCGCCGCCGCCGGGTTCGGGGCCACGTTGCGGATGTACCGGCCGGTGTTCTCGTAGTCGACCGCGAACGGCGTCAGCGAGAGCAGTTGCAGCAGACCGAAGTGCAGGGCGTTGGTCACGGCCATCGCGGGTTCGTCGGTGAAGCCGTCGCGCGGCGTGGCCGGGAACTCCTGCTGCGGCAGATTGCCGATGGTCAGGACGTGCGAGCCGGTGGCCGGGTAGAACGTCAGTGCCTGGAGGATCTCGCCGGGCAGGTGGGTCTGCAGGGCGTGTGCACCGATGCCGGCGAGGATCGCCTCGTGGGCGTCCGAATCCAGTTCGATGTCGCAGACGGCGGCCGTGAGCTCCTTGTCGAGCAGGTCACGGGTCCGGTCGTTGAGATGGTGACGGGCCACCCGGAGTGCACGGGTCATCATCGGCTCCGATCATGAGGGGTCGCCGCGAATCACCAACTCGCGGTCGGATCAGGTGCCACGCCCAGTCGTCGTACACCCGAGACCTCACGATGCCGCACGGCGACAGCGGGTAACAACGCCGTCACGGAGGCCAGAAGTGGCCAGGCACCTTGCTGCCGTCTCTGCTCACGGCAGGAGGTGGCAAGTCCTACCGGGTGCCGTCGCCCGGCGCGACCGGGGAGCGCACCGCGCCCCACCGGACCGACAACCGCGTCGCCGCACGCTCGGCGCGGATCTCCATGGCGTCGCCGACGACCACCGCCCGGTCGACCACCACGGCGGTCCCGTCCAGGGCGATCGTCGTCCGTTCGCTGACGAAGACGGGACTGCCGGGCGGTTGGCGCAGGTGCCCGGCGGCCGGCGCGGCGAGCAGGGACGGGACGATCCGTTCCGAGGCGCGCAGGATGGCGACCCCGGCGTCGGCCAGCGCGGCATAGAGCGACGTCCGGACGAAGTCGCGGTCCCGGATCGCCGCTGCGTACGGCGGCCGGACCCAGGAGACCTGGTGGATGGCGGGACGGCCGTTGAGCAGGCGCAGCCGTTCCAGCCGCAGGGCACGCTCGCCGCCACCGTCGCCGAACCGGTCGACCACCCAGGCCGGCGGTCGGCGCATCGCACCGGACAACACCTGGGTGGCCACGTCGTGGCCCTGCTCGCGAAGGTCCTCCGTGAAACTGCGCAGCGTGTCCACGCGGTACGCGGCCTGGACCGGTGTGACGTAGGTGCCCCGTCCGGCCTGCTGGACGATGAGCCCCTGCTCGGACAGTTCCTGAAGGGCCTGGCGCAGCGTCATCAGCGTGACGCCGTAGTGGGTGCTCAGGTCCCGCTGCGCCGGCAGCGCCTCGCCGGGCTCGTACTCGCCCTGCCGGATCCGGGCCGCCAGGTCGGCCGCGATCTGCCGGTAACGCGCGGTCGGTCGCCCACCCGCCGTCGCCTCACCCATGGGTGTCTCCCGTCCCTGCGGCCGTGCCGGTGCCCAGTGTGGCCCACGGTCGACGACCGGCCGCACCGGGCACCCGCCCGACTCGCGGTCAGCCGGGAACTGGCGCGCCCACCCCGTCCAACGCCGCGCGGAACTCCGCGACCACGGCCCCGACCTCAGCGGGGTCCGCACCGTCGAGGACCATCCGCATCAGTGCCGAGGCCACCACCACACCGTCGGCGGCCTCGGCCGCCTCCACCGCGTGCGCGGGCCGCGAGATGCCGAAGCCGAGCAGCACCGGCAGGTCGGTCAGGGCCCGTAGGTCGCGGGCGAGCCGGACGGCGTCGTCGGCGAGCCGGTCGCGCTCACCGGTGGTGCCCATCACCGAGACGGCGTAGACGAAGCGGCGACTGCGCCGCGCGATGGCGGCCAGCCGAGGGCCGGGGGTGGTGGGCGCGGCGAGCAGGACCAGGTCGACACCGGCTGCCGTGGCACTGGCCGCCAGCTCGTCCACCTCGTCGATCGGCACGTCGGGCACGATCAGCCCGCTGACCCCGGCCGCCGCGAGGTCCGCGCAGAACGACGGCGCGTGCATCACCAGGTTGTAGTACGTCATGGCGATCAGCGGTACGTCGACGTCCACCTCGGCGAGATCGTCGAGGATCGAACGGACCGTGGCCCCCTGTTGCAGGGCGCGGTAGGACGCCTGTTGGATCGTCGGCCCGTCGAGGATCGGGTCGGAGAACGGGAGCCCGATCTCGATCATGTCCGCGCCGCTGCGCGCGTACGCCTCGACGTACCCGGTCCAGTCGGGTCGGATGCCCCCGGTCACGTACGGGACCAGCAGCTTGCCGCTCATGCGCTCTCCCGGATGGTGTGCATGTCCTTGTCGCCTCGGCCGGAGAGGGCGACCAGCACGGTGCTGAAGGGTGGCAGCTCACCGCTCTCCGCGGCGCGGATCACCCAGGCGATGGCGTGGGCCGACTCCAGGGCGGGCAGGATCCCCTCGGTGCGGGCCAGCCGCCGGACCGCCGGGATGACCTCGGCGTCGTTGACGGTGACGTAGCGCGCCCGGCCGGAGTCGTTGAGGAAGGCATGCTCGGGGCCCACGCCCGGGTAGTCGAGCCCGGCCGCGATCGAGTGCGCCTCGCTGACCTGGCCGTGCTCGTCCTGGAGGACGTACGAGCGGAAGCCGTGGAGCACGCCGACCCGGCCGAACGCGACCGCCGCCCCACCCTCGGCCTCCACGCCGACGAGCCGGGCCGGGGTGTCGACGAATCCGGCGAAGGTGCCGGCGGCGTTCGAGCCGCCACCGATGCAGGCCACCACGTAGTCGGGCACTCCGGTGCGCAGCTCGGCGGCGCACTGTGCGCGCGCCTCCTCGCCGATGACCCGTTGCAGCTCCCGCACGATCCACGGGTACGGGTGCGGGCCCATGACCGAGCCGATGCAGTAGTGGGTGTCGTCGACCCGGGTGACCCACTGCCGCAGCGCCTCGCTGGTGGCGTCCTTCAGGGTGCGGCTGCCGCCGGTGACCGGGACGACCTCGGCGCCGAGCAACTCCATCCGGAACACGTTGAGCGCCTGGCGTTCGACGTCCTTGGCCCCCATGTAGACGGTCGCCTCCAGGCCGAGCAGCGCGGCGGCGGTGGCCGTGGCGACGCCGTGCTGCCCGGCGCCGGTCTCGGCGATCAGTCGCGTCTTGCCCATCCGGCGTGCCAGCAGGGCCTGGCCGAGCACGTTGTTGATTTTGTGCGAGCCGGTGTGGGCGAGGTCCTCCCGTTTGAGCAGCACGTTGATGCCGAGCTCCGCGGAGAGCCGCCAGGCCGGCGTGAGCGCGGTCGGGCGTCCGGCGTGCACCGCGAGCAGTCGGTCGAGGTCGCGGCGGAAGCGCTGGTCCGCCCACGCCTCCCGGAACGCCGCCTCCAGCTCGGTGCAGGCGGGGATCAGCGACTCGGGGACGAAGCGACCCCCGTGCCCGCCGAATCTGCCGCGCTCGCCGGGATCGGCCATGACGCTGCCGTTGGGCAGCACGGTCAGGTCGGTCACGTGGACTCCAACTGTTCTAGAACTGTTGGAGTCAGGATGACACACCCGGCAGGCCGGCGGAAGCCCGGCTCATCGAGAACCCACGCCGTCCGGGTCGCGTGGACGCGCCCGACGTCCGGGCGGGGCACCGTCCCGGGGCGTACCCGGATCGTCGTCGCCCGGGTGGCCACGCATGGTCCGCAGCGGCGAGAAGTAGACCGGCAGGACCGCGACCAGGCTGAGTACGGCCCCCACCCAGAGGGCCTCCCGGAGCCCGACGCGTTCCCCGAGGAACCCGCCGAGGAACGAGCCGATCGGCATGGCCCCGAAGATCAGGAAACGGATGGTGGCGTTCATCCGGCCCTGCAACTCCTGCGGACACAGTTGCTGGCGGATCGCCATACTGTTCACGTTGTTGATCACCAGGCCGGTGGAGACCAACGCGTTGCCCGCCCCGGCGAGCCAGAGTCGCCAGTCGGCGTCAGCGAGCGGCACGACCAGACCGGAGACGCCGGCCACCGCCATGCCGACCCAGACCGCCGGCCCCGGCCCGATCCGGGCGCTGACCCGCCGGACGACGAACGCCCCGACCAGCCCGCCGATCCCGCCGACGGCGAACCACAGTCCCACCGTTCCCGGCGCGATGCGCAACTGCTGGGCGAGCAGGACCACCACCACCGTCCCGGTGACGAAGACCCCGAGGTTGAACAGGGCGCCCGAGACGGCGAGGGCGCGCAGGGACCGGTGTCCGAAGACGAACGACAGCCCCTGCCGGATCTCCCGGACCAGGTGGCGGTCGGTGCCGCGCGCCGGAACGGCCTCCCGCATCCGGATCCCGCAGAGGACCACCGCCGAGGCCAGATAGCCGCCCGCGACGGTGAGCACCGCGAGCGGCGCCCCCAACCACTGGACCAGGTAGCCGCCGAGCGTGGGACCGCCGACCTGCGCGACGGACCGGGTGCTCTCCAGCTTCGCGTTGCCCTCGACCAACTGCCCGCGTTCGAGCAGCAGCGGCAGGTAGCTCACGTACGCGGTCTCGAACAGCAGCGTCCCCACGCTCACCCCCAGCGCGACCACGTACAACTGGGTCAGGGACAGCACGTCCAGGTAGGCCGCCACCGGCACCCACGCCAACAGCAGACCGCGCCCGAGGTTCGCCACGATCATGACGGGACGCTTGCGTCGCCGATCCACCCACGCGCCGGCGGGCAGGCCGACCACGAGGAAGGCCACGGTCTGGAACGTCGCCAGCAGCCCGGCCTCGAACGCGGTCGCGTCCAGGGCCAGGATCGCCACCAGGGGCAGGCCGACCCGGCTGAAGTGCGCGCCGAACTGCCCCAGGGTCTGCGTGGCCCACAGCAGCCGGAAGTCGTGGTGCCCCAGGAGCGTCACGTGTGGAACTGGATCTGCTGGTCGACCAGGACACAGGTGGCCACCGCCGAATCGGCGTCCGCGCCGGTGGCCAGCACGTACCCGGAGCTGCAGTCCGCGAGCGTCTGGATCGGGGTGATCACGTCGCCCGGATTCTTGTGCACCACGACGCCGACCGGTACGTCGACCAACTCGCCGAGCAGCGGGAGGTACACGTCGGCCAGCTCGCCGGGCGGAACCCGCTTGACCACCGCCGGGATGTCCTCGGCGACCGTGACGGCGCGGATCTCCCCGGGCTCGGGCCGCAGGAACCGGATGGCGGCACCCGCCGTGGGCGGCGGAGACTCGGCGGGCAACCCGTCGATGCCCAACGGCACGGTCAGCCACATCCGGGCCAGGTCCAGGCCGTAGGCCCGGCGGACCAGCTCCGGGATGGCGTGGCCACCCATCCGGGCGTGCGACTCCAGCACCCGGGGACCCCGCTCGGTCAGGACGAACTCGCTGTGCGAGGGACCCTCGGTGAGTTCGACCGCGTCCAGCAGTCGCACGGTGAGGTCCCGAAGCTCCGGCAGGTACGGCGCGACGAGCCGGCTCGGCACGCTGACCTGCCACTCCACGTGGTACGAGTTGACCAGGTACTCGGAGTAGCCGACGGGCAGATGCCGACCGCCGAAGGAGAACGACTCCACGCTCACCACCGGGCCGGAGAGGAACTCCTCGGCGAGCACCGCCGTGTTGCCGGCCTCGGTGTGCACACGCCAGGCGTGGCCGAGCTCGGTCGCGTCCGCCACCCGCAGGATGTTCCGGCTGGCGGCACCGTCGACCGGCTTGAGGACGACCGGGCCGCCGACCTCCGCGAGGAAGTCGCGCGCCTCGCGTTCGGTCCGCACCACCCGGTAGCGGACCGGGCTCAGGTCGTACTTGGCGAGCCGCTCGCGCATCAGCGCCTTGTCCTTGAGCAGGCGGGCGGTCTTCTCCGAGGTCCCGGGCAGGCCCAGGCCGTCCACCACGTGTCCGGTGGGCACACCCCACGGCTCGGAGACGGTCAGCACCCGGTCGAAGGGGCGTTCGTCGTGCAGCGGGCGCAGCACGTCGAGCATCGCCTCGCCGTCGGCCAGCGGGGCGTGCACGATCCGCTCGCAGTGCGGACGGATCGACTCCTCGTACTGCCCCGGTTGGTGCACCAGGACGACGTCGACGCCCAGGTCCCGGGCTCCCTTGATCGGGGCGGGACGGCCTCCGATCACGGCTACTCTAAACATCGGTTCCGCACCTTCTCGTGGGGTTGAGGGGTTGCCCGGCCATCGCTGCCGGCTCAGGACAGGCCGAGCTGATCGGCGAGCAGCGCGGCGACGATGTCGTTGCCCTCGTCGGTCAGGTGGGCCCGGTCGACGTACAGCCAGGACCTGTCGGTCACGGCCCCGCGCAGGACCGGGTTGAGGTTCACGAAGCGGACGCCCTGCCGCTCGCAGGCCGGTGCGAGAGCGTCGGCGTACCGCTGCCCGGCCGCCACCGAGGAGACGTCGCCATAGAGGGCCTCCCAGGTGCCCAGCTTGGAGATCCGGTCCAGCTCGTCGAAGATCAGCTTCTCTTCGGGCGCCGGCTCGGCCCGCAGCCAGGTGGCCATCGGCTGCAACACGAAGGAGACCCGGGCGCCGGTGGCGGCGGCGAGCACCTGCCAGCTCGCGAGGTGCCGGCCGACCAGGTCGACCGCGCTAGCGATCGCGTCGTCGAGTTCGGGACGGACCTCGTCCGGCGACGGCCAGGAGGGTACGGCCGGCTTGGCCCGGCGGCCGAAACCGCGTGACGGCTTGCGGTGCCGGGCCCGTACCTCCTCCATCTGCTCGAAGAACTCGCCGCAGAAATAGAACGGCCCCTGGTCGGCGCGGTGCATCTCGACCAGCCGGGACATCACCAGCGTGTTGAAGCCGCTGAGGATGACGATCTCCTCGACCGGCGGCAGCAGGTGCCGGTAGAGCAGGAACAGCAGCAGTTCCTGGGTCGAGTTGTAGCAGTGGCCGGCATAGGTGAGCCACGGACGGGACGAGGCGTGCTTCGTCCACAACCGCGACGCCATC
Organism: Micromonospora sp. NPDC003241; assembly: GCF_053589795.1. NCBI lineage: Bacteria > Bacillati > Actinomycetota > Actinomycetes > Micromonosporales > Micromonosporaceae > Micromonospora > Micromonospora sp. NPDC003241. The sequence goes on along the minus strand of NZ_JBSFSO010000020.1, from coordinate 90,846 downwards.
GTGGTCGCGTCGCTCGTGGAGCCGTACCCGAGCGGGACGGAACCGCCGACCAGCAGGCGGACCGGCCCGTCGGGCAGGGTGCTGCCGACCGATGCCTGCTCGTCGACGCCGTGGGAGATCCGGAAGCCCAGCCGGTCGGTGTTGATCGCCTCCGACCGGTAGTCCGGCCGGTTGAAGTACATCAGGTACGGGAGGTACTGGGTCTCCCCACGGGACGAGAAGTCGTCGTACTGCACCATCTGCGGCGTCAGGATCTCGCGCTGGAGTTTCACGTCGTCGGTTCTCCTTGTCGGAAGGGTGAGGGAAGAGGCGGAGGGGTCACCAGAGCGGACTGACGTCGGTCCGGCCGGCCTGGTCGGAGTCCGCCACCTCGTCGGCGAGGATCCCGAGCTGGGCGATCCTGATGCCGGCCTGGAAGCGGCTCGACACATTGAGGCCCGTGAGGATCGAGGAGATGTGCCGTCGGCAGGTGCGCAGCGCCATGCCCAGCCGGTTGGCGATGGCCTCGTCCTTGAGCCCGGCGGCCATCAGCCGGAGGATGGCCATCCGGGTGCCGAGCGACACCTCGTCCATCTGGTCCTCGGCGAGTTCGAGCGGGATCGCGTTGGCCCAGAGGTGCGTGAACGTGCGGTGCAGGTACTCCACCACCACGTCGTCGGAGATCACGGCGGCAGCGTGGTCAGCGCCCGGTGCGTCGACCGGAACGAAGGCCACCCGGCGGTCGAAGATGATCAGACGTTCGAAACTCGCCGCCGTGGTGCGGATGCCCCCGCCGTACGCCGCGACCGCCTTGGCCCGGGCCGCGAGGCCCGGATTCGCGCGGGCGGTGTGGTGGTACACGAACTGGCACCGCAGCCCACGTACGAAGATCGAGGTCACCGACGCCTCGGAGGCGCTGAACTGGTCCGTCGACCGGGGACCTCCCGGACGCAGCGAGAGGATCTCGGTGGCGCAGCGCAGGATCGCCGAGTCGATCTCGTCGCGGATCGCCTTCTCACCCTGGACGACCCGTACGCCGTCGTGCTGCCGGCCGTACTCGGCCAGCCGCCGGCCGATCGACTGGAGCACCCGGCTGTTGGCGGCCATCGCCTGTTCCCGCTGGCGGATCTCGTCGGTGAGCGGCGCGTTGAGGATGCTCAACGCGACGTCGGGGTGCACCGCGGTCAGGCCACCGTCCTCGGCCCGGGAGAGCAGGCGGCGCCGGACCAGGTCCTCGCAGGCGCGTGCCCACTCGCCCCGGCTGATGCCGATCTCGGGCGGCGGGCGGTCGGCGTGGAGCCGACTCCCCAGCACCGCGTGTTCGTACGCGGCGGACTCGGCGCTGCTGAGCGGGCCACGCTGCTGGGGGACGCAGGACACGGAGGTGCTCATCGTGGCGTCAGCGTGCCGACGGCAGGTCCGACCGGCTGGGCACGCACTCCAACCAGAGCTGGCCCGCCGTACGCCGGATGGCCTTCTCCACGTCGTCGGTGGCTGCCCCGGAGAACCGGAACCGTGCGCCGACGTGCTCGTAGCCGCCGGCCTTGGGGATCTCGGTGCCGACGGCCGGGATCACCCGGGCGTAGGGCCACTCGGACACCGGCAGGTCGAGTTCCGCGACGGTGATCCGGCAGGGCGCGGGCACCGGCGTCGGCACCAGCAGCCAACCGCCGACCCGCTGGTCGCTGATCTGCCGCACGATCGGGCTGCGGCCGAGCTGGATGTGGATCGCCGCTTCCATCAGGTCCACGCCGTGCACCTCGCGCCAGACGAACGGGATCTCGGCGCCACCCACCCGGGAGCCCGCTTCCAGGAAGTTGATCCGGACGGTGCCGTCGGCCTCGGTGCCGACGAACGCCTCCATGTGGAACACCCACGGTGCGTCACCGAAGGCGGCGCAGGCGTCGGCGAGGAACCCACCGAGCGGACCGAGCAGGTCGGCGTCGTCCACCTCCACCGAACCGAGCACGTCCCCGGCGGCGAACTCCATGCAGGTGTTGACGTAGCGCGACGCCCGCCAGGGACCAAGCTCGGTGCCGGTCCACAGGCCGTCGATGTGGAAGACCTGGTCCGGGCAGAAGGTCTGCACCATCCGGGGTTCGGGCGGCAGCCGGTCGAGCGCGGCCAGGTCGTCGACCGAGTTCAGCCGCAGCACGTCACGGCTGGCCGTGCCCCGGCGAGGTTTGACGATCAGCGGCCAGCCGTGGGAGTCCGCGAACCGCACGACGGCCTGCTTGTCCGGTGCGTCGGCGAACGTGGGGATGGCGACGCCGCCGCGTACGACGGTCTGCGCCATCACCAGCTTGTCGCGGAACCGGGCCAGCCGGTCGGGCTGGTCACCGGCCACCGCCAGGCGGGCCCGCAGCTCGGCCGCCGTGTCCAGGTCGCCCTCGTTGAGGGCGACGATCCGTTCGGGGACGCCGAATCGCGCGATCAGTCCGTCGGCGGCGGCGCTCACCAGGTCCAGGCGGTCGGTAGCGGCGACGAGCGCCACGGCCGCAGCCGACGCGGGTACAGCGGCCGTGGCCAGTTCGGTGCAGACGTACGTGACGTGGTGCAGGTCGTGATCGAGGTATTCCGCGTACCCCGCATAGTGATCGCGCCAACGGTGAATGATCAGAATGTGCGGCTTCATCGGGACGTACTCCTCGCCTTTCCGTCGATCCCACGATTCGAATAGGCGGCGAGTTCGCCACCGTTCACGTAGTCAGGAAGTCGCTCGGCGGCACGCAGTAATTGCCCGACGTTGCCGGAATCGACTATTGCGGTACCGATGCCTCCGTCCGGTCGAATGCCATGCTCGCCGCGAGACCGATCAGAACGGTGCCCATCATGTAGCGCTGTGCCCGCAGCCAGGCCGGCTTCCGGGCGAGGAAGGCGGCTACCGAACCCGCGGTGAGCACGATGAGGCAGTTGACGGTCAGTGCCACCGTGATCTGGATCAGCCCCAGGGAAAGGCTCTGTGCCGCGATGTCGCCCTTGGCCGGGTCGACGAACTGCGGGAGGAGCGACACGTACAGCACTGCGATCTTGGGGTTGAGCAGATTGGTCATCAGGCCCATCGTGAACAGCTTCCGGGGCCCGTCGACGGGCAGGTCCTTGGGCGCGAAGGCGGACTGGCCACCGGGCTTGAGGGCGTTCCACGCCAGCCACAGCAGGTAGCACGCACCCGCGATCTTGATCGCCGTGTAGAGCGCGGGCACCAGCGCGAACACCGCCGAGACGCCGGTCACCGCGGCAAGCAGGTAGACGAAGAACCCGACGGCGACCCCGAGCAGGGAGACCAGGCCGGCCGGGCGGCCCTGGGTGATCGACCGGGACACCAGATAGATCATGTTCGGCCCGGGGGTGAGCACCATTGCCAGGGCGACGGCGGCGATGCCCAGCCCTGCGTTGACGTCGATCACGTCTTTTCTCCTGCTTCGGATAATGGGCAGCCGAAATCACAGCGGCCGTTCGTGGAAATCCCAGTAGGTGTTCAGCTCCGGCTGCAGCTTTCTGCGCAGCGGATCGCGAAACACCCGGAAGAATATACCAACCGGAACGAATATCAGAAGATAGGCCAGGATCCACAGAAGTTTCATGATCAACCCTCGTCGGTGCGGAAGCGGTCGGTCAGTCCAGGGCGATCTCGTCGCGCCAGTCGCCCTGCTCCCGCCAGGCGGGCTGGTCGGCCTTGTGCAGGAGGAAGTTGCCCATCGCGAGCAGGTCGATGTTGGTGCGCATGAAGCACTGGTAGGCGTCGCGCGGAGTGGCCACGATCGGCTCACCCCGGACGTTGAACGAGGTGTTCACCAACACCGGGCAGCCGGTGATCTGCTTGAACGAGGTCAACAGCCGGTGATAGGCCGGATTTGACCGGGCCGTGACCGTCTGTACCCGCGCCGAATGGTCCACGTGGGTCACTGCCGGAATCGTCGACCGGTGCACCTTGAGCCGGTCCAGCCCGGTGGCCGTCGCCGACTCCGACACCGCCCGGCGTTGCCGCCCGGCGACCGGCGCCACGATCAGCATGTACGGGCTCTCCTGGGCCAGGTCGAAGTACTCCTCGACGTCCTCGGCCAGGACCGAGGGCGCGAACGGTCGGAACGACTCCCGGAACTTGATCTTCAAGTTCATCGTCGACTGCATGTCGACGTCACGCGGGTCACCGATGATCGACCTGGCGCCCAGAGCCCGGGGCCCGAACTCCATCCGACCCTGGAACCAGCCGACGATCTTGCCGGTGGCCAACTCCTCCGCCACGTGTTTGGCGATGGCGTCCTCGGCCAACCGGGTGTACGGCACACCCAGGTCGTCCAGGAAACGGGCGATCTCCTCGTCGTCGAACGCGGGACCGAGCAGGGCGGAGGACATCCCGTCGCCGCCCTCGGCGAGGTGCGCGCGGGGCGCGCCCGACTCCGTCGCGACCATCAGAGCGGCACCCAACGCGCCCCCGGCGTCACCGGCGGCCGGCTGCACCCACACCGAGTCGAAGAGACGCTCCCGGACGACCTTGCCGTTCGCCACGCAGTTCAACGCCACACCGCCGGCCAGACACAGGTTGGTCTCCCCGGTCAGCTCGCGGGCGGTCCGCGCCAGCCGGGTCACCACCTCCTCGGTCACCAACTGCACCGAGGCGGCCAGGTCGAACTCGCGCTCGGTCAGCGGGCTCTCCGGCTCGCGCCGGGGGCCACCGAACAACCGCTCGAACCCACGGCCGGTCATCACGCGACCGCGCAGGAACTCGAAGTTGCGCATGTTCAGCCGGAACGAACCGTCGTCCTTGACGTCGATCAGGTGCTGCCGGATCACGTCCGCGTAGCGCGGTACACCGTACGGGGCCAGCCCCATGAGCTTGTACTCGCCCGAGTCGACCTTGAACCCGCAGAAGTAGGTGAAGGCCGAGTAGAGCATGCCCAACGAGTGCGGGTACCGGATCTCCGCCACCTGGCGCAGCTCGCTGCCCCGACCGTGCCACAGGGTGGTGGTCGCCCACTCGCCGACGCCGTCGATGCAGAGCACCGCCGCCGACTCGTACGGGCTGGGCAGGAACGCGGAGGCCGCGTGTGACTCGTGGTGCCGGCGTACGCTGATCTCCGGGACCTCGGCCGACCCCAGCGCCGCCAACGACCGGCGTACCTCGCCGATGGTGTCGCGCTTCCAGGACATCCACTCGGGCAGGACCCTGGTGAACGCCTCCAGCGAGAACGGTGCCGAGCCGGCGAAGCTCGTCAGCACCCGGCCGAACTTCAGCTCCGGGTCCTCGTAGTAGGCGACGGCGTCCACGTCGCTCAGCGTGACGCCGCCCTCGGCCAGGCAGTACCTGACGGCCTCGGCCGGGAAGGCCGGGTCGTGGCGCTTGCGGGTGAACCGCTCCTCCTGGGCGGCCGCGATGGGCGTGCCGTCCCGCACCAGCACCGCCGCGCTGTCGTGGTAGTAGGCGGACAACCCCAGAACCAGCTTTCCCACTGGCGTTCCCCTCGATCGTGGGTGTGGGTGGGTGGACGGTCAGATGGCGGCGAGTGACCTGCTGGCCTTGCGGGCGCGGCGAAACGCCCGTCGGGCCAGCAGACCGGTCGGTGGGTTGAGCGAGCGGAACCCGGTGCGTACCCGGTCCCAGACCTCGGTGATCGCCTGCGCGCCGTGCGACACCGGCAGCGAGGCGAGATAGGTGTCGACGGCGTCGGCGGCCCAGGCGGAATGCCCGGTGGCGACGTTGTCGATCGTGTTGTGGATGTCCACGAACTTCGTGGAGAAGCCGTAGCTCTTCAGCGCCTGGCGGGCCCGCCGGTACGTCCCGCCGACGCCGGACAGCTCCATGGCCAGGTTCAGCCCGAGGATCTCCGGCATGAACGTACGCGGGAAGCGTCCGATGCTGAGCCAGTACACCGGAAGCTCGAAGGACCCGTCCCGGAACCCGTCCCACTCGGCGAACTCCCGCGACGCCGTCGGCGGCACGTGGACGTCCATCTCGGCGAGCACCTCCCGATAGATCAACGGGTGGTTCATCCGTGGTACGCCGTTGCCGAGCTCGTCCCAGTAGGTCTCGAACAGGAAGTAGCCCTGCTCCGACGCCGCGTGTTCGTAGTCGGTGAACCCCTGGAGCCAGGCACCGTCGATCAACGTCAACGGGGCCAACTGCACGGTGGAGTCGACGAGATCCTCTCGCGTCGGCATCGGCGCGCCGGCCGACTCCTCGAAGTCACGCCCCTGCCGGTCGTGCTGCTCGACGAGCCAGGGGCGCAGGCCCTCCCGGCCCCACACGTCGGGCAGCCGCTGCGGGTCGGTCGCCATGTTGTGCCGGGACCGTGCGAGCCAGCCCCGCACGTAGTCGACCGCGAACCGACGGACGGCCGGGGTGTCCGTCCGCTGCTGGAGCAGGTGGTACGCCTCCCGGACGTCCGCCGGCTCCCGGTCGCCCGCGGCCGGACCGCCCGCGACGACCGTGACCGAGGCCAGCAGCTCCGGGGAGACCGTCCGCCCCTCGTGGACCGGCCCGGGGCGAGCCCGCTCCGGCTGCCCGCTGGGGAGCGAGTCGATCCAGCGGCGGATGACGACCAGGTCGGCCGGGGAGAACACCCGGAACATCGGGCCCCGTTCCCCGACGAGACCGTTGACCAGCGGACTCTGCGCGGAGCGGCCCGGTTTGACCAGGCGGCTGGCGGCCAGCTCGGCCAGCAACCCGCGCGGATCCGTCCGGGCCTCCTCCAACCAGCTCGACAGCGGCCGGTCCGCCACCGTGAAGTCCCGGTGGTAGACGGCGCCCTCCCGCGCCCGGTGGCGGAGCAACTCGGCCATCTCGTACGCCGGGTCGAGGGCCTCCTCCAACTCGGCGAGAAGACTCGTGCTCCACCGCCTCAGCACGGTGAACGCCCACCGGAAACCGTCGGTCACCCGGGCCAGCTCCGCGTCGTCGAAACCGTGCTCGACGACGTCCAGGCACAGCTCCAGCCCGGTCCGCGTCTCACCGTCCCGGGCAGCGGACGGATCGATCGCACTCCACTCCACGAGCTGCGGATGCGCCTGACGCACCAACCGCAGAGCGGGCAGCAGTCCGACCGTACGCAGACACAGGTCGGCGCCGATGATCTCGGGGCGGAACTCAGCCGGTCTCCGGCTCATGGCCAGCAGGGTCGCGGGCAGACAGAAGTGGTGGTCGGCCACCCGGGGGTCGTGCACCAGCCGGGCCACCGGCACCGCGTGCTCGGACAGGTGCAGGTGACGGAGCAGGGCCAGGTACACGCTGCCGCGTGAGTCCTGCGGCCGACCGACACCGACGTCGGAGGCGTACAGGGTCAGGATGCGCAACGTCGTCGCGTCGTCCGCGTTTCCCGGCGCACTCTGCCACTGCAACCAGGCCCCGGACCGTAGCGCGAGTGGTGCGGCCGCGAGCGCGGTGCGGCGGACCAGGGACTCCGTGGCCGGCGGAGCCGTGGCCGTGGAGCCCAACTCCTCGAACCGGCGAGACTCGGCGGTCGACCAGCGGACCGCCTCGTCCCGCAGCCCGTCCAGTGCTGCCGGCAGCGACTCACGGTCGGCGGTGTCGTCGATCTCCGACCGCAGCCGCGCGACGAACGGGTCGCCCGGAAAGGAGGTCTCGGGGTCGACCGCGATGACGAACAACTCGCGGGACCGGGTCTGCTGATCAAGCGGTCGGACCACCTGCCGACCCGACGGAACGACTTCTTTCGTTGACACTGCCAGCTCCTGGCTCTATCCGTGTCTGCTATCCCGAAACAATGTGGTAATCAAATGTTCGGACGGAATCTGGACGGCACGGAGGGTCCGCGCGACAAACATGCCACTTGTCGCGACGGGGAAGGTGTCGTCGTCTCGGGAAGCTAGAACATCGGGTAGATCGAGGCGTCGTTCTTCGGCTTCTTCTTGCGGCCGAAAATCTTGTTAAGAATTCTGCGCACCACGTTCATTCTTCTGCCCTCACCTGAGACGGGCCGGCGTCGGCCCTAGGACGAGAAATTCAACTGTTCGGCCAACAGTCGGGCCACCAGGTCTAACCCGTGGTCGGTCATGTGGGCTCGGTTGACAAACAGCCAGCTGTCGTCCTTGACGCTGGTCGCGAGGAGGGGATTGATGTCCAGGAACCTGACGTCGATCTTTTCGCAACCCAGTTGCAACAGCTCCGCATATCTGCGGACCGAATCCCTGGTGGCGATGTCACCGAACAGTTCCCAGAAGTTCGAGATCTTGTCCAGCTCGTCGAAGAGCCGCTTCTCCTGCGGTGCGGCCGTCTCGCGTACCCAGGTGGCCAGCGGCTGGAGCACGAACGTGATCCTGGTGTCGGTGGCGGCGGCGAGCTGCTGCCACGACTCCAGATGCCGCACGGTCAGCGCAGCCGCGTCCGCGATGCGGACCTCCAGCGGGCGAACCGGTTCGTCGCCGCCGGTCGGTGAGGCGCCGGAGCCGAAGGGATGCGTCCGGTACTGGGACTTGAGCTTGTCCATCTGGCCGAAGAAGTCGCCACAGTTGAAGAACGCGCCGTCGTCGCCGCGCTGGGCGGCGGGCAGGCGCGCCAGGGCCAGGTTGTTGAGCCCGGACACGATGACGATCTCCTCCACCGGCGGCAGCAGGTGCCGATAGAAGAGGAAGAGCAACAGCTCCTGGGCGGAGGAATGGCTGCGGCCCGCGAAGTTCAACCAGGGCAGCGCCGGTGCGTGGGTGGTCCACAGTCGCGAGGCGAGCGTCGCCTGATCGCAGGTGGCTCCGATACCCATCGCCATGGAACTGCCGGCCACCAGCCGGATCGGACCGTCGGCCGGCTTCCCGCCCGCCGACGCATGGTCGTCCGCGCCGTGCGAAAGGCGAAAACCGAGACGATCCGTATTGATGACCGGGGAGCGGTAGTCCACGCGGTGAAAATGCATCACATAGGACATCCAGCGCGCCTGGCCGCGTTGGTCGAAATCATCGTAAACAAGCATCTGCGGGGTCAACTCGGAGCGCGCCGAGCTTGGACAACGCACTGTTCCCCCCATTGAGAATTATCAGCCGGGGCCCCAACCCATCTACGGCCGTTGTTGCGTGAGTACGGTAACACGCTCAGTGGTGGAGGAAAAAGGGTCGACCGCGGGAATTATTGCCTGTCTGGTTTATCCTGGGTTGAGTGGAGGATTACCGAACCAGCAAACATTGAACTGATCTCAGCGACTTTGCGCGTAGGTATTTGTGTTCGAAACGAGGTGCCCCGATTGTGCTGGCGGCCGTGTCGAGTGAGGTCAGGCGGCCTTTCGGGTGTCCTCGGACTGTAGTGCACCATCCCCGTTCTCGGGGGATGGGACGCGCGGTCGACGTGGGTCCGGCGACGCCCGGACCGTTCGGCCGAATGATGTGGGCCACTATCCGACCGGCGGCCGGCGGTACGCGCCGGACCCGCTGCGCACAAGAGTGAGGCCCTGACCGGCGAGAATGCCGGTCAGGGCCTCACATCTGTCGGGGTGGCCGGATTCGAACCGACGACCTCTTCGTCCCGAACGAAGCGCGCTACCAAGCTGCGCCACACCCCGAGGCGTGCGGACAAATACTAGCCCACCCGCCCCGGGGGTCAAACTCGGTACCCCCGGGGCGGGAGTTCAGCGGGGGATCAGGGTGAGCAAGCTGGCCTCGGGCGGGCAGGCGAACCGGACCGGGGCGGTCGGGTGGGTGCCGAGGCCGGCGGAGACGTGCAGCCAGGAGTCGGAGCCGGGCCAGCGGTGCAGGCCCTTGGCCATCGACCGGGGCAGCCCGCAGTTGGTCACCAGCGCGCCCACTCCCGGTACGCACACCTGGCCGCCGTGGGTGTGACCGGCGAGCAGCAACCCGAAACCGTCGGCGGCCATCTCGTCGAGCAGCGCCGGTTCGGGGGAGTGGGTCAGGGCGATGGAGAGGTCCGCCGAGGCGGAGACCGGGCCGGACACGGAGGGGTAGTCGTCGCGTTCGATGTGCGGGTCGTCCACACCCGCCATGTCGATCGCCCGGCCGCCGGCCTTGAGCGTGACCCGTCGGTTGTTCAGGTCGGTCCAGCCGGCCCCGGTGAAGACGTCACGCAGCTCCTCGTAGGGCAGCTCGACGCCCTCGGTGTACTCCCGGTCGGGCAGGAAGTAGCTGAACGGGTTCTTCAGCACCGGGCCGGTGTAGTCGTTGGAGCCGAAGACGAAGGCGCCCGGGTAGTCGAGCAGCGGCTGCAGCGCCCGCAGGACGCCCGGCACCGCCCCCGGGTGGGCCATGTTGTCACCGGTGACCACGACCAGGTCGGGGTCGAGGGCGGCCAGCGAGGCCACCCAGTTCTGCTTGCGTACCTGGTTGGGTGTCATGTGCAGGTCGGAGAGGTGCAGGACGCGCAGCGGCTCGGTGCCGGTCGGCAGCACCGGGACGTCGAAGCGCCGGAGGGTGAACATGTTGCGCTCGACGAGGGACGCGTACGCCAGGGCGGCGGCGCCCGTCGCGACGGTGGCGGTCGCGAGCCGGAATAGTGTGCGCTTTCGCATGCCGATCAGGGTAGTTTGGGCGACCATGAGCACGCTGAAGGACCGCCTCACCGCCGACATGCGCGCCGCCCTCAAGGCCCGCGACGAGCTGACCACCTCCACCCTGCGGATGGCCCTGGCCGCCGTCGGCACGGCTGAGGTCTCCGGCAAGGCCAAGCGGGAGCTCAGCGACGACGAGGTGCTGGGTGTGCTGACCAAGGAGGCGAAGAAGCGCCGCGAGGCCGCCACCGCCTTCGCCGACGCGGGTCGCGCCGAGCAGGCCGCCAAGGAGACCGCCGAGGGCGAGGTGTTGGAGCGTTACCTGCCGAAGCAGCTCTCCGACGTCGAGCTGACCGAGCTGGTCACGGGGGCGCTCGCCGCAGGCGGGTTCACCGGCAAGGCGCAGATGGGCCCGGCCATGAAGGCGGCCCAGGCTGCGGTGGCCGGTCGGGCCGAGGGTGGTCGGGTCGCCGCCGAGGTACGCCGACAGCTCGGCCTCTGACCCTGCACCGACGGGTACCCGCCGGGCCGCCGACCACGCCGACACAGAACGGGCGGGCATCCCTCTCCAGGGGTGCCCGCCCGTTCACGTGCGGTTCGGTTCGACCGGCGGTCAGCCGCCCGGTCGGTCCGGGGGGCGACCCGGGTTGCTCGGCGGTCCGCCCGGCCCGCCCGGTCCGCCGTTGCCGTTGCCGGCGTCGTTGTTGCCGCCACCACCGGAGCTGACCAGGATCGTCACGATGCCGTTCTTGATGGTGCGGCCCTCGGGGCTGGTGCCGGCGGCGGTGCCGGCCGGGCATTCCGAGGTGACCCGGGCGCTGGAGACGATCGCCTGGAATCCGGCACCGGAGACGCGGGACCTGGCCTGGTCGATGGAGGTGCACTTCACGCCGGGGATGGTGCGCTGCTCGCCCTCGGACAACTTCCGGCCCGGCGGGTCGAAGTTGATCCTCTTCTTGCCCTTCATGGCGTCCCGCAGCGTCTCGTTGACCGGCGGGTTGATGCCGTCCGCCTGGTTGTGCTTCATCTTGACGTTGGTCTGCGGCCAGTCCGGGTCGGCCATGATGCCGGCCACCGCGTACTGCTTGGTCATGGCGACCAGGGAAGCGCTCTTCTCACCGTCGGTGGTGCCGGACTTGCCGGCCACCGGCGCGTTGACGAGGGCCTTGGTCTGCGGCGACGTCCGGCTGCCACCGCACTTGGTGGTGGGGGAGTTGTCGCCGACCGGGCAGCGGGCCGCGTCCACGGCCGCCCGGGCCACGTCCGTGCTGATCCGCTTCTCGCAGCGCGGGTTCGCCACGTCCAGCTTGTTGCCGTCCAGATCGCGGATCTCCTGCACCGGGATCGGCTCGCAGTACTTGCCGTCGGCGGCCAGCGTGGCGTAGGAGTTGGCCAACTCCAGCGGGGTGACCTGCGAGACTCCCAGGGTGAAGGCGCCCCACTGGTTCGCCGACTCCTTGGTGCGAGCGAGGTCCGCGTCCTCACGCTCCCGGAACTCGATGCCCAGGCGCTTGGCCACGTCCACCACGTTCGCCGCACCCACCTGCTGTTGCAGCGGGACGAAGTACGTGTTGGTCGAGGCGGAGAAGGCGCTCCACATGTTCTTCACGCCGCCGGGCTGTTTGTTCGAGTTCGTCGGGCAGTAGAAGTGCGTGCCCTCGCAGGCAGCCGGGCTGCTGGGGCTGATGATGTACTCGGACTTGAACTGCTGCGGGGCGTTGATGGTGTAGTCGAGCGGGATGCCCTTCTCCAGGGCGGCCACGATCGTGTAGAGCTTGAAGACGGAGCCGGCCTGGTAGCCGGTGATCCCGTCACCGCCGGTCAGCAGCGGGTTGACCGTGTTCGGATAGTTACCGCGCTTGCCGTTGTCGCGTTGCTTGGGTTCGCTGTGCGGCAGGTTCTTCGGCTTGTTCGGGTTGTCCAGCTTGAAGTTGCGGTTCACCGAGAGGGCCCGGACCCGGCCGGTGCCGGGCTCGACCACCGCGATCATCGCGGCTTCCTTGGACTTCACCGACTTGGCCTTGCGGACCGCCTTGTCGGCACCGTCCTGGGCCTGCGTGTCGAGCGTGGTGACGATCGTGTAGCCGCCGCTCTTGAGGAGCCGCTCCCGGTCGTACGTGGTCGAGCCGAACGTCTCCTGCGACATCCACCAGCGGTAGAAGAAGTCGCAGAAGAAGCCCCAGGCGTTCTTCTTGGTGGCCACGCAGCCGTTCGGCGCCCGCTTGCCCTTGACCACCAGCTTGACGGCCTTGGCCTTGTCGGCGTCCTCCTGGCTGACGGCGCCGGTCTTGACCATGTTGTCGATCACGTAGTCGCGCCGGGCGACCGCCTGCGGGTAACCGCTCTTGGTGGTCGGGTCGAACGAGGTCGGCGCCTTGACCAGACCGGCCAGCATGGCGGCCTCGTCGACCGTCAGGTCCTTCGGCGGCTTGTTGAAGTAGACCTGGCTGGCGGCGTAGACGCCGTACGCGCCGTTGCCGAACGCGGCGAGGTTGAGGTAGCTCGTGAGGATCTCGTCCTTGCTGAGCGTCTTCTCGATCTGCAACGCGTAGTTCATCTCGCGCAGCTTGCGGGCGCTGGTGTCCTCCGTCGCGGCGACCACGTCGGCCGGGTGCGTCGCCGAGTACGCGATGCCCATCCGGACGTACTGCATGGTCAGCGTCGAGGCGCCCTGCCGGTCGTTGCCGGCGGCGCTGTTATTGACGAAGGCACGGGCGACGCCGTTGAGGTCGACTCCGTTGTGGTTGTAGAAGTCGTGGTCCTCGGCCGCGATGATCGCGTTGCGCATGTTCTCGCCGATGTCGGCGAACGTGATGTCCCGCCGGTTCTCGTCGTACATCGTGGCCAGCGGTGTCTTCTTGTCAGCCGCGAGCAGATAGCTGATCTGGGGGGCGCGGGACACCGTCAGTTCCTTCGGCAGTGCGCCGAAGGTCTCCGCGCCGGCCTTGGCGGCCAGGCCAGACATCGCCACTGCGGGAAATGCCGCTGCGGCGACCACCACGCCGGCCAACAACCCACAGATGAGCAGCGATGCGGCGTTGGTCAGGATGTTGTGGTCACGCTTCCGCATCCAGGTCACCTCGACAGGGTACGCGAACAGGTAACGAGGGGCGCTTGGGCATCTTTCCCCATTTCCTGCGCGCGCCGTCCTCGTTGTGCTAGACGCGTGGCACCGGCGATCTGGTTGCCTGTGATCCGTGCCGAGTTTCCTCCGCCTACCGGGTGCCGCGCAGCGTTTTCGCGGACTCCGGCGGGGTAAGCGGGGGTCCCGAGCCCGAGAGGTCGGGAGTGTCCGGAATGATGGATTTAGCCGACAACGTTGCGTAATCGGGTGACTACAGAGCATGATGGTTGCGGCGACAGCGCCACATGTCGTCTGTGCCGCCTTGGGGTAAGGCGTGCCGGATGACCGGGGGGAATTGCCGGCTGGCCCGCGACGGCGTCGGTAGTACTGCAAGGGGGGACGAGTACAGATGGGCATGATCACTGACTGGCCGTCGTTGGCGGCGTGTCAGAACGGGGACCCGGACGCGTTGTTCGTACAGGGCGCCGAACAGAACGTGGCCAAGCGGATCTGCCGGAGTTGCCCAGTCCGCTACGAGTGCCTGGCCGACGCGTTGGACAACCGGATCGAGTTCGGTGTCTGGGGTGGCATGACCGAACGCGAACGCCGGGCGTTGCTGCGCCGGCACCCGCAGGTGACGAGTTGGCGCAAGATGTTCGAGGCGGCGATGAAGAAGAACGCCAAGGACAAGGCCGGCAAGGACAAGATTCTCGCCACCACCTGACCGGCGCGGTCAGGAGCGGCCGATCGCCGCCCCGATCGTCCGCAGCCCGTCGACGTCGTGCACGTCGGCGGGCTGTGCCGTCACTGACACGGCCGGCACCTGCGGGAACGCCTCGGTGAACCGCGCCGCGACCCGCTGCTCGCGTACCGCCTGCTCGGCCAGGGCCGCGTGGGCGCGCAACACCTCGACGACGCCCTCGTGGCCCCCGGTCGAGGCCAGCCGGTCGGCGGCGGCCCGGCTGGCCGACGCGTCCAACCCGGTGTCGGCCGGACGGTGCACCCGGTTGAGCACCAGACCGGCCAGCGGCATGTTCTCCTCCCGCAGCCGCCCGGCGAAGTAGGCGGCCTCCCGGACCGCGTCCGGCTCCGGGGCCGCGACCAGCAGGAATGCCGTCTCACTCGCCTGGAGGATGCGGTACGTCTGCTCCGCCCGCTGCCGGAACCCGCCGAACATCGAGTCGAGCGCGGCCACGAAGCCGGACAGGTCCGTCAGCAACTGCGCGCCGAGGATCTTCTGGACCACCCGGGAGAACATTCCGAACGAGGCGGTGACCAGGCTGAACATGCTGCGCCCGCCGGTCCGTGCCGGGGCCAGCAGGAGCCGCAGCATCCGCCCGTCGAGGAACCGGGACAGCCGTGCCGGCGCGTCCAGGAAGTCCAACGCCGACCGCGACGGCGGAGTGTCCACCACGATCAGGTCCCAGTCGCCGCGCGCGTGCAACTGACCCAGCTTCTCCATCGCCATGTACTCCTGCGTACCGGCGAAGGTGGAACTCATCGCCTGGTAGAAGGGGTTGGCAAAGATCTCGGACGCCTTCGTCGGGTCGGTGTGCGCGAGCACCACGTCGTCGAAGGTGCGCTTCATGTCGAGCATCATGGCGTGCAACTCGCCGCCGCTGTCCTCGACGTCGATCCCCTTGACCTGTCGGGGCGTGTTGTCCAGCTCGGTCAGGCCGAGCGACTGTGCCAGTCGCCGAGCCGGGTCGATGGTGAGCACCACCGTACGGCGACCGTGTCGCTCGGCCGCACGGAGCGCGAGCGCGGCGGCCGTGGTCGTCTTACCCACCCCGCCCGCACCGCAGCAGACCACGATCCGTACGCCGGGATCGGCCAGGATCCGGTCGACGTCCAGCGGCGGCGCGGCGTTGTCGGAAGGCACCATTCGAGCGTATCGGCCCGACCCGGTCCGCGCGGCGGGCCGAGGTCAGGTGTGAGTCAATCGCCCTTCACCAGGGCGGCGGCGAGCACGTCCAGGCCGGCGCGGTCCACCCCGTCGGGCAGCAGCGGCAGCTCCACCAGGGGCACGTCGAGTTCCGCCAGGTCGGCGCGGAGCGAGTCCTCCAACTCCCGGCGGACGGCCTGGTCCCGTGCCTCGTCGCGCAGCCCGGAGAGGGTCCGCCGGTCGGCGGGCAACCCGGCGGCGCGCAGCCCCCGCGCAAGCTCCGCCTCGGTGACCATGCGTCCCGCCGGCAACGGCGGCCGGGTCCCGTTGACGATCACCCGGCCCACCCCGAACCCGAGCGAGGCCAGCTCGGCGATGGCGTCGACGGTCTCCTGGACCGGCATCTCCTCCAACAGCGTCACCACGTGCACCGCGGTCATCGGCGACCGCAGCAGCACCGAGACCCCCTCGCTCTGGGTCTTGATCGGGCCGACCTTGGCCAGCCGGGCGGTCTCCGCGGTCACGTTCAGGAAGCGGGCGATCCGGCCGGTCGGCGGGGCGTCCAGCACCACCGCGTCGTACACCCGCCGTTGCTCCACCCTGCGGGTGGTGGCCTCCTTGACCTTGCCGGTGAGCAGCACGTCGCGCAGGCCGGGGGCGATGGTGGTGGCGAAGTCGATCGCGCCGAGCTTGCGTAGGGCCCGCCCGGCGGCGCCCAGCTTGTAGAACATGTCCAGGTACTCCAGCAGCGCCTCCTCGGCGTCCACCGCGAGTGCCCACACCTCGCCGCCGTCCGCCGCGTCGGCCAGGTGGCGCTCCGCGTACGGCAGCGGGTCGGTGCCGAAGAGCTGGGCGATGCCCTGACGCCCCTCCACCTCGACCAGCAGGGTGCGCCGCCCACCGGCGGCCAGGGCCAGGGCCAGGGCGGCGGCCACGCTGGTCTTGCCCGTACCGCCCTTGCCGGTCACCACGTGCAGCCGGGCGGGCCACTCCGTACCGGCCCGGTCCGCCGGGCGCTGCGCTGCTCCCACCGGCCGAGCCTATCCAGCCGGTCGGCTCAGGCGACCTCGCAGACCCACCAGCCGCTCTTCCGGATCACCGTGAAGCGCAGGTCCTGGTCGGCGATCTTCTCGTCGGCGGTGGTCACCGTCACGGTGGTGGTGACGGTGGCCCGGTCCCCGGTCTCGTTGTCCACCTTCGGGGTGTCCCAGCGGAACCGGGGGGTCTGGTGCGCCGCCACGTACTGCTCGACCTCGGCGACCTTCGCCCGGATCTTGTCCTGGTCGCGTGCGCCGGTGCAGACCAGCCGGGCCGCCTTGGCCGCGTCCCGCTCCTGGTAGACCGCGGTGAGGAAGTCGTCGACCGCGACCGACGGATCCTGGGCGCCCTCGCCGGACTCGGCGTTGCGCACGGTCAGGAACGCCACCACACCGCCGCCGGCACAGAGCAGCAGCACCACGGCGAGGGCGATCGAGGCCACCAGGGCACCGCCCCGTCTGCGGGACGGCGCGGTCGGCGGCGGGTACGGCGGATAGCCGCCGGGCGACGCCGCAGCCGGTCCCGGACCGGCCGGCGAGGAGGGGGCGACCGGTGGGCCGGCCGGCAGCGGGTCGGTGGGGCCGGTCGGGCCGCCAGCGGGTGGCTGGGTCATCGCGTACCCCCGGGTGCGGCGCACCGCCGCGCGACGGCGACGGGCGTGGGATGGGGCGGCCGGGCCGGGCGCCCGTCCAGACGGGAAGGGTAGCGGTCCATCGGTGGGGTGCGGGGGTCCCGGTGTCACCTGTGCGGGCGGCGCGATCAGTTTCCTGCTGGTCAGGTGTCGCAAATGTGACGAAAGGCCGATGGGCGTGCGCGTCCTGTTGAGGGGACCGCCACGGCGGCCCTACCGTCGCTCCGGCACGCCCTGACTGGGCTGGCCGCAGCGGTGCCGGACCGGCCGGCGGCGCCGTGACCAGGTACGACGCCCGGAGGCAGTGCATGCGCGACATCGACAACACCCCCCGAGCCCAGTTCTCCGCAGGGGGCCGGCGGGGCAGCCGGACGGCCGGCGGCGACTCCGCCGGCCGGCTGCCGGTCAACGAGCGGTCGTACCGGCGTACCGCCGACCCGGTCGGCATGGTCGAGCCGGACGGCGGGCGGGACGACGAGGTTCCCGGCTACGTCATCCACCTGCCCGTCCGGGTGGCCGACCTGGCCGCCGCGACCGCGCTGGCCGCCCGGGTGGCGACCTCGCTGAACTTCCTGCCCGAGCTGGACGCGGGGGAGACCGAGGTGTCGACCGCCGACGACCAGAACAACCGGCACCAGGTCTTCTGCGACCTGCTGCTGCCCGACCGCAGCCGGTGCCCCCAGCCGTACGACCACAAGGGCCTCTGCGGGGACGTGTCGATCGCCCCCGAGCAGCGTCCCGCCGCAGAGCAGTGGCCGACCTCGGAGCAGCGTCCCGCGTCCTGACCGGCCGGCGGACCGTAGGCTGTGCCCCGAAGTGTCCATGCCACCGAGGGAGCTCTCCACCGATGCAGAAGTGGGAATACGCCACGGTCCCGCTGCTGGTCCACGCGACCAAGCAGATCCTCGACAACTGGGGTGAGGACGGCTGGGAACTGGTCTCCGTCGTACCCGGGCCGAACCCGGAGCAGCTCGTCGCCTACCTCAAGCGCCCGAAGGCGTGAGGCCGTGAGCAACGGACCGCACGCAAAGTTGGCGGAACTCGGGCTGGAGTTGCCGGAGGTGGTGCCGCCGGTGGCGAGCTACGTCCCGGCGGTGCAGTCCGGCCAGCACGTGTACGTCTCCGGGCAGCTCCCGATGGCCGAGGGCAAGCTGCTGGCCACCGGCAAGGTCGGCGCCGGTGTCTCCGCCGACCAGGCCAAGCAGCTCGCCGAGCGGTGCGCCCTCAACGCGCTCGCCGCGATCGACGCGCTGGTCGGCCTGGAGAACGTCGTCAAGATCGTCAAGTTGACCGGTTTCGTGGCGAGCGCGCCCGGCTTCACCGGTCAGCCCGGTGTCATCAACGGCGCGTCCGACCTGTTCGGCGCGGTGTTCGGTGAGGCCGGTCGGCACGCCCGGTCGGCCGTGGGCGTGGCCGAGTTGCCGCTCGACGCGCCGGTCGAGGTCGAGGTCATCGTCGAGGTCGCCTGACCCGACGTCACCGTGATCTTGCGGTTCCGCCCGGACGAAGGCCCCTAACGAGGGCGAATCGGGGAGCGGAACCGCAAGATCGCGGAGGTGCGTGCCCGGGGTCGTACGATCGCAGCCATGGGAGGGCATGTGACGGGGGCGGTGACCGCCCTCGCCAGCGAGCTGCCGGAATGGGTGACGCTGCTGCGGGCACCCAACCCGGGGCCGATGACGCTGGACGGCACCAACACCTGGCTGCTGCGCGCACCGGGCGCGGAGTTCGGGGTGGTGGTCGATCCGGGGCCGGCCGACGAGGCACACCTGGCCGCGATAGCGGAGTGGGGACCGGTCGGCCTGGTGCTGATCACCCACGGGCATCCGGACCACACCGAGGGCTCGCCGCGCCTGCGTGACCTGCTCGGCGGGGCACCGGTGCGCGCCGCCGACCCGGCGCACAGTCTCGGCGGAGCGGCGCTCGACGCCGCCGGTGACGTGGACGGGCACGGGCTGGACATCCGGCTCGTACCCACCCCCGGGCACACCGCCGACTCGGTCTGTTTCCTGGTCGAACACGGCGGCCGGCAGGTGGTGCTGACCGGCGACACCATCCTGGGCCGGGGCACCACCGTGGTCGCCCACCCGGACGGCCACCTCGGTGACTACCTGGCCAGCCTGGAGCTGCTCGCGACGTACCGGGGGATTCCGGCGTTGCCGGGCCACGGGCCGGCACTGGCCGACTGCGGTGCCGCCGCCGACTTCTACCTGGCCCACCGGCGGGCCCGGCTGGACCAGGTCCGGGCGGCGCGCGACGGCGGGGCGCGGACCCCGGCCGAGGTGGTCGCCGTGGTGTACGCCGACGTGGACCGGTCGCTGTGGTGGGCGGCGGAGTGGTCCGTGCGCGCCCAACTCGAATACCTGGGCCGGGAATCCGAAGGTGACGCCGCGAGGTTGGACCGACCGTGACCTGCCCGGTGTGCGGAACCGTCGCGGTGCCCGGCGCCCGGTTCTGCCACAACTGCGGCGCGGCGCTGCCGGCCGCCGCCACCCTGCCCGCCGCCGAGCGTCGGGTGGTCACCGTGCTCTTCGGCGACCTCTCCGACTTCACCTCCTGGTCCGAGGACCTCGACCCGGAACGCGTCGGCGCGGTCACCGACCGGGTGCTGGCCGCCCTCGCCGGTGCGGTGAAGACCTTCGGCGGGCACGTCGACAAGCTCACCGGTGACGGCATCATGGCGGTCTTCGGCGCTCCGGTCGCGCACGAGGACGACGCCGAACGCGCCGTCCGGGCCGCCCTGTCCATGCAGCGGGCGGTCCGCCGGGTGCTCGACGACGAGCGTGGCGGCGGCGCGCCGCTGGGACTGCGCGTCGGGCTGAACACCGGTGACGTGATCGCCGGCATCCAGGCCGCCATCGAGTACACCGTCATCGGCGACACCGTGAACACCGCCGCGCGGCTGGCCGACGCCGCCGCCGTCGGCGCGGTCTACGCCGGGGCACGGACCGCGGCGGCCACCCGGCACGTCGCCAGTTGGCGGGCGCTGCGACCGTTGCGGCTCAAGGGCAAGCGCGAGCCGGTCGAGGCGTACGAGCTGCTCGGCCTGCTGGACGCGCCGGGCACCCGCTCCGGCCTCGGCGACGAGGCGCCCTTCGTGGGCCGGGAGACCGAGATCGGCCGGGTCGCCGGTCGGCTGGCCGAGGTGATCGACCGGGGCGAGACCCGGGTGCTGCTGATGACCGCCGAGGCGGGTATCGGCAAGTCCCGGTTCGCCGCCGAGGTGGAGCGCCTGGCCGCCGGCTACGACGTGGGTGCCGGACGGTACGCGGCGCACACCGGCGCCCGAGTGCTCTCGGTACGCTGCGCCGCGTTCGGCGAGCGCCGTCGGCTGGCACCCCTGGCCGACCTGGTACGCGCCGCCACCGGCCTGCCCAACGACACGGCCACCGCAGTCACCCGGGCCGCCGTCGAGGAGCGGCTGCGCCGACTCGGGCAGCGCCTCAGCCGCTCCCGCACCGCGCCCGCCCCGGTCGCCGTCGACCAGTTGCTGGCCCTGCTCGGGTACGCCGAACTGCCCGCCGCCGCCCACACCGACCAGAGCGAGTGGACCGGCACCCAACCGCCACCCGACGCCGAGGCGGTGCCCAACGCGGTGGCCGACCTGCTCAGCGCGCTCGCCGAGGAGGCGCCGCTGATGGTGGTGGTCGACGACCTGCACGACGCCACCGCGGAGACCATCGGCGCGCTGGAGGTCACCCTGTCCCGGCTCGACGGGCCGGTCCTGGTGCTGCTGCTCGGGCGGCCCGAGCTGGTGCGTACCGCGGGCACCCTGGCCCGGGTCGCGGACGCCGAGGTGCAGCCGTTGCCGCCGCTGCGCGGCGCCGACGCGTCCCGCCTGCTCACCAGCTATCTCGGTGGCGGGCGACTGACGCAGGCCGACGCCGACCGGCTGCTCGCCACCGCCCAGGGCAATCCGTTCTATCTGGCCGAGCTGGTGACCCTGCTGATGGAGCGCGGCGCGCTGACCGCCGGGGCGCGCAACGACTGGCGGCTGGCGCCCGGCTCGCTCGGCAGTCGGCTGCTCTCCCGCGACCTCGCGGCCGTGCTCGCGGCCCGGATCGACGCGCTGCCCGCCGAGGCCCGTTCGGTGCTGCGGGACGCCGCGGTGGTCGGGGACACGGTGCCCGACGGTGCGTTGCAGGCGCTGCGCGAGCAGCGGGCCGGACGCGACGGCCGACCGGCCGCGGTGGCCGCGCTGGAACTGGACCGGGCCGTGGAGGAGCTGCTGCAACGCCGCATGCTGCACCGCACCCGCACCGGGTACGCCTTCGCCACCCCGCTGATGCGGGAGGCCGCGTACGCCGGGATCAGCAAGGCGGAGTTGGCCGAGCGGCACGCCGCGCTGGCCCGGTGGGCGAGCCCGGCGGCCAGCGTCAGCAGCGGCCTGGGCGGCCCCGACCTGGTCGCGACCGGCACCACGGCCGGTCCGAGCGGCTTCACCGAGGCGGTTCGGGACGACTTCGTGGCGCAGCACGTCGAGCGGGCCACCGCGTTGGCCGACGCGGTCACGTTGCGTCCGGACGCCCCGGCCCGGGCGGTCGCCCCGCTGGGCGTCGCCGCGCTCGGCCGGGCCACCCGACGCGCCCTGCACGAGGGCGAGCCGGCGCTCGCCGTCGAGTACGCCGAACGCGCCACCGAACTGGCCCGCGTCGACGGCGTACCGGCTTCCGACCGGGTGGTGCACGCGCGGGCGCTGCTCCAGGTCGGCCGGGTGGCCGACGCGCTGGCGTCGGCCGAGAAGATCGCCGCCAACGCCGGGGACCAGGCGACCACCCGGGTCAGCGCGCTGCTGCTCGCCGGGCAGGCCCAACAGGCGATGGGTGACCTGCGGCGGGCCGAGACCTGCTGGCGGGAGGCGTTGCAGGTGGCCTCCGACGCGGACCTGCCGAGCCTGCGGGCGTCGGCGATGCGTCGGCTGGGCATGGCCGACTTCCTGGCCGGCCGGCTCGGCGAGGCGAGCAGCCGGTTGGCCGCCGCCTACCAGGTCAGCCTCGCGGTGCAGGACCGTCGAGGTCAGGCGTGGTCGTTGCAGAACCTGGCCTGGGTGACCACCACCCGGGGCGACTTCTCGGGTACGGACGCGGTACTCGGCCGCGCCGCCCGACTCTTCGCCGAGCTCAAGGACCCGTACGGGCGGGCGTGGCTGCGGGGCACCACCGCCTTCGCCCGGCTGCTCGCGGGTCGGCTGAGCGAGGCGCGTCGGCTGGCCCGGATCTTCCTGCCGTTCGGGGAGCGGGTCGGCGAGGCGTGGGCGGTGGGCACGCTGCGGGCGGTCGACGCGTACGCCAACGCGGAGCTGGGCGAGCTGCTGGACGCGGACCGGGAGGCCCGGCGGGCGTACCGCGAGTTCGCCGCCGCCTCCGACGAGTGGGGGCAGGGTTTCGCGCTGGTCGTCCGGGGTGTGGTGGCGCGTGGCCTGGGCGAGCCGGAACACGCCGCCGACCTGCTCACCGACGCGCTGGAGTACGCCGGCCGGACGGCTCATCCGCTGCTCACCGGCATGGCCGGCACGCTGCGCGGCTTCGTGGCGCTGGACATGGGCGACGTGGACGGCGCCGAGCGGTACGCGCGGACGGTGCTGACCAGTGTGGAGCCGCACAACCCGCAGGCGCCCGCACAGGTGGGGCCCCGGGTGCTGCTGGCGACGGCCCGGCTGGCGGCCGGCGACTCCGGCACCGCGGTCGGACTGCTCGCCCCGGTGGCCACCGCCGCCGCCACCTCGCCGTCGCTATTGTTCTCCCGTCGGCAGTCGATGGCGCGTTACGCCTCGGCACTGCTCGCACACGGGCAGTGTGAGCAGGCGTTGGACTGGGCCCGCCGGGCGGCGAACACACCGGCCGAGGACGTCCGCAGCCAGGTGGTCGCCGCCCGGGTACGCGCCGAGGCGCTGGCCGCCTGCGGCCGTGCGGCGGAGGCGTTGACCAGCGCCGAGGAGGCGGTCCGGCTGTCGTACGCCACCGAGCAGCGCAGCGAGCGCGCTGACGCCGAGGCGCTGTACACCCGGTTGCGCGACGCGCGCTGAGCCGAGCCACCGGCCTGTCGACATGGTGCGGTCCGGCCGGTTCTGTCGGTTCCGGTGATGTCGTCTGTCGGGACCGACCGCTACCGTGCACGGTGCACGCGGCGGTCAACATGGGCGGTCGTGCCGTCAAGGGGGAGGGCTCAGATGAGGCTGCCGCGCTCGGTCGCCGGCTGGACGATCGCGGTGTTCGGCGTGTTGGCGCTGGTGATGGGCGCGGTCGGGCTGCTCTGGCCGGAGGTGATGCTCGGGATGCTCGGCTTCGAGATCCCGGCCACCCGGGCGCCCGGCGACTACACGGGCGTGTTCGTGACGGCCTCGTCGATGGCCTCGTTCAACATGGGGGTCTACTACCTGCTCGCCACCGCCACCGAGTGGCGGGCGTTCTACCGCTTCACCGTGGTGTTCCGGTTGGTCACGTTCACCGTGTTCACCCTCGCGGTGCTGGCCGACGTGGCGCCCGGCCGGTTCTTCGGCGTGGCGGCGTGGGAGGGCGTGGGCGCTCTGGCCACCGCCGCCGGCCTCTGGTGGGACTCCCGGCGCAGTGCGGAAACCTCGCCGGAGCGGTCGCCCGCCGATGCGGTTCACTGAGCCGCCGGTCCAGTTGGGTATTTTCGGAACCGTGACCGACACCCCGCCCGGCGCACTGCCGACGCCCATCGTGCCTGGTCTGACTGATTTGCAGGTCTTTGCCCGGGGAGGCTACGCGACCGTCTACCGGGCCACCCAGATCTCGGTGGACCGCGAGGTCGCGGTCAAGGTCGAGAACCGCACCCTGGCCAGCGACCGGGACCAGGCCCGCTTCCTGCGCGAGGCGCGGGCAGCCGGTCGGATGTCGTCGCACCCGCACGTGGTCGACCTGTTCGACGTGGGGGTCACCATCGACCAGCACCCCTACCTGATCATGGAGCTCTGCGACGGGTCGTACGCCGAACGGATGCGTAACTCGCCGTTGGGCGCCGCCGAGGCGCGGGACCTCGGCATCAAGATCGCTGACGCGCTCGCCCACTCGCACGCGGCCGGGGTGCTGCACCGCGACGTCAAGCCGGCCAACATCCTCTATTCGCACTTTAACACCGCGGTGCTGGCCGACTTCGGGCTGGCCGTGGTCGCCGAGATGCGCGACGCCACGGTCGCCCTGGAGGTGCTCACCCCGGCGTACGCCCCGCCGGAGATGTTCAGCCACAGCCCGCCCTCACCGGCGGTGGACGTCTACGCGCTCTGCGCCACGCTCTACGCGGTGATGCACGGCCGGCCGCCACGCTGGCAGACCGAACGCAACCCGAGCCTGGTCACCGTGCTGGAGATGTTCCACCAGCCGATCCCCGGCATCCCCGGCATTCCGGAGGAGCTGGTCGACGTGCTCCGCGCCGGAATGGCCAACGATCCGGCGGAGCGGCCCTCCGTCGTGCAGTTGCACGACATGCTGGTCGGACTGCAACTGGAGGGTTCCGGCCCACCGAGCCCGCCGATCGGCCTGCTCGGCGGCGGACACCACGGCGGCTTCCGGGGCCCGGGTACGCCACCCGACGCCGGAGCCGCCGGCACCTCCACCGAGCGCAGCCGGGGGCGGCGCTGGTTCCTGGGCGCCACCGGCGTGATCGCGCTGGCCGCCTCGGCGGGTGTGGGCGCCTGGGCCGCCGGAGGACTCTCGTCAGGTCAGCCCACCGGTCCGGCCCGGCCGATCACCACCGGTGTGCACCGTCCGGGCTGCGCCACCCTGCCCGAGGCGCTGCCGGAGGGCGCCCGGTGCGCGGAGGAGCTGGAGTGCTTCGGCCCGGTGCAGGTACGCGCCCAGCGGGCCGAGGCCAGCCAGGTGCCCTGCGACACCCGGCACACCTGGGAGAGCTACGCCGAGGGGGAGTTGCCCCGCACGCTGCTCGACGCCGACCACGACGAGATCGTGGCGGATCCGGCCGTTCGCAAGATCTGCAACACGGAGACGTTCCGCCTGGTCAGCGGCATCGACAAGCCCACGGGGTGGAATCTGGAGGTGCTGCCGCCGGCCGACGCGCAGACCGACACCACCTACCGCTGCCTGGCCGGGCGAGGTCTGGACGGGCTGGCGTCCCCCACTCTCACCGGCGGCGGCTGAGCGAGGTCAGTGGCTCGCGTCGCGGCGGTAGCGGTCGCGCATCGCCCGGACGGCCTCCCGGTCGCCCAGCGTCTCCAGGGTGTCCGCGTCGATGCCGGGTGCCTGGGCCGCCGGATGGACCGGTGGGGTCGGCGGCGGCGGGTCGGCCGGACGGGCCTGCCGGGCGGCGGTGACCGCCACCCCGGTGACGATGGCGAGCAGGACGCAGCCCAGGGCCATCGCGACCCCCAGCAGATCCTGCCGTGGCTCGACGGCCAGTGCCACCAGCAGCCACAGTGATCCGAGTGCGGCGACCACTGCCACGGTGCGCGCGTCAGGTCCGGGGATGCGTCTCACGCGTCCAGAATGTCGGAGATTGCCGATCTGTCAACAGCAGCCGGTCGAGCACCTGCGAAACACCTGATAACTCCAGCTTACGGGATGCGGGAATCATGACTTTGACGCCTGCATTGTCGGACATGTTGCTGTTCACTGGACCGCGTTCATCGTCAAACGTCTCTAGAGTGGCGGGGGTCGAGTCCGACTCGACGTGTCCCGTATCCCACCGGAAGGCGTCCACATGCCACGACCAATCCGGAATCTCGCCGTCGCAGGGCTCGTCGGCGCGCTCCTTGCCGGAGCGGCGGTCGTCGTACCCGCCAGCGCCGCACCCACCACGATCGGCGCGGGCATCGCCACGGTCTCCCACCGCACCAGTCCCCTGGAGCGGCTGCGGGTCGACCGCGTGCCCACGCCCAAGCTGGACTGGTACGAGTGCTACGACTACGCCGAGTGCGCCACCGTCGACCTGCCGCTGGACTACGACCAGCCGAGGGGCGAGACGACCGAGATCGCGGTGCTGCGGATCAAGGCGCGGGACCAGAAACGCAAGATCGGCAGCCTCTTCGTGAACCCCGGCGGTCCGGGCGCTCCGGGCACCGACTTCGCCCTGTTCGCGCCCTACTACCTCGGCGACGAGGTGCTCGACCGGTTCGACATCGTCGGCGTCGACCCGCGCGGGGTGGGCGCCAGCGAGCAGATCCGGTGTTTCACGTCGGTCAAGGACCAGACCCGGGCGTACGAGGGGCTGAACGTCACCTTCCCGTACACGAAGGCCGAGGAGAAGGCGTACGTGGCCTCCTCGATCGCGGTCGGCAAGGCCTGCTCCACCACCGGCAAGCCGCTCAGCGGCGCGATGTCGACCGCTCAGGTCGCCCGCGACATGGACGTGCTGCGGCGGGCGGTCGGCGACAAGAAGCTGTCCTATCTGGGCATCAGCTACGGCAGCGTGCTCGGGCAGTACTACGCGAACATGTTCCCCGACCGGGTGCGGGCCGTCGCGATCGACGGTGTGCTCGACGCGACCGCGTGGTTCGGTGCCGGCGCCTCCGGCAACCTGGGCCAGGAGGACCGGATGCGCAGCGCGCAGGGCGCGTACAAGGCGCTGCGCGAGCTCTTCAAGCGCTGCAAGGCGGCCGGTGCGGACGTCTGCCCGCTGGCCTCCGGTGACCCGGCCGCCCAGTTCGAGCTGTTGACCAAACGGCTCAAGGCCAAGCCGGTGGTGATCGAGGACCCGGACCTGGGTGAGCTCACCTTCACCTACGCCGACGTCATCGGCATCACCGCGCGCTACCTTTATGATCCGTACGGTTACGAGATCGTCTACCTCATCCAGGAACTGCTGACGCTGGCCGACCCGTCGGCGGCGAACGCGTCGCGGACGCAGGCACGTACCTCGCTGCTCCAGCGGGCCGAGAAGGCTCGGCAGCAGGCCCGGACCTACGACTTCCCGTACCAGACCTGGCTGGAGACCTTCCTCGGGGTGGACTGCACCGACGCGAACCACCCGAAGGACGCCGCCTCCTGGGCGGCCCGGGCCGCCAGGGCCGACAAGCGTGACCCGTACTTCGGCCGGTACTGGTCCTGGATCTCCGCGCCCTGTGCCCGCGACACCTGGACGGTGCGGGACGAGGACCGCTACACCGGCCCGTTCAACCGGCGGACGGTCAACCCGGTCCTGGTCGTCGGCAACTACTGGGACCCGGCGACCAGCTACCACGGTGCCGTCGCCACGGCCAAGCTGCTGCCGAACAGCCGCCTGCTCTCCAGCGACAACTGGGGCCACTCCGCGTACGGCACGTCGGCCTGTGCGACCGGCGCCATCGACGCGTACCTGCTGCGGTTGACGCTGCCGAAGAAGGGCACCGTCTGCCACGGCGACATCCAGCCGTTCGAGGAACTGCCGGAGTCGGCCGCCGCCGTCCGGGTCGACACCTCCAAGGAGGACCTGGCGGCCAAGGGGGCGCCGCGCCGCGGTGAGCCCAAGCAACTGCCGCCGGTGGTCGTGCCGATGCCGGGGGGAATCGGCTCGCTGACGGCGCGCTGAGGTCGCGACACACCTTCCGGGGTGCGGCGGGCAGTCGGATGCCCGCCGCACCCCGGTGCGTTTCACAACGATGTCGACTGGCAGGCACTCGCTACTTTCGGTGTCATGACAACTTCGAAAAGTAGTGAGGTGATCCATGGTCGGACGGCTCTCCACCACCCGGTTCCGCTCGGTCGCCACCACCCTCGCGGTCGCCCTGACTCTGTTCCTGGGCGCGGCGGCCGGTTGTGACAGCCAGCGGGAGCCGGAACTGCCCTCGGTGCAGGAGAAGCTCCGCGAGTCACACGTCTGGGAGCAGAACGTGCTGCGGATCGGGGTGTCGAGCAACGAGCCGCTGATGGGCGACGTACGCGACGGCGGACACGTCGGCTTCGACGTCGAGATCGCGCGCTACATCGCCGCTTCGCTCGGCTTCGAGGGCGACCACCGGATCGAGTTCGTGCCGATCTCCACCGAGGACCGGATCCCCGCGCTCCAAGGTGGGATGGTCGACCTGGTGGTCTCCAGTTTCTCCATCACCGAGGAGCGTAAGAAGCAGGTCAGCTTCGCCGGGCCGTACCTGGTGACCACGCAGGAGGTGATGGTGCCGAGCCGGCACCGGGACACCATCCGGACCATCGAGGACCTGCGGAACCCGAAGTTCCAGATCTGCACCAGCGGTGGCTCCACCACCGAGGCGGAACTGGAACGGCACCAGGTGCGCGCGGTGGTGGTGAAGGACGTCGGCGACTGCGTCGAGGGCATCCTGGACGGCCGGTACGACGCGGTCAGCTCGGACGAGACGATCCTCGCCGGCTTCGTGGCCCGCTACCCGACCGAGTTCGAGATCGTGGACATGCCCTTCGGCACCAGCGAACTGCTCGGCATCGGCGTGCCCATCGGCGACCCCGCGCTGCGCGACCTCGTGGCGTACTTCCTCGACAAGAGCTACCGGCAGGGACGCAACGGGGAGATCAGCCCGTGGCAGGTCGCGTACAACCGGACGCTGGGTCCGTGGCTGCGCGCGGAGAAGCGGCAACCACAGCCGCTCGACGTGCCCCGACTGGTCGACTTCGACGACAAGGTGCCGGGGCGATGAGCACGCCGGCGGCGCCCACCGGCAACGCCCCGGACGCCGACCGGCCGGTGCCGTACCAGGTGATGCCCTCCGTCCCGGCGCAGCCGCCGGTGGACGGCGCCGCCGTGCCGGCCGAGCCGGACGACCCGGCCGAGCCGGACGGACCCGCCACGTCGAGTGGGCGCATGGACGTCGACGTGGACCGGACCGAGCGCCGGGCCCGGGCCAGCCAGTCGTTCTGGACGGCGGTGGTCGGCGTACCGGCGGTCTTCTCGGTGCTCCGGCTCGGCGTCGAGGCCGGCGGCGAGTTGCAGACCACGCTGCTGCTGGTGGCCAACGTGGGACCGGTCAACATGCTGGCCGGCTTCCTCACCACGGCGGCCCGCCTGCTCTGCACCGCGCTGGTCGCGGTGTTCGCGCTCGGCGGGGTGCTCGCGGCCAGCCGGGAGGCCACCGCCCGACGCTCGCTCTTCGCCCGCTGGATGGACGTCACACCGAGCTGGTTCATCGCGGCGAGCTTCCTGATGGCCCTGGTCACCTGGCCGCTGCTGTATCTTCCGCTGCTGTTGCCGACCCTGGCGGCGGCGTTCGGGCTCACGCCGGTCCGGCTGCACGAGCGTCCGGCGGTCCGCGTCCTGATGATCACGGCGGGGTACGCGGGTTACCTGTGGCTGCTCGTCCCCACCTTGCGCGACGCGTGGGAACAGGCCGAACCGCTGCCGATCGCGCTGCTGGTGGTGCCGCCGCTGCTGGCGCTCCTCGTCGCCGGGCCGCTGCCCCGGGTGGTGCTGCGGGCCTTCGCCCCACTGAGTCAGGCCGCCGTGCTCGTGGTGCTGGTCTGGGCGGCGTTGCCCGTGATCAGCACACCGGTGCTGCCGCTCACCGTGACCACGGTCGGGGCCACCCCCGAGGCCACCGAGGAGATCCGGGGGCACGTGGTGACCACCGACGACGTGCACACGGTGATCCTCCAGGAGCGGGGCGGCGTCCGGTACGTGCCCGTCGACTTCGTACGCGAACAGGTGCTCTGCCCCTCCGAGGAGGAGCTGCCCCGCTACCGGCTGTGGATCCACGACTTCCACGTCGAGGACTCGCTGCTGGAGGGGCTGGGCCGGCGGGTACGCCCGGTGCACCGGGTGGACGCCGCCTGCCGGTGAGCACGTGGGGTGGCTCAGTAGGACTTGTCCTGACCGAGCACGTGTTGGGCGACGAAGTTCAGGATCATCTCGCGGCTGACCGGGGCGATGCGACCGGCCCGTACCGCCCCGAGCAGCGTGGCCACGCCGTACTCGGTGGTCATGCCGGCACCGCCGAGCGCCTGCACGGCGGTGTCGACCGCGAGCGCGGCGGCCTCGCCGGAGGCGTACTTGGCCATGTTGGCGGAGATCCCGGCCTCCAGGTCGCGGCCCGCGTCGTAGAGCGCCGCCGCCTTCTGGATCATCAACCGGGCCAGCTCCACCTGGACGGCCGCGTGTGCCAGGGGATGGGACACGCCCTGGTGCGTACCGATGGTGCGTCCACCCCAGACCTTACGGGTGGCGGTGTACTCCGAGGCGCGCTCGATGGCGTACCGGCCGGTGCCGGCGCCCATCGCGGCGACGGTGATGCGTTCCGGGTTGAGCCCGGAGAACAACGCCGGCAGTCCGGCGTCGAGCGA
The DNA here is from genome assembly GCF_053589795.1 of Micromonospora sp. NPDC003241. Taxonomy (NCBI): domain Bacteria; kingdom Bacillati; phylum Actinomycetota; class Actinomycetes; order Micromonosporales; family Micromonosporaceae; genus Micromonospora; species Micromonospora sp. NPDC003241. The sequence goes on along the minus strand of NZ_JBSFSO010000020.1, from coordinate 60,611 downwards.
CTCGCCGACCAGTGCGTCGGCGGGCAGCCGGACCTCGTCCAGATAGAGCAGGAACTGGTTCTCCGGGGAGAGGATCTCCATGTCCAGCTTGGACCAGGTCAACCCGGGCGCGTCGGTCGGCACGATGAACAGGGCCGGCTTCAGCCGCTGTCCCGCGCCGTCCGTGGCGTTCTCGTCCCCGGCCCGGGCCACCACGAGCACGTGCCCGGCCTCGTCGACGCCGGAGATGTAGCACTTGCGACCGGAGAGGACCCAGTCGTCGCCGTCGCGTCGGGCGACGGTGCCGAGGCGGTGGAAGTTCGACCCGGCCTCCGGCTCGGTGATCGCGAAGACGATCTTCTGGGAGCCGTCGGCCAGGCCGGGCAGGTGGCGTTTGCGCTGGTCCTCGGTGCCGTGCCGGGCGATGACGGTGGCCGCGATGGCGGGGGAGACCACCAGCAGCAGCAACGGGCAGCCGGCGGCGGCCAACTCCTCGCAGACGATGGCGAGGTCGGTGATGCCGCCGCCCCCGCCGCCGTACTCGGTGGGGATGTTGACGCCGAGGTAGCCGAGCCGGCCGGCCTCGTGCCACAGCTCGTCGGTGTGCTCGCCGGCCTTGGCCTTCTCCACGAAGTAGCGGTGGCCGTACCGCCGGCCCAGCGACCGGACCGCGTCGCGGAGCTGTTCCTGCTCCGGGCTCAGGTCGACGTTCATGACGATGCCTCCTCGATGGGGGTGACCACGGCCAGCACCGCACCCGTGTCGACCTGGCCGCCGGCCGCGACCGGCAGCTCGGTGACCACGCCGTCGGTCGGGGCGAGCACGGGATGTTCCAGCTTCATCGCTTCCAGGGTCAGCAGCAGGTCACCGGCGGCGACCCGCCGGCCGACCTCCACGTGCACCCGGGCCACCGCCCCGGGCAGCGGGGCGAGCAGCGACCCGGCGGCCAGCTCCGCGCCGGGCGCCGGGAAGCGCGGCAGCTCGGTCAGGCTCGCCGTCCCGTCCGGGCCGTCCACGAAGACCGCCGCACCGACCAGGTGCACCCGGTACGCCCGGCGCACCCCGTCGACGTCGAACACCACCCGCTCCGGGCCCGCCTCGACCAGGGTGACCGCCGGTGCCCCGTCCTCCGGTGCCCCGTCCTCCGGTGCCCCGTCCTCCGGTGCCCCGTCCTCCGGTGCCCCGTCCTTCGGCGTCCCGGTCTCCGGCCTTGCCGACCACTCGGCGAGACCGCCGTCGCGGTCCAGCCGGTAACGCACCTCGACCTCCCCGTCCGGACCGGTGAACTGGGCGACCTGCGGGAAGGCGGGCACGTTGCGCCACCCGGAGGGCAGCCCGGCCAGCACCGGCGCGGCAGCACGCCGGGCCGCTGCCGAGGCCAGTGCGGCGGCGAGCGCGACCAGCGGCACCTCGCCGGGCGGCAGCAGCGGGGCGAAGACCTCGGGATGGCGTTCCAGGAACCCGGTGTCCACCTCCAGCGCGCCGAACTCCCGGCTGCGCAGCACCCGGACCAGCAGGTCCCGGTTGGTGGTCACACCGTGCAACTCGGCGCGGGCCAGCGCGGCGGCCAGCGTACGGGCGGCCTCGGCGCGGGTGGGTGCCCAGGCGACCAGCTTGGCCAGCATCGAGTCGTAGTGCACCTGCACCGCCGAGCCGTCCCGCACCCCGGAGTCGAGCCGCAGGCCCCGGGTCGGCGCGAACTCACCGACCACCCAGGGGACCGCGAACCGGTGCAGGGTGCCGGTGGCGGGCAGGAAATCCTGGGTCGGGTCCTCGGCGCAGAGCCGCACCTCGATCGCGTGACCCTCGACCGGCGGCGTCACCGCCAGCGGCAGCGGCTCGCCCTCGGCGACCAGCAGTTGCAGCCGGACCAGGTCCAGCCCGGTGACCGCCTCGGTCACCGGATGCTCCACCTGGAGACGGGTGTTCATCTCCAGGAAGTGGAAGTCGCCGTCCGGCGCGAGCAGGAACTCCACCGTGCCCGCGCCGACGTAATCGACGGCCCGGCCGGCGGCCACCGCCGCCGCGTGCAGCCGGTCCCGCAGCTCCGGGGCGAGCACCGCCGGAGCCTCCTCGACGATCTTCTGATGCCGGCGCTGGATCGAACAGTCCCGCTCCCCGAGCGCCAGCACGCTGCCGTGCCGGTCGCCGACGATCTGCACCTCGACGTGGCGGCCCCGCTCGACGTACCGCTCGATGAAGACGGTGCCGTCGCCGAACGCCGACGCCGCCTCGCGGCCCGCGCTCGCCACCGCCTCGGCGAGACTGTCGGCGTCCCGGACGATGCGCATGCCGCGTCCGCCACCACCGGCGGACGCCTTCACCAGCACCGGGAAGTCGGTGACCTGGCCCGGATCGGTCCAGGTGGGCAGCATCGGCACGCCCGCCTCGGCGAGCAGCGCCTTGGCGGCGAGCTTGTCGCCCATCGCGGCGATCGCCTTCGCCGAGGGGCCGACCCAGGTCAGCCCGGCGTCGGTCACCGCCGCCGCGACGTCGGCGTTCTCGGCGAGGAAGCCGTAGCCCGGGTGCACGGCGTCCGCGCCGGACCGGCGGGCCGCCGCCAGGATCAGGTCGATCCGCAGGTACGTTTCGGCGGGCGTGTTCCCCGGCAGGCGTACCGCCCGGTCGGCCTCCGCGACGAAGGGCGCGTCGGCGTCCGCGTCGGAGTGCACCGCGACCGTCTCGACGCCGAGCACCCGACAGGTGGCGATGATCCGGCGGGCGATCTCGCCCCGGTTGGCGACCAGAAGCCTGGTGATCATGGCAGCAGGGCCTTTCTCGCGCTCATCGGGCCGGCCTTTCGTTCGCGACTGCGGGACTCCGCTGCGCTGCGTTCCTTGCGCTCACGGGGCTTCACATCCGGAAGACGCCGAAGCCGGCGGCACCGCGTACCGGTGCGTTGTGCACGGCCGACAGGCAGAGCCCGAGGACGGTACGGGTGTCCCGGGGATCGATCACCCCGTCGTCGTAGAGCCGTCCGGAGAGGAACAGCGCGCCGGACTGGGACTCGATCTGCTGCTCGACCATCATCCGCATGGCGGCGTCGGAGTCCTCGTCGAACTCGCGGCCCCGGGCGGCGGCGGCCTGCCGGGCCACGATGGACAGCACCCCGGCCAACTGGGCCGGACCCATCACCGCAGAGCGCGCGTTCGGCCAGGTGAACAGGAACCTCGGCTCGTACGCCCGGCCGCACATGCCGTAGTTCCCGGCCCCGTACGAGGCGCCCAGGTTGACCGTCAGGTGCGGCACCGTCGAGTTCGACACCGCGTTGATCATCAGAGCGCCGTGCTTGATGATGCCGCGCTGCTCGTACTCGGTGCCGACCATGTAGCCGGTGGTGTTCTGCAGGAAGATCAGCGGGGTGTCGGCGGCGTTGGCGAGCTGGATGAACTGCGTCGCCTTCTGCGCCTCCTCGCTGAACAGCACCCCCCGGGCGTTCGCCAGTACGCCGACCGGATAGCCGTGCAGTTCACCCCACCCGGTGACCAGGGCGGTGCCGTACGCCGGCTTGAACTCGTCGAACTCGCTGCCGTCGAGCAGTCGGGCGAGCACCTCGCGCGGATCGAACGGCACCTTGAGATCGGCGCTGACGATGCCGAGCAACTCCTCCGGGTCGTGCCGGGGCGGGCGCGGGTGCGGCGTACGCGGACCCGGCCCCTGTTTGCGCCAGTTCAACCGGCGGACGCACTGTCGGGCCAGCCGGATGCCGTCCCGCTCGTCGGCGGCGAGGAAGTCGGCCAGGCCGCTGCGGGTGGCGTGCATCGCCGCACCGCCCAGCGACTCGTCGTCGGCGTCCTCGCCGGTGGCCATCTTCACCAGCGGCGGCCCGGCCAGGTAGACCTGCGAGCGCTCCCGGATCATGATGGTGAAGTCCGACATCCCGGGCACGTACGCGCCACCGGCGGTGGCGTTGCCGAAGACCACGCTGACCGTGGGGATCTTCTCGGCCGAGAGCCGGGTCAGGTCACGGAACACCCGGCCGCCCGGAATGAAGATCTCCGCCTGGGTGGGCAGGTCCGCGCCGGCCGACTCGACCAGGTTCACCATCGGCAGCCGGTTGGCCAGCGCGATCTCCCCGGCCCGCCGGGTCTTCGCCAGCGACCACGGGTTCACCGCGCCCCCGCGTACCGTCGGGTCGTTCGCCACGATCAGGCACTCGACGCCCTCGACCACCCCGATCCCGGTCACCACGCTGGCCCCGACCGGGAAGTCCGTGCCGTACGCGGCCACCGGGGACAGTTCCAGGAACGGGCTGTCCCGGTCCAGCAGCAGCTCGATGCGCTCGCGCGGCAGCAGCTTGCCGCGCGCGTGGTGCCGGGTCACGTACTTCTCGCCACCGCCGGCCCGTGCCTGGTCGAGTGCGGCGTCCAGCTCGGCGATCCGGTCCCGCAACGCCTCCCGGTTGGCCCGGTGGGTCGGCGAGGTGAGGTCGACCGTGCTCTGCAACGTGGTCATAGGCCGATGCCCTTCGCGACGATCTCGTTCATGATCTCGGTGGTGCCGCCGCCGATGCCGAGGATCCGGGCGTCCCGGTAGTGCCGCTCCACCTCGGCGTCGCGCAGGTAGCCGAAGCCGCCGTGCAGTTGCAGGGCCTGGTCGACCACCCAGTCGCTCGCCGCCACGGCCACGTTCTTGGCCATCGCCACCTCGGTCACCACCGGCTCCCCGGCGACGACCCGAGCGGCCACCTGGTGCACGTACGCCCGGGCGGCCTCGGCGCGGGTGTGCATCTCGGCCAGCCGGTGCCGGACCACCTGCCGCCCGACCAGCGGACGACCGAACGTGGACCGGTCCCGGCACCAGCGCACGGACAGCTCGACGCAGCGCTGCGCGATCGCGTACGCCTGGGTGGCCAGGGAGAGCCGCTCGGCGGCGAAGTGCTGCATGATCGCGAGAAAGGCGGTGCCCTCCTCGCCGATCCGGTTCGCCACCGGGACACGGACGTCGACGAAGGAGAGTTCGGCGGTGTCCGAGCAGTGCCAGCCGAGCTTCTCCAGCCGTCGCCCGACGGTGAACCCGGGCGTGCCCTTCTCGATCACCAGCAGGCTCAACTCGCCGCCGCCCGGAGGGCCGGTCCGCACCGCCGTGGTCACGAAGTCCGCCCGGACGCCACTGGTGATGTACGTCTTCGCACCGTTGACCACGTAGTGCTCGCCGTCGCGACGGGCATGGGTGCGGATCCCGGCGACGTCGGAGCCGGTCTCCGGCTCGGTGACGGCGAGCGCGCCGATCGTCGTACCGGCGAGCGTCGGCCGGACGTACCGGTCGACCAGGTCGTCGTCGGTCGGCGGGCGCTGCACCGGCGGGCCGGCCGCGCCCGGGAGCGTGCCGCCCAACCGGCCACCGGCCGCGGCGACCATGTGCGGCAGCGCGATGCCGTGCGTGAACAGGGCCGCGACCAGCCCCGACGATCCGCCGGAGCGGATCATCTCCTCGGTGACGACGATCGAGTCGAGCAGGTCGCCGCCGCTGCCGCCGACCGACTCGGGGAAACCGACGCCGAGCAGCCCGGTCCGCGCGGCGGTGACGTGCAGCGCGCGGGGCACCTCACCGGCCCTCTCCCAGTCGGCCAGGTGCGGCAGCACCTCCTGGGTCACGAAGGCCCGGGTCAGCTCGCGCAACTGACGCCGCTCCGGCGTGTCCACGATGGTCACGCCTGCGGCCCCCCGGCCGCCGCCGGTCCGGCGGGCAGCTCCGCGCCGGCTGATTGCGGTTCGGCGGGCAGCTCCGCGCCGGCCGTTGACGGCCCGGTGGGCAGCTCCGCCGGCAGGTCTACCACCCGGGCGCGGAGCAGCTCGCCGAGCGCCTTGGCCTGCGGGTCGAACCGGGTCGATCCGGCCACCCCGGGCCCGAGCAGTCCCTCGATCACGAAGTTGACCGCGCGCAGGTTCGGCAGCTCGTGTCGACGCACGGTCAGCGGGGCCGTCTCCGGCAGCAGCTCGGCCAACCGGGCCACGGTCAGCCAACCGCGCAGCCACGCCCAGGTCGCGTCGGTACGCGCCCAGACGCCGAGGTTCGCGTCGCCGCCCTTGTCGCCCGAGCGCGCCCCGACCAGCTCCCCGAGCGGCCCCCGCCGCGTCCCCGCGCCGGCCGCCGGAGGTAAGGAGGGGTCCCCTGCTATCGCCTGGTGTATAGGAAGGGACCCCTCCTTACACCGCACCGGGGGTGGGGGGATGGTGCGGCGGGTGCCGTCGGGCAGTACGGCGACGTGGGTGACCGCGTCCTGCGGAACGGTGTCGGTGGTGAAGACGCCGTACGGGGTGGCGTCGCCGGGCAGCGTGGTCAGCGTGCAGCCGGGGTACGAGGCCAGCGCCAACTCCACCGCCGCCGCCGAGAAGGCCCGTCCGGCCCGCGTCCGGTCACCGTCCCGCAGGTGTACGTGCAGCAGCGCGCTCGCCACCTCGGTGTCGGTCGCGTCCGGGTGGTCGGTACGGGCCAACTGGAACTCCAGCCCGTCGGTGCCGACCGCCGCCTCCAGTTGTGCCCGGACCAGGGCCGCCTTCGCCTCGATGTCCAGCCCGCAGAGCACGAACGTCATCGAGTTGCGGAAACCGCCGAGGTTGTTGACGCCCACCTTGAGCGTCTCCGGCGGTGGCGTGCCCCGGACACCGCAGACGCGTACCCGGTCCGGCCCGTCCGGGCTCAGCTCGACCGTGTCCAGCCGGGTCACCACGTCCGGCCCGAGGTACGCGGGCGCACCGACCTCGTACAACAGTTGCGCGGTGACCGTCTCGACGGTGACCGCGCCGCCGGTGCCGGGGTGCTTGGTGAGCACCGACGAGCCGTCGCGACGCAGCTCGGCGACGGGGAAGCCGGGCCGGTGGCCGCCGTCGGGCAGCTCGGTGAAGAAGCTGTAGTTGCCGCCGGTGACCTGTGCCCCGCACTCGATCAGGTGCCCGGCCACGGTGGCGCCGGCCAGCGCGTCCAGGTCGTCGTGCGTCCAGCCGAAGTGGGCCACGGCCGGGCCGACCACCAGGGACGCGTCGGTGACGCGGCCGGTCACCACCACGTCCGCCCCGGCGTCGAGGCAGGCGGCGATACCGAACGCCCCGAGGTACGCGTTCGCGGTGAGCGCGTCCGGGCGGGCCAGGGCGTCGCCTTCGACGTACCCGACCCGCACGGGCAGTCCGAGCCGGTCGGCGAGGGTGCGGATCGCGGCGGCCAGCCCCGCCGGGTGGAGGCCGCCGGCGTTGGTGACCAGCGCGACCCGACGGTCCAAGGCGGTGCCGAGGCAGCCTTCGAGCTGTCGCAGGAACGTCCTCGCGTACCCCAGGTCGGGGTCGCGCATCCGGTCCCGGCCGAGGATCAGCATGGTCAACTCGGCCAGGTAGTCGCCGGTCAGCACGTCCAGTTCGCCGCCGTCGAGCATCTCCTGCCAGGCGGAGAAGCGGTCGCCGTAGAAGCCGGACGCGTTGCCGACCCGCAGCACGGCGGCGCGGGGCCGCTGGTCGGCCGCGCTCACGCGGCGGCTCCGGCCCGGTCGTCGCCCGGTGACCGGGGCGCGGGGGCGGGACCGGGTGGTCCGGCGAACGCCTGTGCCACGTCCAGCCACGCGTCGGCCACCGGCCCGTCGGCGACCAGGGCGGTGTCGGCGCGGTGCCGCCGCCGGGTCACCAACAGACAGAAGTCGTGCGCCGGGCCGGTGACCCGGTCGGTCGCGTCGGGCGGACCGAAGGCCCAGGTGTCCCCGGCCGGTGCCCGCAGCTCGACCCGGACCGGCACCGTCGGCACCGCCCGGCCGTGCGCGGCGAAGCTGTGCCCGACGGTACGGGAGCCCAGGTGTGCGATGTGCCGCAGCCGGGCGGTGGCGGGCCGGGACACGCCCAGCGCGTCGGCCACGTCCTCGCCGTGCGCCCAGGTCTCCATGATCCGTGCGGTGGCCATCGAGGCGGGCGACATGCGGGTGCCGTACCAGGGCAGTCTCTGTCCGGCCGGAGCGGCGGCGAGCGACGCCGCGAGCGTACTGCGGCCGACCCGCCAGCGGCTCAGCAGCACCTCCGGCGGGGCGAGGAACGCCTCCGCGCCCGCGTCGACCAGACGGGCCGGATCCGGGGCGGCGGCGACCGAGGCGTGGAACGCGTCCGGGTCGGTCGCTGCCAGGTGGGACACGTGGTCGGTCCAGGCCAGGTGGGCGATCTGGTGGGCGACCGTCCAGCCCGCCGCCGGGGTGGGCCGCTCCCACTCCGCCTCGGGCAGGGGCGCGACGAGCGCGTCGAGCTGCGCTGACTCGGCGGCCAGGTCGGTGAGCAGGACGGCCAGGTCGACCACGGTGCCTCCGGTGGGGATCAGTCCCGCTCGCCTTCCGGTCGGGCGTCGGCGGGGGTGAGCAGGGTGGTGAACTGGCGTTTCCAGGCGTGCAGCAGGGCGGCCCGGCGGGCCGAGTCGTCACTGAGCAGGTTGGCCACGCCGAGTCCTCGGAGCAGGTCGAGGGTGGCCTGCACCGCCTCGCGTACGCCCGGCCGTCGCTCGTCCACGCCGAGCAGCTCGACGGTCAGCCGGTGCATCTCCCGCCCGACCCGGGTCTCCAGCGGCAGCAACGCGGCCCGCAGTTCGGCGTCGGTGCGGGCGGCCACCCAGAGTTCGAGGGCGGCCACGAAGAGCGGCCCGGTGAAGGCGGCGGCGAGCAGGTCGACCACCCGGTCCAGTCGGCGGGGGCCGGCCGGCAGTGCCTCCGCCTCGGCCCGCAGCTCCGCCGCCCGGCGTTCGGTCAGGTGGGTCACGGCGGCGGTGACCAGGGCGGTCCGGGTCGGGTAGTGGTGTAGCTGGGCGCCTCGGGAGACTCCGGCCCGGGCCGCCACCACCGTGGTCGTGGTGCCGGACCAGCCGTGCTCGACCAGGCACTCGACGGTCGCCTCCAACAGCCGGGCCTGGGTGGCGCGGCTGCGCTGCTGTTGAGGGACGCGGGTCGATGCGGGAGGCACGGACACAGCCTGCCGCCCGAAAAACAAACAGTCAAGACTGACTTTTTTACGACCGCGCAGTGCGCCGCCCGACACGGTCACCGGCGACGGTGGCGAACCCGGACACGACACCGCCCGGCCGCGACCCAGCCTGGACACGGCTGCCCGGACACGACACCGCCCGGCCGCGAGTGGGCGACCGGGCGGTGGAGGACAGAGGGTGGTCAGACCCGCGCGCGGCGGGCCAGGCGCTCCGGGTCGAGGATGATGATGCTCTTGCCGTCCAGCCGGAGCCAGCCCCGCGAGGCGAAGTCGGCCAGCGCCTTGTTGACCGTCTCGCGGGAGGCGCCGACGAGCTGGGCGATCTCCTCCTGGGTCAGGTCGTGCGTCACGCGCAGCACGCCGCCGTCCCGGGTGCCGAAGCGGCCGGCCATCTGGAGCAGGTTCTTGGCGACCCGGCCGGGGACGTCGGTAAAGATCAGGTCGGCCAGGGCGTCGTTGGTCCGGCGCAGTCGGCGGGCGAGCACGCGCAGCAGCTGCTCGGCGATCTCCGGCCGGTTGTTCAGCCACGGCCGCAGCGCCTGCTTGCGCAGCCGGGCCAGGCGGCTGTCGGTCACCGCGGTGGCGGTCGCCGTACGCGGACCCGGGTCGAACAGCGACAGCTCGCCCACCATGTCCGACGGGCCCATCACCGCGATCAGGTTCTGCCGGCCGTCCGCGGCCCGTCGCCCGACCTTGATCTTGCCGGACAGCAGGATGTAGAGACTGTCGCCGGGCTCGCCCTCGTTGAACACGACCTCGCCCTTGCGGACCTCGATCGTCTCCATCTCCTTGGCGAGCGCCTCGGCAGCCTCCGGGTCGACTCCCTGGAAGATCCCGCTGCGGGCCAGTACCTCGTCCATCGCGCACCTCCGGTTGCGCGTGCCGTCTGTCGGCCGGGTCGCCGTCCGCTGATCCCTCGCGCGCCGCCCAGTCTAGGCGCACGTGAGCAGGAATCAGAGGTGCACCCCTGGAATCTTGATCGTTGGGCGTAACCTTCCCGTGTCGGTCGCCCGGTACCATCGCTCGCCCGCGCGGGCCGCCGACGACCGGCGAGGCCGTCGGCCGTAGGGTCACGGCGTGCTGAGTGAGCCCCAGGTGACCACCCGCCACGAGGACGGAAGGGACATTCCGCTACTCGTGTGGCGCGCCGTGCGGCCGTTGCGGGCGGTCGGCACCGGCCCGCTCGGTGGCGGGCTCGGCGTACGGCGATGGGTGCTGAACGCGACCGTGCCGATGTCGTACGACCGGGACGACCCCGCCGACCACCTGGCCGGCATGGCCCGGCGGCTCGGCCTCGACGGACCCGGGGTGGGCCTGCTGACCGGCGTCGACGTGACCGAGGTGGTCGCCCGGACCGACACCGGTGTGCAGGTCTGGGCCACTGTCGGCCTGGGTACCCCGGTGCCCGCGGCGGCACCCGACGTGGCGGCCCCGGCCCAGCGGGTCGGCACGGTCAACATCGTGGTGTACGTGCCGGCCCGGCTCGGCGACGCGGCCCTGGTCAACGCGGTGGCCACCGCGACGGAGGCGAAGGTGCAGGCGATCTCGGACCTCGGCCTGCCCGGCACCGGCACCCCGACGGACGCGGTCACGGTGCTCTGCCCGCCGGACGGGCCGGTCAGCGCCTACGGCGGCCCGCGTTCGGCCTGGGGCGCCCCGCTGGCCCGCGCGGTGCACGCGGCGGTCGCGGCGGTCGGCACCGACACCGTCGTCCCATGGTCGGATCGGCTCCGGGGCTGAATCCTCCACCCGATCGGCCCTCGTCGCGGTGTTTCCCGCCCGGTAGGGTCGCCCCCGATGTATGCTCGCGCCCCCCTCGCGTCGCGTTCGCCTCGCCGTGTCTCCACGGCGTCGCGTCCGCGCCCCCACGCCGCTCTCGCGTCGCGTTCGCGTCGCCGTTTCCCGGCCGCGCTCGGTGCGCTGCTCGCCGTGCTGCTGCTCGCCGGTTGCGCCGATCTCGGTCAGGAGCCGGTCTGGCAGCCCGGCGCGGGCGGTGGTGGGACCGCCGGGCCGGTCGAGTCGACCCCGCCCGAGGTCAAGACCATCTCCCTCTCCGCCACCGGTGACATCGTGATGGGCAACGCGCCCAACCGGCTGCCGCCCAACGGCGGCAAGGGCTTCTTCGACTCGGTCAAGAAGGCGATCGCCGCCGACGTGGCGATGGGCAACCTGGAAGAGCCGTTGACGGTGGACACCGGCACCGGCAAGTGCGGGGCGAACTCGACCCGCTGCTTCCAGTTCCGCGCGCCGCCGGAGTACGCCGCACACCTCGCCGACGCCGGGTTCGACCTGCTCAACCAGGCCAACAACCACGGCTACGACTTCGGGCCCAAGGGGTACGAGAACACCCAGAAGGCGCTGGAGGAGCACGACCTGGCGCACACCGGGGCGCCCGACCAGATCACCGTGGTCGAGGTCGACGGCGTCAAGGTCGCGGTGGCCGGCTTCTCGTCGTACCGCTGGTCGAACAGCCTGGTCGACATCCCGTCGGCGAAGAAGGTGATCGAGAAGGCCGCCACCATGGCCGACATCGTGGTGGTGCAGGTGCACATGGGGGGCGAGGGCTCGGAGATGACCCGCACCCGTCCGGGCACCGAGATGTTCCTCGGCGAGAACCGGGGCGACCCGATCAAGTTCTCCCGCGCGATGATCGACTCCGGCGCCGACCTGATCGTCGGCCACGGTCCGCACGTGCTGCGGGGCATGGAGTTCTACAAGGGCCGACTGATCGCGTACAGCCTGGGCAACTTCGCCGGTGGCGGCGGCATGCTGAGCAACAACGGCCGCCTCGGCTGGGGCGGCGTGCTCAAGGTGACCCTGGAGCCGGACGGCACCTGGTCCGGCGGGTCGTTCGTCTCGACGTACATGAACGGGATCGGCAAGCCGACCATGGACCCGGACGACCGGGGCCTCGGCCTGCTCCGCGACCTCACCAAGCTCGACTTCCCGGAGACCGGCGCGCAGTTCACCAAGGCAGGCAAGATCAGCCCGCCGGACGAGGGCTGATCGCCGGCCCGGCCGTGTGGGCCGACCGGAGCGTCGGCGCGGCGACGTAGGCTGGCCGTCGTGACCAGAAGCGCCCCCGAGACCGACCTCGGTCGTACGCGTCGGGCACGGCGGATCGGCCGCGTGCTGACCGAGACGCATCCCGACGCCCACTGTGAGCTGAACCACGGCAACGCGCTGGAGTTGGCCGTCGCCACCATCCTCTCGGCTCAGTGCACCGACAAGAAGGTCAACGAGGTCACGCCGAAGCTCTTCGCCCGCTACCCGAGCGCCGCCGACTACGCCGGGGCGAACCGGGACGAGATGGAGGAGCTGATCCGGCCGACCGGCTTCTATCGCAACAAGACCAGCTCGCTGATCCACCTCGGCCAGGCCCTCGTCGAGCGGCACGACGGTCGGGTGCCGGGCCGGCTGGCCGACCTGGTGGCCCTGCCCGGGATCGGCCGCAAGACCGCCAACGTCATCCTCGGCAACGCCTTCGACGTGCCCGGCATCACCGTCGATACGCACTTCCAGCGGCTGGTCCAGCGGTGGCGGCTCACCGCCGAGACCGACCCGGTCAAGATCGAGCACGCGATCGGGGCGATGTATCCGAAGCGCGACTGGACCATGCTGTCGCACCGGATCATCTTCCACGGCCGGCGGGTCTGCCACGCCCGCAAGCCCGCCTGCGGCGCGTGCACGCTGGCCAAGCTCTGCCCGTCGTACGGCACCGGCCCGACCGAGGCGGCCGCCGCCGCGAAGCTGCTCAAGGGCCCCCGGGCCCGTGACCTGGCCGTCGCCGCCGGAGTCGACCCCGACCTGGTGCCGGTGCAGGCGGTCCGGGCGGAGGCGCCGTGATCCGCCGACTGGCCCTGATGTCCCTGCCACTGTTGCTGCTCGGCACCGTGGCGTGCACGCCCGAGAGTGACCAGCCCTCCGCTGCCGGGCCGGACACGGGCACCAGCCGGCCGTCCCCGTTCGAGGAGTGCACCTCCCTCGTCGCCGAGCCCGGCGCTGCCGGGAACGGCACTCCGCAGGGCGATCGGCTGCCCGAGCTGACCCTCACCTGCTTCACCGGTGGCACCCCGGTCGCCGTGCGCGACATCCCCGGACCGGCCGTGATCAACATCTGGGCCTCCTGGTGCCCGCCCTGCCGCGAGGAACTGCCCGCCTTCCAGCGGCTCAGCGAGCAGACCGAGGGGAAACTGCGGGTGATCGGGGTGAACACCCAGGACAGCCGCCGCGCCGCGCAGTCCATCGGCGAGGACTTCGGCGTACGGTTCCCGATGCTGTTCGACCAGGGCAAGGCGTTCCAGCGGGCCCTGGAACGCAACGCGTTCCCGATGACGGTGTTCGTCGGCGCCGACGGCGGTGTGCGGCACATCGACACCTCGGGCGCCCTCGACGACGCCCGCCTCGCCGAACTCGTCCAGCAGCACCTCGACATTTCGGTACCGGCGTGAGCGAGGTGCCAACCGGCGTGACCCCGGGGCGGACGACGTCCGGCACGCGGCGGCCGGTGCCGGACTGGCTGGACCCGCTGCTGGTGCGGCTCGGTACCGCACGCATGGAGGACTTCACCCAGATCCGCACCCCGGAGCAGGGCGGCCGGGAGAGCGCCGTGCTGGTGCTGCTCGGTGAGGACGCCGAGACCGGCCCGGACGTGCTGGTGCTCCAGCGGGCCGCGACGCTGCGTAACCACGCCGGACAGCCGGCGTTCCCGGGCGGTGCCGCCGACCCGGGCGACGCCGACGCCGCCGCAACCGCGCTGCGTGAGGCCAACGAGGAGGTCGGCCTCGACCCGGCCAGCGTCACCGTGCTGGCCGAGTTGCCGAGACTGTGGATCCCGGTCAGCGAGTTCGTGGTGACGCCGGTGCTCGCCTGGTGGCACGCGCCGCACCGGGTGCACCCCCGGGAACCGGCCGAGGTGGCGCACGTGGCCCGGCTGCCGGTCACCGAACTGGTCGACCCCGACAACCGGGTCCGGGTACGCCACTCCAGCGGCTGGGTCGGCCCCGCCTTCTCGGTCCGCGGCATGCTGGTCTGGGGCTTCACCGCCGGGGTGCTGGCCGCGTTGCTGGAGATGGGCGGCTGGAGCCGGCCGTGGCCGCACGGACAGGTGATCGACCTGCCCCCGTCCGGCGCGTCACCCGCCCCCTCGGCCGGCACCGACGAGGTGGACGAGAGCGCGGTCCGCTGACCGCGTCGTCACCTTCCGCAAGCGATCGTCATCCCACGAGCCTGCGGCCCGTACGCTTGACCCGTGTCGGCCGTTGATCTCGTTCTGCTGTTACTCATGCTCGTGTTCGCGATCAGCGGATACCGACAGGGATTCGTCATCGGGGTGCTCTCGTTCTCCGGGTTCTTCCTCGGTGCGCTGATCGGGCTCCAGATCGGGCCGATGTTCGCCCAGCAGTTCGTGGACAGCGGCACCCGCGTGCTGATCTCGCTCGTCGCCATCTTCGGCCTGGCGGTGATCGGTCAGGCGCTCGCCGGATGGCTCGGCTCCCATCTGCGCCGCACCATCGCCAGCCACACGGGTCGACGGCTCGACGACATCGGCGGCGCCTTCGTCTCGCTCTTCGCGGTGCTCCTGGTCGCCTGGCTGGTGGCGGTGCCGCTCGGCTCCTCCTCGGTGCCCTGGCTCGCCAACTCGGTACGCAGCAGCGCGCTGCTCAACGTGGTCGACCAGGTAATGCCGGACCAGGCCCAACAGCTCTCCACCGCGCTGCGCGACACCGTCGACACCAACGGCTTCCCGGACGTCTTCGACGGCCTGCGCCGTACCCAGGCCCGGCAGGTCGAGCCGCCCGACCCGGCGCTGGCCGGGTCGCCGGTGGTGGCGAACGGCCAACAGTCGGTGGTCAAGGTGCTCGGCTCGGCCAAGAGTTGTTCGCGCCGCATCGAGGGCTCCGGCTTCGTGTACGCCGACGACCGGGTGATGACCAACGCGCACGTGGTCGCCGGCACCGACTCGGTCGCGGTGGAACTGCGCGGCGAGCGGTACGACGGCGTCGTGGTCGTCTACGACCCGGACCGCGACCTGGCCGTGCTGTACGTGCCGAACCTGCCCGGCCCGTCCATGCGGTTCGCCGCCGGCAACACCACCTCCGGCGCGGACGCCATCGTGCTCGGCTTCCCGCTGGACGGACCGTACAACGCCCAGTCGGCGCGGATCCGCGACGTCGACCGGATCAAGGGGCCGGACATCTACTCGTCCGGGGAGGTGACCCGGGAGATCTACACGATCCGGGCACTGGTGCGCAGCGGCAACTCCGGCGGGCCGCTGGTCTCCTCGAACGGCCTGGTGCTCGGGGTGATCTTCGCGGCGGCCGCGTACGACCCGAACACCGGCTTCGCGGTGACCGCCGCCGAGGCCCGGCCGGTGGCGCTGGCCGGTGCGGAGCGGACCCGGGGCGTGGGCACCGGCGAGTGCACCTGACGGTCAGTCGTCGGGCGGCGACCGCCGGGCCAGGAGCGTGAAGGCCACGGTGGTCGCGGTGACCACCGCCGTGCCGAGCAGCCATCCGGCGACCACGTCGCTGGTCCAGTGCACGCCGAGCGCGACCCGACTGAACCCGGTGACCAGGGCGATGGCGAGCGCGGCGGCCCAGACCGCCACCCGGCCCGCCGACCGCGCCCTGGTCCGGGGCAGGAACACCACGAGCAGCACACCGGCGGCCAGCGCCGCGTTCAGCGCGTGTCCCGACGGGAAGGACAGGCCGGGGGCCAGCGCCACCGGCTCGGGCAGATCCGGTCGCGGACGGCCCACCACGAGCTTGAGCAGCGGCCCGAGCAGGCCGCCGAGCACCATGGTGGTGGTGACCCAGACGGCCAGTCGCCGCGCACCCCGGTAGGCCAGCCAGACCACCAGACACAACGCCCCGGCGCGCAGCGGCATCGGTGCGAACACGTCCGTCCAGAGGCCCATCACCGACACCCAGGCCGGGTGGTCGTGGGCGAAGTCGTGCAGGTCGGCGGTGATCGCCGCGTCCAGCCGGCGCAGCGGCGGCCAGTCGCCCACCACCAGCGTGGCGAGCAGCACGAACGGCACGAGCATCGACAGGCCGGAGGCGGTGTGACCGGGACGTAGCCCCGACGGGCCGTCCGCGGGACCGAACGGGTCGCGGACCGGCGGGGGCGCCGTCGTGCGCCGGCCTGAGGCACTCACGCCGACGGTTGTACCCCGCCGAGCAGGATCGAAGACCCGGGATCGCCGGATTGCCCGGCGGGCCCGCTCAGCGTCGCCGCAGCCGGCGCACCATCAGCGCCGCGCCGGTGACCAGGGCGACGAGGATCGCCGAGCCGACCCAGAGGCGTACCGGGCCGGTGTCCTCCGCCGCCCCGGCGGCGCGCGCCCGCCACCGGGTCTCCTGCTGCGACCCGGTCAGGCCGAGTTGCTCGGCGTCGTGGTCGCCGACCGGCACCGAGCCGGGCGCCGGGCCGAAGCCGGTCACCCCGGGCGAGTCGTTGTCGTCCAGCGGGTTGTCACCGACCAGCGGTACGTCCGCGGTCAGCGCCGCGATCGGGTCGACCAACCCGTAGCCGAACCGGTCGTCGCGTCCGGTGGGCCCGATGTCCTTGGCGGTGACCAGCAGCCGGTTCACCACGTCCCCGGCGGACATCTGCGGGTAGCGGGACCGGACCAGGGCGGCGGTGGCGGCGACCAGCGGTGCCGCGAAGCTGGTGCCCTGCACCCGCCAGTACCCCTGCGGCGGCCGGGCGCCGACCAGGCCGCTGGCCGGGGCGGTGAGGACGGTGGCGCGACCGGTGATCGCGCCGCTCCACAGGTTGTCGCTGTTGCGCTCCAACCCGGAGACGGCGATGACGCCCGGCTCCCGGGCCGGGTACCACACCTTCGCCTCCGGTGACGTGGCGAGATTGCCGGTGCAGGCGACCACCACCACGTCCTTGGCGAAGGCGTAGTCGATGGCGGCGGCCAGGGCGGGGCTGTCGCCGTTGCCGCCGAGCGACAGGTTGATCACTTTGGCGCCGTTGTCGACCGCCCATCGGACACCCTTGGCGACGATCAAGGCGTCGTCGTACCGGTTCTCCTCGTCGAGCACGCGTACCGGCAGGATGCGGGAGTCGGGGGCCAGCCCCACCACGCCCCGGCGGTCGTCGTTGCGTCCGGCGATCAGGCCGGCGACCGTGGTGCCGTGCCCGACCGGATCGGGTTCGGCGGCACCGTCCGGGGCGACCAGGTCGAGACCGGGAAGCACCTGACCGGCCAGGTCCGGGTGGGAACCGTCCACGCCGGAGTCGATCACCGCGACGATCACACCGCGCCCGGTCGAGGTACGCCAGGCGATCTGCGCGCCGAGCTTGTCGAGTTGCCACTGCTCGTCACGGACCTGGTCGGCGCGCTCGGCGGTGTCCGGGGCGAAGGCCACCGGCACGCCGAACGAGGTCGGGGCGACCGGCACGGCGGCGGCCGGCACGACCGCGACCGCGACCGACAGCGCCGTGACCGCCGCCGCCAGCAGCACGCGATGCGCGAACCGTCGCGGCCCCGGCGGGCCGCTCTGCCGCACCCTGGTCACATCCTCAGCCATTCGTCGCAGGGACACATGACGATCGGAGATTACCGGTTCGCTCCGGCTTCCAGGGACGTTCCGTGGACTCGACGTCACTGTGGCGGCAGGTACGCCAGTTGAACCAGGCGGACGCCCTCCCGTCGAGTGGACAGTCGACCACGTCCGGGCGGCAGCGGACCGGGCCGGACCGCACCGACCAACGCACCCTCCTCGGGGCTGCCCGACATCACCAGGCCCGAGGTGGACAGTTCGCGTAGTCGCTGCACGACCGGCTCGTACTGGGCGCGGGCGGCACCGCCGCAGCGGCGCACCAGCACCAGGTGCAACCCGACGTCGCGGGCGTGCGGCAGGTGCTCCTCCAACGCCCGCAGCGGGTTCGCCGGCCCGCTCGCCACCAGGTCGTAGTCGTCGACCAGGACGAACAACTCCGGGCCGGTCCACCACGACCGGTCGCGCAACTGCGCCGGACCGACCTCCGGACCGGGCGTACGGTCCTGGAGGTAGCCGGCTGCGGACTCCACCAGGTCGGCGGTGTGCGCGGCGGCGGTGCCGTACCCGATCAGGTGCTCGGTCTCGATCGCGCCGAGCAGGCTGCGCCGGTAGTCCACCAGGATCACCCGCGCCTGCTCCGGCGTGAACCGGGTGACGATCGTCTGGGCCAGCGCGCGGAGGAACGACGACTTGCCGCACTCGGCGTCGCCGTAGACCACGAAGTGCGGCTCGGTGCCGAAGTCGAGCACCACCGGACGCAGGTCCGCCTCGGCGATCCCGACCGGGATCCGCAGCCCGGCGGTGGTGGTCAGGTCGACCTCGGCATAGGGCAGCACCGCCGGGAGCAGCCGTACCCGGGGCGCCGGCGGACCGGACCAGCCCTCCGCCGCTCGTCGCACCAGAGCGGCGGTGTCCGCGTCGGCGAGGTGCGGCAGAGCGGTGAGAAAATGCAGGCTCCCGGTGGTGATGCCGCGACCCGGCGTACGCTCCGGCACGTCCGCCGCCGCCCGCCGGGCGACCACCGAGTCCGACGGGTCACCGAGGCGCAGCTCCAGCCGCGAGCCGAAGAGGTCCCGGATGGCCGGTCGGAAGTCCAACCACCGCACCGCCGTGGCCACCACGTGCACGCCGTAGGAGAGTCCCCGGGTGGCGAGGTCGGTGATCAGCGGCTCCAGGTCGTCGTACTCGCCGCGCAGCGTGGTCCAGCCGTCGACGACGAGGAAGACGTCGCCGAACCGGTCGGTATCGGGCGCGCCTGCGGCGGTCTGCTCGACCCGCCGACGTCGCCAGGCCGCCATCGACTCGACACCGAGTTCGGCGAAGGCGCGTTCCCGGTCCGTCAGCAGGGTGGCCATCTCGCCCACGGTGCGGCGTACACCGGTCGGGTCGGCGCGACCGGTGATCCCGCCGACGTGCGGCAGGTCGCGCAGCGCGGCCAACCCGCCGCCGCCGAAGTCCAGACCGTAGACCTGCACCTCGGCGGGGGTGTGGGTGAGCGCCAGCGCGCAGATCAGCGTCCGCAGCGCGGTGGACTTGCCGCTCTGCGTACCGCCGACCACCGCCACGTGCCCGGCGGCGCCGTCCAACGCCAGCCAGAGCAGGTCGCGCCGCTGCTCGTACGGCTTGTCGACCACCGCCACCGGCACCTGCAACGCCCCGTGCAGCTCCGGATTGCCGGAGCTCAGCCCCCGGGACGGGTGCAGGGTCACCGGCCCGACCACCTCGTCCAGCCCCGGTGCGCCGTCCAGCGGCGGCAGCCACACCCGGTGTGCCGGCGGCCCCTGGCCGGCGAGGCGTCCGATCAGCAGGTCCAGCAGGGTCTCCCGGCCCGGCTCCTCGTCCTCCTCGACGACCGGAGCGACGGGCGGCTCCGGTTCGGGTGTGAAGTGCGTGGTGAAGGTGAGCAGACGTGGGCGCTCGGACCCGGCCGCGCCGACCGCCGCAGCACGTCGACGGACCGCCCCGGAGACGTACGCGGTCTTGAAACGCACCAGCGGCTCGGTGCCGGAGCGCAGGTAGCCGTGACCCGGCGAACGGGGCAGCTCGTACGCGTCCGGCACGCCGAGCACCGTGCGCGACTCCAGCGACGAGAAGGTCCGCAGACCGATCCGGTACGACAGGTGGGTGTCCAGCCCCCGCAGCCGCCCTTCCTCCAACCGCTGGCTGGCCAGCAGCAGGTGCACCCCGAGCGACCGCCCCAACCGGCCGATCTGCACGAACAGGTCGACGAAGTCGGGCTTGGCCGACAGCAGCTCGGAGAACTCGTCGCAGACCAGCAGCAGCGACGGCAGCGGGGCCAGTGCGCTGCCGGCCGCCCGGGCTCGCTCGTAGTCACGCAGGCCGGCGAAGTTGCCGGCGCGACGCAGCAGCTCCTGCCGGCGTACCAGCTCGCCGTTGATCGCGTCGACCATCCGGTCCACCAGTGGCAACGCGTCGGCCAGGTTGGTGATCACGGCGGCGGTGTGCGGCAGCCGGTCGAACGAGGCGAAGGTGGCCCCGCCCTTGAAGTCGACCAGCACGAAGTTGAGCTGCTCGGAGGAGTGCGTGGCGGCCAGCCCCACCACCAGGGTCCGCAGCAGCTCGGACTTGCCCGAGCCGGTGGCCCCGATCAGCAGCCCGTGCGGACCCATGCCGTCCTGCGCCGACTCCTTCAGGTCCAGCTCGACGGCGGCGCCGTCCACCCCGACGCCGATCGGCACCCGCAACCGGTCGCGGGCCGACCGGGGCGCCCAGCCCTGTTCGGTGGTGAAGCCCTCCGGGTCGCCGATGCCGAGCAACTCCGGCAGGCCCGGCTCGGCACCGGTCGCGGCGTCCGGACCACGGGCGGCGGCCGGGCGCAACGGTGCCAACCGGCGGGCCACCGCCTCCGCCTCGGCTACCCCCAGCGCGTCGGCCGTGCCGACCTCGGCCGGTCCGTCCGCCGAGTGCGAGTGCAGTCGGCCCCCGCGCAGTTCCAGCAGCAGGGCGAAACGGTCCAGCAGGCGCGGCGGCGGGGAACTCAGGTCGACCAGGGTGACCGCGTCGATGCCGCCGTCACCGGTCAGCTCGGTGGCGCCGGTCAGGTCGCCGCCGTCGAGCACCACCACCAGGTGCGGCCCGTCGGTGGCCGGACCGGCCGGGCTGAACCGGGACCGGTTGGCCAGCACCTCGTCGAGCAGCTTCTCCAGGTCCGCCGCCGCGCTGGCGATCAGCCGGACCGGGCCGAGGGCGTCACCCCGGGACGGGTGACCGGCGTGCGGCAGCCACTTGACCCACTCCCAGGCAGCCCGCCGTTCCGGCCCGGCGCAGACCGCGATCAGCAGCTCGTCCGGGGAGTGGAAGACCGCGAGCTGGGTGAGCATCGCCCGGACCAACGACTGCGCGGCCGGCGACCCGGCGGGACCGGCCGGTGCGGCCCGGACGAACACCCGGGCGAAGCTGCGCAGCGACACCGCCACCGGCAGGTCCGGCACCACCGAGTACGCATCGAGGAAGCGACGCAGCGCCCCGGCGGTCATCGGCTCCAACTCCTCCAGCGGCCGGGTGACCGGTGGGACCAGCGGAGTGGCCAGCGTCTGCGGCCCGACGGCGACCCGCACCACGGCGAAGTCCGGATCGGTGGGGCGACGTTCCCAGACCCGGTGGCTCTCGACCGTCGACCAGAGGCCCTGCGGATCCGGGTGCCGGTAGCAGAGGCCGCTGCGCTGCCGGGCCGCGGTCTGCCGGACCTGCCGTCGCAACGTCGCCAGGTGCCGCAGGTACTCGCGGCGGGCGGCCATCATCTCGGACTTCCGCGGGCTGCCCGAGGCGCTGCCCCAGGAGGTCGCCAGCATCGCCAGCGTGGAGAGGCCGAACATCGCGCCGACCACGTACGCGTACGCGCCGCCGCCCCGCCCGAACATCATCGCCATCGCGACCGTGCCGCCGAGCATCGGCAGCACCATCAGCATCTGCTGCCAGCGTCCACCGGTGCCGGCCGGGATCTCCGGCGGGGCCTGCACCGGCACCTCGCCGACGGGGATCTCCGGTGCCGGCCGTCGGGCCGGCCGTCGGACGACGACAGTGGACACTCGACCTCCCGACGACGCACGGTGACCCGAGCCTGGCTCATGGTAGGTAATCTCCTTCCGTCCGCGCAGGCCGTCACCCCGCTCGATATGGAGATCAGCCGATGACGATCGGGCTGGCCCGGATCACCGTCAGCTCCCCCCTCCGCCGGGTCGACGTGGCCCTGCCGGAGCAGGTACCGCTCGTCGAGCTGCTGCCCGAGGTGCTCCGGCACGCCGGTGTCGGGCTCGCCGACGACGGCGAACGGCACGGCGGCTGGCTGCTGCGTCGGGCCGACGGCAGCACGCTCGCCACCGGACAGGCGCTGCTCGCCCAGGGAGTCCGCGACGGCGAGGTGCTGCATCTGGTGCCGGGTCGCGCCGAGTGGCCCGAGCCCGAGTACGACGACGTGGTGGAGGCCATCGCCGACGGCGCGCGACAACGCGGTGCCGCCTGGTCACCGGAGGCCACCCGGGTCGCCGCGCTGGCCGGTGCCGGAGTGCCGCTCGGCGTCGGCCTGGTCGCCCTGATCGCCTCCGGCCCCGACGTTCAGGCTGCCTGGCCGGTGACGACGCTGGTCACGGTCCTGCTGGTGCTCGCCGGCACGGTGTTCTCCCGGGCCCGGGGCGACGGCCCGGCCGGTGCCGTCCTCGGCGGGTACGCGCTGCCGTACGCCGCCGTGGCCGGTGCCCTCGCGGTCAGCTCGGGCGACCCGGTCGGTCCGCTCGGTCCGCTGCGCTGGGTCGGTGCGGAGGAGGCGCTGGCCGCAGCGGTGACACTGCTGTTGGTGTCGGTGCTCGGGCTGCTCGGGGTGGCCACCCGACAGCGGGTCTTCGTGGCCGGGGTGGTGGTGGGTGCGGTCGGCGTCCCGACCGCCCTCGGTGGGGTGCTGCTCGGACCGGCCGGCGCGACGGCCGGCCTGCTCTGCGTGCTCGCCTTCGCGATCGGCGCGGTCCCGCTGCTGGCGATCCGGCTGGGCCGGGTGCCGCTGCCGCCGACCACTCTGCCGACCGGCGCCGCCCACGACCTGGACCAGGCCCGTGACCTGCCCGATCGCGGCCGGGTGTACGCGGCGGTGGCCCGCACCGAGGAGATGCTGACCGGGATGCTGATCGGCCACGCGGTGCTGGCCGGCGTGGCCGGTCTGGTGCTCGCTGTCACCGGTGGCGTCGCCGGCCGGCTGCTGGTCGGGGTGACCTCGACGGTGTTCCTGCTGCGCGCCCGGATCTTCGCGGCGGCACGGCACCGGGTGCCGCCGCTGCTCGCCGGGCTGGCCGGGTACGCGGCCCTCGGCACGGTGCTCGCCGTCGACAGCGCGACCGGACCGCTGCTCCTGCCGGTCGGCGGCCTGCTGGTCGGTCTCACGGTCGCGGCTTCCGGCACCGGCTACGCCCACCGGCCGGTCTCGCCCTACGTCGGCCGGATCGCCGACCTCACCGACACCGCTTTGGTGATCTCCGTGGTGCCGGTCGCCTGCGCGGTGCTCGGACTCTACGAACGGGCCCGGGGACTGCTCGGCTGAGCAGTCCGGCGGGCCCGTCGCGAGGTCGGGTCAGTGCGTGGTCTCGCCACGCTCCTCGGCGTCCTTGGCCCGCTGGTAGGAGATCAGGATCTCGGCCTCGGCCTCGGTGCGTCCCACCCAGGTCGCGCCCTCGACCGACTTGCCCGGCTCCAGGTCCTTGTAGACCTCGAAGAAGTGCTGGATCTCCAGCCGGTCGAACTCGCCGAGGTGGTGGATGTCGCGCAGGTGCTCCTGCCGGGGGTCCTCGTACGGCACGCAGAGGACCTTGTCGTCGCCGCCCTTCTCGTCCGTCATCCGGAACATGCCGATGGTGCGGCACCGGATCAGGCAGCCGGGAAAGGTGGGCTCGGGGACCAGCACGAGGGCGTCCAGGGGGTCGCCGTCCGCGCCGAGGGTGCCCTCGATGAAGCCGTAGTCGGCCGGGTACTGGGTGGAGGTGAAGAGCGTGCGGTCCAGCCGGATCCGGCCGGTCACGTGGTCCACCTCGTACTTGTTGCGGTGACCCTTGGGGATCTCAACCGTGACGTCGAAATCCATTCGCACGCTCCCTCGTTCGCCGACGCTGGCTTGACGGAACCGGCGACCAGCCCGGACAGGCGAATGCTCGCCCACCGAGTCCGGCCGCCGCATAGTCTTCGGACCGAAGTAGTGTCACCCAGGCCGGTTTCCGGTGGGGGAGGAGGGGGTCGTGGGGAGGGAAGATTCACACTACCGTCCGGAGGGTGCCGCCGAAGGTGGTACGGCGACACCGCCGGTCACACCGGCGACCGGGCGGGTAGTGGTGCCTGGCGCGCACCTGCTCCGGACACCGTCGCCGACACCTGCGGACCCCGCTCCGACGAGCCCGGCACCCGATGCCACCCCACCCGCCTCCGGCACCGCGTCCGTGCCATCCGGCACCACGTCTGCTTCCGTGCCGCCGGGTACCGCGTCCGTGCCGCCGGGTACCGCGTCCGTGCCGCCGGGTACCGCGTCCGTGCCGTCCGGCACCGGGTCCGGTTCGGTCGGTCGGGTGAGCGTTCCGGCCGGGTCCGTGGCGGTCCCGGCCGCAGCGGCGTCCGGGGCGGCCGACACGCCGTCCGGCCCGCAGGCGGACGCCGGCGCGGTGCCGCCGGCCCCACCCGGGGACACCGCCGCCCCGGCCGAGAAGGGGACACCGCCCGCGCCGCCGTCCGCCCCGCGCCGACGGCTGCCGCTGGTGCTCGCCGCCGTGCTGGCGCTCGTGCTGGTCGGGGTGGGAGTGGTCGTGGTACGCCCCGGCCCGGTCGGTCAGTGGCTGGGCGACGACCCCGACACGTCGACGGTCGCGGAGTCGCCGGAGCCCGATCCGGTCGCGGTGCTGGCCGCGGCCGACGTCGGCGCGCCCGTGCCCAGCGCCGACGGGATGCGCGCGGTGCTCGACCCGCTGATCGGTGACGCCGCGCTCGGCGACCGGGTCAACCTCGCCGTGGCCGACGCCCTGACCGGGCAGTTGCTCTTCGACCGGGGCGGCGCCGAGGCCACCGTGCCGGCCTCGGTGACGAAGTTGCTGACGGCGGTCACCGTGCTGACCGCCCACGGCCCCGGTCACCGGATCCCGACCCGGGTGGTGGCGGGCGCCCAGCCCGGTGAGGTGGTCATCGTCGGTGGCGGGGACCCGTCCCTGTCCGCCGGTGGCAAGGGCTTCTACACCGGCGCCGCGAGCCTGGAGAGCCTCGCCGAGCAGGTGCGTACGGCCCTGGGCGGCACCCCGCCGACCAGCGTCGTGGTCGACTCGTCGCTCTATCCCGGGCCGGTGTTCGGGCCGGGCTGGGACGACGACATCCCCACCGGCGGCTACGGCGGCGCGATCACCGCGCTGATGCTCGACGGTGCCCGCAAGGACCCCAAGGCGGGGCGGGGCTGGGCCGAGCGGGTGCCCGAGCCGGACCTGACCGCCGGGCGCGCCTTCGCCAAGCTGCTCGGCGTACCGGCCGGTGCGGTACGCAAGGGCACCGCCCCGGTGGCCCCGGTCGACGCGACCGGCGGCACCGAACCCGGCGCCGAGTTGGGCGTGGTGCACTCGCCACCGTTGATCCGTCTGGTCGATGTCATGATCAGCGAGAGCGACAACATCGTCGCCGAGGCGTTGGCCCGCCAGGTCGCGCTGGCCCGCGGCCAGCCCGCGTCGTTCGCCGGTGCCGCCACGGCGATGGCCGAGATGGTGCCCGAACTGGGTCTGCCGGTGGACGGGCTGACGCTCGCCGACGGCAGTGGCCTGTCCCGGAAGAACCTGATCAGCCCCGCGCTGCTGACCGAACTGCTGGCCCTCGCGGCCGGTCCGGACCGGCCCGAACTCGGCGGCATCTTCGGTGGACTGCCGGTCGGTGGCTGGTCCGGCACGCTGCGCGACCGCTACGGTTCGGCACCCGGCACGGACGCCGGTGTCGGGGTGGTCCGCGCCAAGACGGGCACCCTGACCCGGGTGCACGCCATCGCCGGTGTGGTGACCACCGCCGAGGGACGGCTACTCACCTTCGCGGTGCTCACCGACCAGGTGCCGCCGGACGGCATGGAACCCGCCCGGGTGGCGCTGGACCGGATCGCCGCGGCGCTCGCCACCTGCGGCTGCCCCTGACCGGGAAGGCCGGTGCACCCGGCGCGATCCGGGGACGGGTGTCGTGGCGCGGGTACGGTGGGTGGCATGGCGCAGTTCGTGGACTGGGATCTGGCCGCCGCTACTGCGGGGGCGCTGGGTAAGTCGGGCCCCCGGGTGTCGTACGCCGAGGCCACCGAGGTGGTCACCGAGCTGCGCCGGTTGACCGACGAGGCGGCCGGGCACGTCGCCGACTACACCGGGTTGACGTCGCAGGTGGCCCATCCGCCGGTGCGGGTGGTCGACCGGCGCGACTGGGCGGCGACCAACATCGCCGGCCTGCGCGAGGTGATCACCCCGCTGGTCGGCCGGCTCGCCGAGGACAAGCAGCCGGGCGCGTTCACCGAGGCGATCGGGTCGCGGGTCACCGGAGTCCAGGCGGGAACGGTGCTGGCGTACCTGTCCGGCCGGGTGCTCGGTCAGTACGAGGTCTTCTCCGCCGACCCGGGTCAGCTTCTGCTCGTCGCGCCGAACATCGTCGAGGTGGAGCGGAAGCTGGGCGCCGAGCCACGGGACTTCCGGCTCTGGGTGTGCCTGCACGAGGTGACCCACCGGACGCAGTTCACCGCGGTGCCGTGGATGCGGGCGTACTTCCTGGGTGAGGTGCAGGCGTTCGTGGACGCCTCGCAGGGGGGCGAGCACCTGGTCGAGCGGCTGCGCCGGGGCGTGGGCACCCTCGCCGACGTGGTCCGTAACCCGGAGAGCCGGGCCAGCGTGCTGGACATCGTGCAGACCCCGGGGCAGCGCGCCGTGCTGGACCGGCTGACCGCGCTGATGACGCTGTTGGAAGGGCACGCCGAGTTCGTGATGGACGGCGTCGGGCCGCAGGTCATCCCGAGTGTCGAGCGGATCCGGGCCGGATTCGACCGGCGCCGGGAGGCCGGCAACCCGGTGGAGAAGGCGGTCCGCCGCCTGATCGGCATCGACGTCAAGCTCCGGCAGTACGCGGAGGGCCGCAAGTTCGTCCACGCGGTGGTGGACCGGGTCGGGATGGCCGGCTTCAACCGGATCTTCGAGTCCCCGCTGACGCTGCCCCGCCTCTCCGAGCTGAGCGAACCGGACGCCTGGGTGGCCCGGGTGCACGGTCCCGTCGGGCCGAAGCCCCCCGCCGACTGAGCATGGCCCGACTCGCCCCGCCGGTCGCCGCGATCCGGGTCGCGGTCCGTCGCGCGCTGGCCGACCTGACGGCGTCCGGACCGGTGCTGGTGGCCTGCTCCGGCGGAGCCGACTCGCTCGCCCTGGCCGCCGCCGCCGCGTTCGTGGCACCCCGGTCGGGACGGGCCGCCGGGCTGGTCACCGTCGACCACGGGTTGCAGCCCGGCTCCGCCGAGCGGGCCGAGGCGGTCGCGGACTGGGCGCGGCAGAGCGGGCTGGCGCCGGTGGAGGTGGTCCGGGTGGAGGTCGCCGGTCGACCCGGTGGCCCCGAGGCCGCCGCCCGCCAGGCCCGCTACCAGGCGTTGGTCGAGGTCGCCGGTCGGTACGGGGCGGCGGCGGTGCTCACCGGGCACACCCGGGACGACCAGGCGGAGACGGTCCTGCTCGCGCTGGCCCGAGGTGCCGGCCCCCGTGGGCTGGCCGGGATGCCGGCGTACCGGGAACTGGCCGGTGTGCCACTGCTCCGGCCGCTGTTGGAGACCGGTCGGGAGCAGACCCGGGCGGCGTGCACGGCGCTGGGCCTGACCCCGTGGGAGGACCCGCACAACACCGACCCGGCGTACGCCCGGTCGCGGGTACGGGCCGACGTACTGCCCGCGCTGGTCGCGGCGCTCGGCCCGGCGGTGGTGGACAACCTGGCCCGTACCGCCCGGCTGGTCGCGGCGGACAACGCGGTGCTGGACGGGCTGGCCGTCGAGGCGCTGACCGCCGCCCGGCACCCCGACGGTGGACTGGCCGTCAAGGCGCTGGCCGACCTCGCTCCCGCGCTGCGGGGTCGGGTGCTGCGTGCCTGGGCGCACGAACTGGGCGCCGCACCGGCCGCCCTGTCGCACCGGCACGTCGCCGCCCTGGACACGCTGGTCACCGGCTGGCGGGGCCAGGGCGCGGCGTACCTGCCGGGTGGGTTGCGGGTCCGCCGGCACCGCGACCGCCTGCTGCCGGCGGACCGGCCCGCCACGCCCCCGACGGACGACGACGAGGTCGACACGTGACGTACCCCCGCAGGCCGCTGTTCGCCCCGCACGGCGCGGTCGCCACCAGTCATCCGCTGGCCACGGCGGCCGGGCTGGCCGTGCTGCGCCGGGGCGGCAACGCGGTCGACGCCGCCCTGGCCACCGCGACCACGCTGACCGTGGTGCAGCCGCCGTCGAACGACATCGGCGGTGACCTGTTCGCCATCGTCTGGGACGGCAACCGGCTGCACGGGCTGAACGCCTCCGGCCGCTCACCGGCCGCGCTGACCCGGGACCTGGTCCTGGCCGCCACCGACGGCCGGGGTGCCGAACCCGCCGACGCGCTGGGCGGGGCGCAGGCCCGGGGACCGGCGATGCCGGCCCGTGGCTGGCTGCCGGTGACCGTGCCGGGCGTACCGGCGGGCTGGCGCGACCTGCACGACCGGTTCGGCTCGCTGCCCTTCGCCGACCTGTTCACCGACGCGATCGGGTACGCCGAGCACGGCCACCCGGTCTCCACCGGTACCGCCGAGACCTGGGCCCGAGCGGTCGCCGGACACGCCGGCCGCACCGGCGGGGAGTACGCCGAGTTCGCCCGGGTCTTCGCCCCGCAGGGACGGGCACCCCGCCCCGGCGAACGCTGGCGCAACCCGGACGCCGCGCGGACCCTGCGACTGATCGCGCACAGCGGGGCCGAGGAGTTCTACCGGGGCCGGATCGCGGCGGCCCTGGCCGACCACGCGGCCCGGACCGGTGGGCTGCTCACCGGTGACGACCTGGCGGCGCACGCCTCCACCTGGGTCGACCCGGTGCCGGTCGGCTACCGGGACCACGAGGTGTGGGAGCTGCCGCCGAACGGGCAGGGTGTGGCCGCCCTGATCGCCCTGGGCATCCTCGACGGGCTCGATCCGGCCGACGCGTCGTGGCGGCACCGGCAGATCGAGGCGGTCAAGCTCGGCTTCGCCGACGCGCACGCCCACGTCACCGACGCCGACCGGATGCGGCTGCCGGTCCAGGCGCTGCTCACTCCCGAGCACCTGGCGTCGCGCCGGTCCTCGATCACCGAGGACGCGGCCGATCCGGTCGCCGGGGTCCCGGAGCGCGGCGGCACGGTGTATCTCTGCGCGGCGGACGCCGACGGGATGATGGTGAGCCTGATCCAGTCCACCTACCTGGCCTTCGGCTCGCACGTGGTGCTGCCCGGCCACGGCTTCGCCCTGCAGAACCGGGGTCTCGGCTTCCGCCTCGACGCCGACCACCCGAACGTGGTGGGCCCGGCGAAGCGGCCGTACCACACCATCATCCCCGGGTTCCTGACCCGCGAGGGCGCGCCGATCGGGCCGTTCGGGGTGATGGGCGGACACATGCAGCCCCAGGGACACGTGCAACTGATCTCGTCGACCGTGGACGCCGGTCTCGACCCGCAGGCGGCGCTGGACGCCCCGCGCTGGTACTGGCACGCCGGCCGGGCGGTGCTGGTGGAGGGTCACCTGGCAGCCGGGCCGGGCGGCGCCGAACTCGTCGCCGACCTGCGCGCCCGGGGTCACTGGGTCACCGTCGCGGACGAGCCAGCCGTCTTCGGGTACGGCCAGGCGATCTGGCGGCGTCCCGACGGCGGCTACGTCGTCGGCTCGGAGTCCCGGGTCGACGGTGCGGCCGGCGGCTTCTAGGTCCCGTGTCGACGTCCTCGGCTCGACCGAGGACGTCGACACAGGCCCCAGGCGTAGGGGTCAGCCCGCCGGAGCGCGGTCGCGGAACGTGGTGCGGTACGCGTGCGGGGTGGCGCCGACCCGGCGGGTGAAATGGTGCCGTAGCGCGGCGGCGTCCCCGAAGCCGGCCCGCTCGGCGACCACCTCCACCGACAGTCCGGTGTCCTCCAGCAGCCGCCGGGCCAGCAGCACCCGCTGGCCGGTCAGCCAGTCGTGCGGGGTGGTGCCGGTCTCCGCCCGGAACCGGCGGGCGAACGTCCGGGGCGCCATGCCCGCGCGGGCGGCCACATCGTCGACGGTGAGCTGCTGGTCGAGCCGCTCCATCAGCCACTCCAGCACCGGCTCCAGGGTGGGTGCCTCCGGTGCCTTCGGAATCGGCGCCTCGACGTACTGCGACTGGCCGCCGTCGCGGTGCGGCGGCACCACCATCCGTCGGGCCAGCCGGGTGGCGACGGCCGAGCCGTGCTCCTGGCGTACCAGGTGCAGGCAGGCGTCGATGCCGGCGGCGGTGCCGGCGCTGGTGAGCAGCCGGCCGTCCTGCACGTAGAGCGAGTTGCAGCGGACCTGGGCACTCGGGTGGCGGCGCTGCAACTCGTCAACGTGCCGCCAGTGCGTGGTGCATTCCCGGCCGTCGAGCAGCCCGGCCTCGCCCAGCAGGTACGCCCCGGTGCAGACGCTGAACAGGTGTGCCCCCCGGTCGGCGGCCCGCCGCAGCGCCGCGCGCACCTCGGCGGGCGCTTCGGCGCCGTGGTGCGCCGGCACGGCCACCAGGTCGGCCTGCTCGATCGGACCTAGGTCGGCGGTGGGCACCAGGCCGAAACCCGCGGTGGTACGCACCGGGGCGCCCTGCGGGCTGCACAGGTCGAACCGGTAGCCGGGCAGGCCGTCGGCGGTGCGGTCGGTGCCGAAGACCTCGGCGAGCACGCCGACTTCGAACGGGGCGACGCCGTCCAGGGTGAGTACTGCGACCGAGCGAAGCATGTGACGAGGGTAACCCGAGAGGTGGCGGAAAATCGAGGGTGAATGGCATTCCTGCCACTGTCCGGCGGTTGGCGAGGCGCGGAGACTGGTGTCAGCCCGGTGCACCGGCGGCGAGATCACCAGAAATCACATGAAAGCGAGCGTCGCCATGGGACTCCTGTTCTTCCTCGTGTTCTTCCTGCTCCTCGCCCTGCTCTCGGCCGCCGGGTTGACTGCGGACAGCCGGGACTCGGCCGACTGGAAGCCCTCCGACGGCGGTCATCGCTGGCGGTCCCACCCGTCCTGAACCGATTAGTGCTCTTCGTCCCAAAAATCCGGGCTGGGGTCGCCCGAAAGAGGCGGCCCCGCCGACGACGAACCCGGGGCGTACGGCAGGCTAGGGCCATGGCTGACGGCTCCTGGTACGACGCCGACATCGACCACGTGATCATTTCGGAGGCGCAGATCCGCGAGAAGACCGCGGAACTGGCCAAGCAGGTCTCCGCGGACTACGCCCACGTCACCGACGGGCTGCTGCTCGTCTGCGTACTCAAGGGCGCGGTCATGTTCATGGCCGACTTCGCCCGGGCGCTGGGCCGCCAGGGACCCCCCGCCGAGCTGGACTTCATGGCCATCTCCTCCTACGGCCAGGGCACCACCTCCTCCGGAGTGGTCCGGATCCTCAAGGACCTCGACCGGGACATCGCCGGCCGGCACGTCGTCGTCGTGGAGGACATCGTCGACTCCGGGCTGACCCTCTCCTGGCTGCTGCGCTACCTGGAGTCCCGGTCCGCGGCGAGCGTCGAGGTGGTCGCGCTGTTCCGCAAGCCCGACGCGGTCAAGGTGACGGTGCCGGTGAAGTACGTCGGCTTCGACATCCCGACCGAGTTCGTCGTCGGGTACGGCCTGGACTTCGGCGAGCGCTACCGCGAGCTGCCGTACGTCGGCGTACTCAAGCCGGAGGTGTACGCCCGGTCCTGACCCCGGCCCGACCGGCGTGGCGGCCGAGTCCGGTGCCGCCGGTCCGGCCGACGTTCAGCCGACTTTCAGCTGGTAGGGCTACCGTGGACTCCGGTGACGGTGGAATCCGCTCTCCGTCACGCCGGTCGACATCCGGTTCGCCGTACGCGTAAGTGCTGGGCTCGCCAGCTCAGATCCGTCTCGTACGGTGTACCGTCGAATGACCGTGGCGCGACAATTCGTGCCCCGGGGTCGAGGCCGGCCCGCACGGCGGCTCCGGCAGCCGCCCAGGCGGCGACACCCACAGTCGGTCAGGACGTCGATCAGGAGGATGCGGGCGTCTCGGCGCTCGACAACAGCATGGAACGTACGCGTTTCTTCCGCCGACCGGTGTTCTGGGTCATCCTGGTCATCCTCGGCGCCGTCGTGCTCAGTCAGTTGTTCACCGGTGGGCCCAGCTACCACCGCGTGGACACCTCAGTCGCGCTCGATCAGCTCAACAAGGGCGGCATCGAGAAGGTCGTCTTCCAGGACAAGGAACAGACGATCCAGCTGAACCTGGCCGAAGAGGCCGAGTTCGGCGAGACGAAGACCAAGCTGATCGAGGCCCAGTTCCCGTACGAGGTGGGCAACGAGGTCTGGAACCAGGTCCTCGACGCCAAGGCGAACAACCGGGTCACCGGGCCGGCCGACACCGAGGTGTCGTCGGACAGCATCTGGGTCAGCCTGCTGGTCAACCTGCTCCCCATCGTGCTGCTCGTGCTGCTGCTGCTGTTCTTCATGTCGCAGATGCAGGGCGGCGGCTCCCGGGTGCTCAACTTCGGCAAGTCCAAGGCGAAGATGATCACCAAGGACACCCCGAAGACCACCTTCGCGGATGTCGCGGGCTCCGAGGAGGCCGTCGAGGAGCTGCACGAGATCAAGGACTTCCTGCAGAACCCGGCGAAGTACCAGGCGCTCGGCGCGAAGATCCCGAAGGGCGTACTCCTCTTCGGGCCGCCCGGAACCGGTAAGACGCTGCTCGCCCGGGCGGTCGCCGGTGAGGCGGGGGTGCCGTTCTACTCGATCTCCGGTTCCGACTTCGTCGAGATGTTCGTCGGTGTCGGCGCCAGCCGGGTCCGCGACCTGTTCGAGCAGGCCAAGGCCAACGCTCCCGCGATCGTCTTCGTCGACGAGATCGACGCCGTCGGTCGCCACCGTGGCGCCGGCATGGGCGGCGGGCACGACGAGCGTGAGCAGACCCTCAACCAGCTCCTCGTCGAGATGGACGGCTTCGACGTCAAGGGCGGCGTCATCCTGATCGCCGCCACCAACCGGCCGGACATCCTCGACCCCGCGCTGCTGCGCCCGGGCCGGTTCGACCGGCAGATCCCGGTCGACGCCCCCGACATGGAGGGCCGCAAGGCCATCCTGCGGGTGCACGCCAAGGGCAAGCCGTTCACGCCCGACGTCGACCTCGACTCGGTGGCCAAGCGGACGCCGGGCTTCAGCGGCGCCGACCTGGCCAACGTGATCAACGAGGCGGCCCTGCTGACCGCCCGCAAGGACCAGCGGGCGATCAGCAACGAGTCGCTGGAGGAGTCGATCGACCGGGTGATCGCCGGCCCGCAGCGCCGGACCCGGGTGATGGGCGACCAGGAGAAGAAGATCACCGCCTACCACGAGGGTGGTCACGCGCTGGTCGCCTGGGCACTGCCGCACGCCGCGCCGGTGCACAAGGTGACGATCCTGTCGCGCGGTCGCTCGCTGGGGCACACCCTGGTGCTGCCCACCGAGGACAAGTACACCCAGACCCGTGCCGAGATGATCGACACCCTGGCGTACGCGCTGGGCGGCCGTGCCGCCGAGGAACTCGTCTTCCACGAGCCCACCACCGGTGCCGGCAACGACATCGAGAAGGCCACCGCACTGGCCCGCGCGATGATCACGCAGTACGGCATGAGCTCCAAGCTCGGTGCGATCAAGTACGGCACCAGCGGGGACGAGCCGTTCCTCGGCCGCAACATGGGCCACGAGCGGGACTACTCCGACTCCGTCGCCGCCGAGATCGACGGCGAGATGCGGGCGCTGATCGAACTGGCCCACGACGAGGCCTGGGAGATCCTGGTCGAGTACCGGGACGTCCTGGACAACATCGTGCTCGAGCTGATGGAGAAGGAGACCCTCTCCACCGCCGACATGGCCCGGATCTGTGCCCGGGTGGTGAAGCGTCCGCCGATGGCGCCGTACAACGGCTTCGGCAAGCGGCAGCCCTCCACCGAGCCGCCCGTGCTCACCCCGGCCGAGAAGGACGCGCTCAAGGTGCAGGCCGAGGCCGACGGCGCCCAGGCCACCACGGTCGGTGGCGTCAGCTCGAACAACTCGGACGGCCCGCACTGAGCACCGACGACACGGCGGCCGGTCCCCAGCCACGGGGATCGGCCGCCTCGGCAACCGAGCCCGACATCGATGACCTCGACGATCTCGACTACATCGCCGCCCGGCTGGTCAACGGCCGGCTCACCGGCCGCCCGGTCGAGGAGACCATGGACCTCGGCCGGATCGAGAAGGCGGTCCGCGAGATCCTGATCGCGGTCGGCGAGAACCCGGACCGCGACGGCCTCCAGCAGACCCCGGCCCGGGTGGCCCGCGCGTACGCCGAGCTCTTCGCCGGCCTGCGGGTCGACCCGGCCACGGTGCTCACCACCACCTTCGAGGCCAACCACGAGGAACTCGTCCTGGTCCGGGACATCGACGTGATGAGCCTCTGCGAGCACCACCTGCTGCCGTTCCGCGGCAGCGCGCACATCGGCTACATCCCCGGGCCCGACGGTCGGATCACCGGCCTGTCCAAACTGGCCCGGCTGGTCGAGGTCTTCGCGCGGCGTCCGCAGGTGCAGGAGCGGCTCACCTCCCAGATCGCCGACCTGCTGATGGAGCGGTTGGCACCACGGGGTGTGGTGGTCGTGCTGGAGTGCGAGCACATGTGCATGGCCATGCGCGGCATCCAGAAGTCCGGCGCCAAGACGATCACCTCGGCGGTCCGCGGCACCCTGCAACGGGACGCCAAGTCCCGCGCCGAGGCGATGGCCCTGATCATCCCGCGCTGAGCGGCTCGGGACCTCCCCGGCACGGGGACCGGCCGGGCACCGGTGCCGCCGGAGCCCGGCCCGGGCCGCTCAGAGAGTGTTGTGATACCTGGAGGTGATCTTCGCTGACTGTGTCAGCGAAGATCACGTCTGTGTCGCTGTGTCTGTAAACCGGCGTACGTGTCGTCGTTGACTGATGGGCAGTGGGCGGTGATCGAGCCGTTGCTGCCGGTGCGGGACCGGCGTAGGGGTGGTCGGCCGTTGCGGTATCCACGTCGGCTGGTCATTGACACGATCCTGTACGTGCTGCGGACCGGGGCGGCGTGGCGGCACGTCCCGCACGACCTCGTGCCGTGGGACGTGGCCTACCGGTGGTTTCGCTGCTGGAGCGCCGACGGGACCTGGGACCGGGTTCATGACCGGCTGCGAGACGCGGTGCGGGTGGCCGAGGGACGTGACCCGCAGCCGTCGGCGGCGGTGTTGGATTCGCAGACCGCGCACAGCCACCAGGGCGGTGAGGCAATCGGCTACGACGCCGGCAAACGCACTCGGGGCCGTAAGCGGCATGTCCTGGTCGACACCTGCGGACTGCTGCTCAAGGCCGTGGTGCATTCCGCGTCGATCCAGGAACGTGCCGGCGCCAAGCTGGTCCTCGCGGGGATCACCGAAACGTTCCCGCTGCTGGGCCTGGTCTGGGCCGACGGCGGCTACGTCAACCGCGTCGACGCCGGGCTGCTGGACTGGGCCCGCAGCCACGCCGGGGTCGAGTTGCAGATCGTGGCCCGCAACGCCGACGTGAAAGGCTTCCAGGTGCTGCCCCGCAGGTGGGTGGTGGAACGAACCTTCGCCTGGTTGGGACGGTGCAGACGGTTGGCCCGCGACTACGAGCGCAAGCCCGCGCACGCCGAAGCGATGATCAAGGTGGCGATGATCCGGTTGATGGCCGCGCGCCTGGCCGGCGAGGACGTCGAGCCGCAAGGTCCGATCGAGACCGAGGCAGCTCGACGCCTCAACGACGAGCTCAACCAGAAGTAGCTACCTGGTTACCCAACACTTTCTCAGGCGGCCAGCATCGCCAGGACGATCCCGGCGGTGGTCACCACCGCCGGGACCAGGCAGGCCAGCGCACCGAACCGGGGCGTCCGGTCCACCCGCTCGCCGGGCCGGGGCGGAAAGAGCCGTCCCACCGCGAGCCACCCCGCGCCGAACGCCACCGCCGGTGCCGGCAGGCCGACCAGCAGCGCCAGCACCGCCACCGCGTCGCTGTCGGCGACCAGGTAGGCCACGATCTGGAACAGCGGCACCAGCAGCCCCAACGGCCCGTACAGCAGCAGGTTGCGCGGTCGGGCCGACCAGTGGGCCGCCCCGGGCAGCCCCCGGGCCGCCAGGACGTCGTCCGCACCGTGCGCCCAGCGGTTCGCCTCCCGCAACGCGGCCAGCACCGTCCCCGACCCACCGGTCATCGCGCGGGTCGCCTCGGTCAGCTCCGGCGGCGCGGGCACCAGCGACATCGGCGGTACGCCCAACTCCCGCAGCCGGGCCTCCTGCGGCGCCAACCGGGTACGCACCGCCGTCAACTCCTCGCGGGCGGCCTGGACCGTCCGCGCCTGCTCGCTCGCGGCGGTCGCCGCGTCCCGGCGTACCCCGTCGAGCTGACGGGTCGCGGCCAGATAGTCGGTCCACGCCGCCGGCACCGGATCGGTGGAACCGGACGGTGACGTCCCACCGGTCCGCTGTCGGACCGGCCCGGCGGTCGTGGTCGACGATCCGCTTCCCGTCACGCCGCCTCCCCGTCCACGTCATCCGGCACGTCGTACGGCACCAGCACCAGCCCACGCTCGGCCGGGCCGTCCCAGAGGACCACCCGCCCGGGCCGGGGCCGCCACTCCACCGGCCGACCGAACACCGGCGTGAGCTGCGCCCCCGGCACACCCGCGACCGCCACCGCGGTCAGCTTGTCGACCGTCTCCTCCGGCCCCAGCAGCGCCGCGAACGACGGCACCGTACGCCACCAACCGAG
This sequence comes from Micromonospora sp. NPDC003241, assembly GCF_053589795.1. Classification (NCBI taxonomy): domain Bacteria; kingdom Bacillati; phylum Actinomycetota; class Actinomycetes; order Micromonosporales; family Micromonosporaceae; genus Micromonospora; species Micromonospora sp. NPDC003241. The sequence continues at coordinate 24,187 of NZ_JBSFSO010000020.1, read as the reverse complement.
CAGGTGCTGCCCCGCCGGTGGGCCCTCCCGCAGCAGCATCCGCAGCCGATCCGGTGGCAACTGCTCCGGCGGCGCCACGTCCAGCCCGAACACCACCAGGTAGGCGGGCTGCCCGGCGTCGACGACCGCGAGCAACCCGGCCAGGTCCACCGTCTCCACCGGATGCCGGTTCGCCAACTCCCGCGCCAGGTCGTCGGCCGACGACCGCGACTCGGAATCCGGTACGGCGATCACGAAGCGTGCCGTTCCCGGCGGGTGGTGCGCCGCAGTGCTCCGGGCGGCCGTGGCCAGCAGCCGGGTCGCCTCCGGTCGCGGCCCGAGTACGGCCAGGTTGCGCCCGGCGGCCGGGCCGAGCGGCACCATCACGGTGCTCCGTGCCACGTCCACCGCCCGCCCGAGCAGCGCCGCCGGTGCCAACGTCTGCCCGGACTCGGCCGAGCGGTGGCGCGGATCGTTGCGCAACGAGGGGTACGCGTACCCGGCGAAGACCACCGGCGGGACACTGCCCTCCGGACGCGCCTGCCAGAGACGGTGCCGCAGGCCCTCCACGACGTCCGGCTCGTCCTGCGGATCGGGGAACCGGACCATCCGCTCGTGTCCCCGGATCGCGCCACGCGGACCACCGAGCCCCCCGGCCGTGTTCACCACCGCGCTGCCCACCGGCAGCCCGGCCGCCGAATCGTTGGTCGGCTCCAGCACCGGCCCGCCGCCCGGCAACGCCACCCGCACCGGGAACTGGCCGAGCAGCGAGTCCCGCTGCCCACCGTCGCGTACGCCCAGCCCCAGATCGCCCTCACCGGCCAGCACCAGGTGCACCCCGTACGCCCGGCCCGTCCTGGTCAGCGCGTCCAGCCGGGCCACCACGTCGGCGGCCAACCGGTCCCGCTCGGCGAAGAGCAGCGGCAGGTTCTCCACCACGCAGACCACCCGGGGCAGCCGTCGGTGTCGCCGCAGCTCGGCGAAACGTTGCCCACCCGCGCGGGTCGCCGCGTCGGACCGCCGTTGCACCTCCGCCGTCAACTGCTCCAGCAGGTCCAGCACGTACTCGCGGTCGGCGGCCATCGCTGCGGCCCGTACCTGCGGCACCCAGGACCGGTCCCGCTCGGTCTGGAGGAACTCCGCGAAGGACTCGCCCGCACCGAGGTCGACCAGGTACAGCTCCAGCTCCTCCGGGCCGTACCGGGCGGCGAGACCGAGCAGCGCCGTGGTCAGGAACGTGGCGCGACAACCCCGGGAGCGGCCGCTGACCAGCCAGTGTGGCGTCAACTCGGTGAAGCCGAGAGGCACCGGACGCCCACCCGCGTCGCCGACCGTGGTGCTCAGCCCGTCGGTCGCCTCCGCCTGCCACAACTCGTCGCTCTCCGGCGGGAGCAGGCCCGACAGCGACAGCCGGGTGCCGGCCTCGATCTGGGCGGCGAGTCGGCGGCAGACGGTGTCGACCAGCTCGGCCGGTGGATCCGGCTCGACGAACACCGGCGAGTTCAACCCACCCGGCGAGCCGGTGCCCGCGCTCGCGAACGGTGCCCCGGGCGGGTCGCCCAACAGTGCGTACGCGGTCCGGACGGAGAGCGCGGTGGCCCGGGGCAGCGGATCCCGTCCGCCCGCCGGCCACCCGGCGACCACCAGATGCAGCCCGGCGGTGGGGCCCTGCTCGGCGAGCGCCTCGATCCGCGCCAGGTCGGTCGCCTCGGTGCCGTCCGGCAGGGCGGCGACCACCAGCAACATCGACCGGTCGTGCCGGCGGGTACCCGAGGCCCCCGGCGTCACCCACCGTTCCGCCTCGGTCAACACCGCCCGCAGTCCGTCGACGTCCGTGGCCGGCGGCGGGAGCACCCCCGCGTCGCCGAGTGCCCCGAACGGCCCGAGCACCCCACCCGTCGCGTCCACCGCCCGCACCAGCAGCGCCCCCGCCGGTGTCGCCGCCACCAGTCGCAGCAGTACGGCCCGCAGCAGCCCGGCCACCCGAGGATCGTGCGCGTCGACGTCGACGGCCAGATGCCCGGTGCCGACCAGCGGAACCAGCGCGGGGAAGCGGGCGTCGTCCAGCGGCGCGGCGGTGCCCACCCGGACGAAGGGCGGTGGACCCTCCCCGGCGGGACAGGTCGGCGCGACCGCGTCCAGCTCGGTACCGGCCCAGCCGGGCGCGAGGATCAGTGCGGCACTGCGCAGCCGTTCGGCGAGTGCGTACTGGCGACGCTGGTCGGCGGGAGCGGGACGGGTCTCGTCGAGGACGGCTGCCGCCGCTGTGACCGTCGCGGCAGCTCGGCGGTGCAGCGCGGCGGCACGGAGCGTCCGTGCCTTCGGACCGCCCACCGCGTCCACCTCCTCCGCCCGAGGTCGGCACCAGGTCCCGGGCAGAGACGACGGTATCCCAGTCGCGGCCCCTCCTCGGGGATGCGCGGCGCCACAGCGCCGGTGTTGTCGTGGATCTCACCGGTCGGGAGTGGTCCGTCACGATCTGCTGAATCTGAGGCATTGGGTCCACAGCGTCCAGCCGATAGCCTCAGGGGGTGGAATCAGTGCCGCCCCCCGCCGGTTCCCAGGTCTCCCGCGTACCGGCGCAACGCACCCCGCCGGAGGAGGATCTGGCGCCGCCCTCGACCGCGCCGGCGCCACCCCAGCCTCGGCGGCGACTGCGGAAGGTACTGATGGTGATCACCGGGGCGGTGGCGACGCTCTGCCTGGCGGGCGGTATCACCGGCTTCGTCATGTACGACCGCGCCACCACCCCCGACCGAGGTACGCCAACGGTGGTAGTGGACAGTTATTTGCGCGCGTTCCTGATAGACGAGAACCAAACGCGGGCAGATCTCTTTACCTGTGAGGGCAACACGGACCTGGATCAGCTCAGCCAGCTGAAGAGCGATCTAGAAGCCCGGGAACAGCGCTTCGACGTCAGCATTATGGTCAGTTGGGGAAACCCACGGGCACAAGAGGACGGCGACACCGCCAAGGTTCGAGTTGATCTTCTGTTCTCGGCCCGTGTTGATGGTGTCCGGCAGAATGACCGTCAGACCTGGGTGTTCACAACGAGACTCGGCGATGAGTGGCGTGTGTGCTCTGCAGTTGTCGAGGGCTGAACTACTACTCGACCCATAGCAGGTGTACGGGTACCTCCAGTGTGGTCGGGGACTGGCCGCGCCAGGCCCAGCGGTACCACTCCAACTCGGGCGCGACGCGTACGCAGATGTCGCCTTCGGCACCGGAGTAGGTCTCGGTGACCGCGCGCAGGTCGCGGTGCTCGACGGCGTCGACCATGTGTACGACGCGTCGGCCGGTGACCGCGTCGGCCTCGAAGACCGGGGTGGGGGACCGGTGCGCGGGAGCGTCAAGCGACACGAGCCGCAGGCCGTTGTCCTCGGCGGGGGCGGTAGGCGAGCCCACCGTCTCGACCCAGACCCGCTCGACCGGTACCAGTGGTGCGAAGACCTCCACCTGGTCGGACTCGGCGCGATACCACTCGTGCTCCGGGATGACCGGCACGTAGGTGCGACTGTTCTGCACCACCCGCTCGTCGGCCCGCAGGTCGGTGCGCCATCCGAGACCGGGCAGCCCGACCAGGACGCGTTGCCCGCGCAGATCGACGCGGCCGGTGGCGGGCACGATCTCGATCGGACGGGGTGGTCGTGGCGCCCAGTCCGGCTGGTCGGCGAAGGGGTCGGGAAGGGGTCCGGTCATGACGACGGGTGTCTCACCCCGCGCCCTTGAGCGGTGCGCCCTTGGCGCGCATGAAGGGCACCGGGTCGATGGCGCCCCGGCTGCTGCGGTCTCCGTCGACGTGCACCTCGAAGTGCAGGTGCGGCCCGGAGGAGTTGCCGCTGCTGCCCACCTCGCCGATCACCTCACCGGCCTGCACGGTGTCACCCACCTGGACGCGGGGACGACTGACCAGGTGACAGTATCGGGTGATGACATCCTGGGCGTGCAGCACGTCCACGAACCAGCCGCAGCCGCCCTTGTTCGGCCAACCGTCCACGTTGCAGCTCAGTCGTCCGCGCCGGTCCGGGTCGCACCGCGAGACGATGACCCGGCCGGTGGCCGCGACTCTGATCAGGGTGCCCTTCGGCGCGGCGATGTCCACCCCGTTGTGCCCGGGGCGGCTGGCCGTCTGGAAGCCGGAGCCCACGCCGCCGGGGATGGGCGCGGTCCAGCCGGAGGCGGCAATGTCACCCGACGCGGCCGCGTCGCACACCTGCTGGCCGGCGATCAGCGCCGTCCGGGCGGCACCACCGGCGAGCGCGTCGACGATGCGTGAGGCGAGTTCCTCGTGCTTGGCGTACGCGTCGGGAAAGGCGCTGATCTGGACCCGCTGGGCGGCCACGGTGAGCGGCAGCTTCTCCCAGTCGGATACGTCCACGAGCTTCTCGTAGAACTTGCGGGACGCGTACGCCGGATTCATCCGCTGCCGGACCGAGCCCCACGAGGCACGCTGCTGGAACAGGCCGACCGAGTCGTGGTCGGCGCCGACGCCCTCGTTGGGGATGTCATGCGACTCGGCTACGGTGCGGTTGGCGAGGTTGAGTAGCCGGGACTCCTGCATCGCGGTCGCGACGGCGACCACCCAGCCTCGGGCCGGCACCTCCATCTCCTGGCCGACCTTGATGATCACTGCGGCGTTACGCATCTGCCGTTCGCCGTAGTCGGAGAACCGGGGCATCTTGCCGGTGACGTCGACCTCGAAGTCCCCGGTGCACTCCATGCTGACCGGGTCGATCTGCTCGGCGGACTCGCCGCCCAGCTCGGTGAGGAAGAAGGCACCGGCACCGCCCGTGCAGCACAGCAACGCGAGCGTGGCGGTGAGCGCCGCAGCGAGTGCGCCCACCCGCACCGGCGGCCGACGCGGACTACCTTCGTCGCTCATGACGGCACTCCGCTTCGCTTCGTGCCGCCATGAGGCACCACTGCACCGTGACGATGATTCACTCGCTGACGCTCGCTCATGACGGCACTCCGCTTCGCTCTGTGCCGCCATGAGGCACCACTGCACCGTGACGATGATTCACTCGCTGACGCTCGCTCATGACGGCACTCCGCTTCGCTCTGTGCCGCCATGAGGCACCACCGCACCGCAATGATGATTCACTCGCTGACGCTCGCTCATGCCCGCTCCCAGTCCACGGCGTCGACCAACCATCGCCCGTCCGGCGCCACCAGTTCGAGCCGGAGCCGCCCGGTGTCGAGCGTGACCAGCGCCTCCACGAATGTCTCGCTCCGAGGACGCACGGTCACCTCCTCGGTCAGTTCCCCGGCGGGCACGCCTGCGGGGTCCGCGCCGGCGAGCTTGTCGAGGAGAGCCGGGGTGGCGAACGGGCGTAGCTCCTGATGCCACTGCTCCGCGGACTGGCCGGGCTGTCCGAGCCAGGCAGTCGTGAAGCGTTCCGCGACCCGCTCCGGTGTGGGCTCGCCGGGGCGGGTGACCGGTGACGGCGTCGTGGTCGTCGAGATCGCGCCGTCGTCGCCGGTGGTCGGGTGCACCGTGGTGATCGGCGCCGGCGGGCGGTTGCTCAGTCCGGCGGAGGAGTCGTCCGGTCCGGACACCACCCGGGCCGCCCCGACCACGCCGATCACCAGGACCGCGATGCCGAGCGCGACGCCCAGCGGGGACCGCAACAGCCGGGTGAAGACGAACTCGATCGCACGCCGCACGATGCTCACCGGGCCTCGGAGCGAATCCGCGGCGTCACCTTCTCGGGTGCCCGCTCAGCCGAGCCCGGCCGGTAGATGGCGAACGACGGGTTCTCCTCGGGAACGTCCGGCGCCGTCCAGGAGGCGGGCTGGCGGCGGCGCGGTCGGGGCGCGGAGGGCCGGCCCTCAGGGCGTTGCTCCTCCGCCGGGGAAGGTGTGCCGTTGGGCTCCCGGCCGTCCGGGCGCTGCGGAGCGTCCGGACGCTGTGGAGTGCCCGGGCCGCCGACGGGGACCGGGTCCGGCCGGGCCTCCGGGCGCACCTTCGGCTGCTCCGGCGCCAGGGCTCGGCGCCGCCCCATGCCCGGCTCGGTGGTCCCGCCCGGCTCGGCCACGTCGAGCCGGGCGGCGGTACGCATGTCCCGGAAGAACCTCCGGTGCCAGGACCCGGCTGAACTGACCGCCTCGCTGCTGTCCTTCCCGCCCAACTGGGTGATCCGGCGGTAGGGGCGCAGCAGCAGCCAACCGACCACTCCGCACAGCCAGACCAGGACCACCTGCAGCCAGCCCGGCAGCGTGGCGGTGCTCATGATGAGGTCGACGGCGAAGAGGTAGATGGCGGCACCGGTGCCGAAGATCGCGATGTTGAAGAGAGCCGCCACCACCGCATTGCCGAGACGACGCAGCCCGGCGCTGGCCGGACGGAGCAGACCGATCGTGCCCAGGATCGGCGCGGCGATCACCGCCCACCGGAAGATCAGGAAGCCGAGCAGGACGAGCAGCGACGCGGTCAGGTCGAACATCGCGAAGAGCAGGGCGGCTAGTACGGCGATGAAGCCCGCGCCGACCCGATCCATGTCCCGGACGCCCTGCAGGTACTCGAACGCCTCCGGATCCTCCCGCTCAATCTGCGCCGCGACGGTCATCCACTGCTGCTTCTTGGCACTGATGGTGGCCTCGCGAAGTTGAGGGCTGGCCCTCAACTTCTCTGCCTCTTCCCACGATAACGACTTAGCATCATACAAGGCCTCGCCATATTTGCGAGCAGTCTCACTGTCTGCCGAGCCCAATACGCCGCGAAGCCAGTTTCGGTAAAGAAGTGCTTCGGTTGCGGTATCACTCGCCCGGACTGCAGGTGGCCGTTTGTCCACGCAGGCATCCGGATTTGGCATTACGCATCTTTCGGGCGGAATTGTCTCCGCAGCGGGCCCTACGGCATCATGCACGACGCCTAGAGTGGAAACTAATGCTCCGTCGGCGAGGTTAGCCGACTTGACCGGCCAAGCGGCTAGCGCGGTCACCGCTATCATTACCACCAGCGCCCATCCCGCAGTGGTCATGGCGGTGCTCATATCGGATTGACGCGACCGCCAGAGCAGGTAGAGCCCGACGACGCAGAGCGTGACGATGCCGAAGACGCTGAACACTTTCTGGTATATCGCCTTGGTTGCTTGCTCCACGAGTGGATCTGCCCAGCCCCACATGGTTCCGGGCTCCCACGCGCGCTCGCGAAGCGCGTTTGAGGCGCCGATGATCGCTGTGGCCATCATGAACTCGCCGTTCGCGACGGTGTTGGTGAACTTGTAGTCCGGGTGCAGCAATGTGGTGGCGCAACCGGACTCGACCTTGTAGGTGCTGTAGCTGTATCCGGCGTAGCCGTAGTTGCTGTAGTAATCGCCAGACCCACGCATTGTGTTCGTTGGGGGTCTCGAAGCGAACCAGCCAGCGATGCCGGAGTCCGGTGCGGTCGGTGTCGGGGGGTTCAGGCAGGTGGCCTCCGACTCTGCGACCTGCTGGAGCTTCGCGACGCAGGCCCGGAAGTCGACCTGCCACTCCTGCACGGTGCACAGGTCTGCGGAAGCCTGGTACGCGACCGGGGCGGCGTACGCGGGTGTGGCGGTGAGCCCGGGCCAACTGATCGTGGCTCCGGCGAGGACGCCGAGTGCCAGGAGGAACGCCGTGATCCTTGCCCGGGCCCTCGCCATGTCACGCCTCCATGTCAGGCAGCACGGTCGGTAACACCCCTGCGGCGGCGGCGATGGCGGCGGGGGTGGTATCGAGGTGACTCAGCAGTCCGTCCACGTAGGAGACGTCGACTCGGATCTTCTGCACCCGGCCGTCCACGTCGCGCATGACGAACTCACGGAAGCCGAGTCGGTGGGCGGAGGTCGCGTCGGCGGTGGAGAGCGAGGCGAGGGTGGCCTCGTACCCGTCGTCCACCGGCACGCGCAGCAGCCGCAGCGCCTCGGAGGCGATCTCGGCGTCCTCGGCGATCCGGCCGACGAAGACGGTGGAGACGAGGTTCTGCACGTCGAGGCCGAGGATGTCCCGTGGGTTCTGCGAGGCGACCAGCGCGGCGAGGTTCCACTTCCGGGAGTCACGGGCGAGCCGGACCAGGAAGGATCGACCGGAGCGCCACCCCTCCATGAAGTGCGCCTCGTCCAGGCCCACCAGTTTGCGGGACGACATCGAGCCGCCGTAGCAGCGGCGTACCGCCAGGCGATGCGCGGTGTGCAGCATCGGCAGCGCCAACGCCTCCTCGGCCGACCAGTACTCGCGTTCGATCTTGAGGTCGGGCAGTCGCAGGCCGGCCATGGTGATCACGGTGAGTGCCGCGTCCGCCCCGAGCAGCCCCTCCGGCGGCCGGCCGAAGAAGAGCATGGCCAGCGGCATCTCGGCGGTGTCCAGCAGCAGGTTGGCCAGTTCCCGGCCGGCGTCGTCGTCGAGCTGCGCGAGGCAGGTGACCACGTCGTCCAGCGTGGACGTCTCCTCGGCGGGCACCTGGCGTACGGCATGCCGGAACAGGGTGGCGGTGGACGCCTCGCGGGCCACCTGCGGCGGCACCAGCATCATGCAGATGTCCTGCACCAGCATCCGCCGCTCGGCGCGGGCGTTGGAGACCGCGATCTCGAACTCGCGGTCACCGGCCGCGCCGCTGCTGAACTCGCTGCGCAGCGGCGTCGGGATCAGTGAGTACGGTGCGAGGGTGCCGTGCTCGGAGCCGGTCAGGTTGAGCACCCGAGAGTACGGGCGCAGCTCCGGCATCGCGCAGAGCCGGGCCAGTGGGCCGGACGGGTCGAGCAGCGTCACCTGCACACCGCGTCGCGCGGCGAGGTAGCCCAGGGCGCCGAGCAGGGTCGACTTGCCACCGCCCGGCTCGGCCACGAAGACCGCCAAGCCGGAGCGTTCGCGGACCTCCATCGGGAAGTGCAGGTCGAGGAAGACCGGTCGGCGACAGGTGCCGGCGGTTCGCCCGATCAGGTCGCCCCGGCGGTCGCCGACCGTCGATGCGGCCTGGGGCAGCGCCGCCGCCAGCAGGGGGACCGGCATCCGCCGGACGTATCCGGTGTTGGCGATCGGCTCCCCGGGGATGAACTCGCGGGCCAGCCAGTCCTGGCTCTTCGGGTGCTGGAGGGAGACGCGCAGCTCGCGCGAGTAGAGCTGGATCAGCCGCCGGGCCCGCTCCAGGCACTCCTCACGGGTACGCCCACCCACCGCGATGCGGTGCCAGCCGTGTGCCCGGGCGGAGTCGACCGGCAGCCCGGTGGTCATCTCGTCGCCGATGACCAGGGCACGCTTGGCCAGGCGTTCCAGCTCGGGCGGTGCGTCGATGCCGTGCTCGGCGTAGTCGAGCTGCTGTGACCGGATCATCCGGAGCCGGTGCTCCAGGTTCCGGAAGGAGTCGCCGGAACCGAGGATGTCGACCCGGGTGGAGAGCTCCATCGGCCACGGCAGCCGCTCGTGGAAGTGCAGCCAGGGCTCGTGCCGCTCGGGGATCTCCAGCGGCTCCATCCGGCCGACGGCGAGCACCGCCACGTGCCGTTCCTCGCCGGTCATCCGGTTGACCAGCTTGACCGTCGAACCGTACGGGGTGCGGTAGCGCTCGACCTGCTCGGTGAGGGCCAGCAGGTCACCGCGTTCCCAGCGCCCGTCCGTGATGGGCGAGAGCGCGCCGGGCGGTGCCATGCAGAGCGCCACCGAGCGGTACAGCAGCCATTCCAGCTCCTGCGAGGTGACCCGGCGGCCCCGCATGCCGAACGCGCCCAGGACCTCGTCGAACTGTTCGACGGTGCGTCCGAGCTTGCGGCGTTCGCCTTCGGCCACGCCTCGGCCGAAGGTGCGCAGCACCCGTTCGGTGAGCGAGTCGCCGAGCGAGCGTCGCGCGAAGGTGACGCCGAGGTAGGTCTGCCCCTCGGCGTGGTTGACCGAGAGCAGGTGCCGTTGCGCCGCGACCAGGTGGTCGGCCCAGCTGGGGGTGTCGGGGACGTCCGGAAGCGGGGCTGCGGTGTTGGCATCGATCGTGCGGGCCCACTCGTCGGCCGGGAAGGGCCGGGTGGTGCGTCGCAGGTGCAACCGGAATCCGGCCAGGCCGGCGTACTGCTCGGAGATGGCCGAGAGCAGCGCCTCCCGCTCCGCGTCGGGCCGGAACGCCCAGCGCACCTCCGGCAGCCAGTACCAGGCGGTGACGGTGTTGGGGGTGAAGGTCAGGTGTCCGGCGATCTCGGTGATGGCCAGTTCGACCGACGGATCCCGGTCGCCGAACTTGATCTTCGGTGGGCGGACGCGGGCCGGCTTCACCGGACGGTCGCGCCGCTCCACCGAGCGTTGCCGGGGCGCGGCGGTCGTCCGGGCGGCGGGTGCGGGCGTCCGCCGCGACGGCGGAGCGGTCTCGGCCGGTCGGGCCTCGTCGGCTGGCGGGCGTTCGTCACGGGTCGGCCGTGGCTCGCGCTGCGGACGGTCGTCGCGGGCCGGGCGCTCGTCGACGCCGGGGCGCGCGGATCGTTCGGCCCGGGTCGGCTGGTCGTCGACGGGCGGGCGGGCGTTCGGAAGCCGGTCGGGAGCCGGTGCCGGCGTCCGGGCGGGCGGCGGCGGCACGGCGGGCGCGGCGACCACGGGAGGCTCGACGGCGGGTCGGGTGACGGTGGGGGCCGGACCGGTGGCCTGTGCGGGCAGGTGTGGCGCTGCCGGCCGTCGGGTCACCGGCGCCGGGGGGACGACCGGCGGTGGCGGGGGCGGTGCCTGCTGCGGCACGCTCCGCCCGGGCAGGGCACGCTGGGCGGAACCCGGTCGGGCGTACGTGCCGCCGAACAGGTCCAGGAAGGGCGAGTCGATGTCGGCCCCGTCGCGGGGGGCCGGGGGCGGTGGTGCGGGTTCGGCCGACACCGACAGGCGCTGCGGCGGGCGGGGTGCCTGGAAGACACCGACGCCACCGTGGCCGGGGGTGGTGGCGAGCGCCGGATCCAGCTCGACGTCGTCGAGTTCACCGGCCTGCGGGTAGTCGAATGATCGCGCACGGTTACCGTGCGGTGCGGCCGGACGCCCGGCCGGGGATCCCGGCGTGGAGGAGGGGCTCATGCGACCGCCCTGCCCGCGTCCGTGGTGGCCGTGGGGAAGCCGGGTGTCGCCTCGGCGGCACCGGGACGGCCCGGCAACCTGTGGGACGGCCGGTACGGCGTGCAGCCGGTCATGCGAGTTCCTCCCGGATCCTGATCCTGCTGCCGACCAGGCGCGGATCGCGCTGTTCGGCGGCCGGCTCCCGGGTGCGTCGCCAGTCGGTCAGCGCGGTACGGATCACCATGCGCGCCGGCCGGTCCGGGTCGACGTACCGGAAGACGAACGAGGTGGTCACGATGGCGAGGGCGATCTCCCAGGCGGGGAAGAGCTCGACCTGCAACGTGAACAACCAGTGGATGAACATGTAGAGGGGAACGAGCAGCATGAACAGCCCGTACTGGGCGTACGGCAGGTGGACCGGAAGGGTGTAGCCGGGCGGCCCGAGATAGACCAGGCGGGCCCGGTAGATGTCGTCGTCGGTGCGCAGCCGCATGTCGAGCCCGCGCCTATTCGAAGATCAGGTTGATCAGGAAGTCGCCGATGAAGAAGAGGGTGGCGGCTCCGGCGATGAAGGCCAACCCGACGATCGCGATGGCGGAGCTTGTCAACACCTTGGAGATCTCGCCCCGGCTGGCACGCCCGATGAAGATGACACCCAGGACGGCGAGCAGGATCGGCGCGATCTTGCTGGCGAAGAAGGTGACGACGCCTTCGGTGTTGATCCCGGTCGGCTCGTCGGCGGCGAGCGGGATCGACGACGCCACAGTGGAGAGCAGGTGGGCGGCGTTGCTCGACGCCGCTTCCATCAGCTCGATGGCGATCACTGGAACCTCCCCAAGTCGCGGCCGGCGGTGCCGCGGTGGTGCAGTAGGCAAGCCTTGCGGGATCGGTGCTCGGTCGGTACAGCGACTGAGACCCTGCGTGTGTTACTCGCCACGGAAAGTGGCGATTTTTGGGCGAATTACCCCGCTTCGGCCCTCCCCTCCACGCCTCGCCATCTCGATGCTGGGCAATTCCACAGCGTACGGGCCGCCCCCCTTTGCGACAAGCCGCGAAGAGTCTGCCCGAAGCTGCCCGGACGACCGATAGTACACACGTTCTAATCACCATGTCAGCGCCCGGATCGCGGGCCTGCTCAGGGCGGTGGGACGGACCGGTACCGTCTAGTCGTGACCGATCTGGTACGGGCCCCGGCCCCGGTGGTGATGGGCGTTCTGAACGTCACGCCCGACTCGTTCTCCGACGGCGGACGCTACGCCGACGTCGCCGCGGCCGTCGCACACGGCGTCCGGCTGCGCGCCGAGGGAGCGGCGTTGGTGGATGTCGGTGGAGAGTCGACGCGGCCCGGCGCCGACCGGGTGGACGCCGAGACCGAGAGCGCCCGGGTGCTGCCGGTGGTCCGGGAGCTGACGGCGGCGGGCGTACCGGTCAGCATCGACACCACCCGGGCCCGGGTCGCCGAGGCCGCGCTGGCGGCCGGGGCGGTGGTGGTCAACGACGTATCCGGCGGCCTGGCCGATCCGGACATGGCCCGCGTCGTCCGGGACGCCGACTGCCCCTGGGTGCTGATGCACTGGCGTGGCCACTCCCGGCGGATGAGCGAGCTGGCCAGCTACCGCGACGTGGTCGCCGACGTCCGCGCCGAACTCGGCGAGCGGGTGGCGGCGGCGCTCGCCGCCGGGGTGTCCGAGAACCGACTGATCATCGACCCGGGCCTGGGCTTCGCCAAGACGGCGGCGCACAACTGGCAGCTCAGCGCCCGGCTGCCGGAACTGCTCGACCTCGGCTACCCGTTGCTGTTCGCCGCGAGCCGCAAGTCCTACCTCGGCCTGCTGTTGGCCGGCCCGGACGGCGCCCCACGACCCACCGACGGACGGGCGGCGGCCACCGTCGCCACCAGCCTGCTCGCGGTCGCCGCCGGTGCCTGGGGGGTACGCGTGCACGACGTGCGCGCCACCGTGGACGCGCTCGCGGTCTGGCAGGCCACCGGCGCTCCCCGGCTCGGCGGCGTGCCGGAGAGCCGACCGCCTGTCGGCGCGGCCGACCGGGAGGTGCGGCGATGACCGACCGGATCCAGCTGACCGGCCTGCGGGCCCACGGCCGGCACGGCGTGTACGACTTCGAACGGGCCCGGGGGCAGGAGTTCGTCGTCGACGTCGTCCTGGAGCTGGACCTCGGCCCCGCCGCGCGCTCCGACGACGTGGCCGACACGGTGCACTACGGCGAACTGGCCGACGGGCTGGTCGCGGTGCTCACCGGCGAGCCGGTCAACCTGATCGAGACGCTGGCCGACCGCCTGATCGGGGTCTGCCTGACCGATCCACGGGTGTCTGCCGCGACGGTGACCGTGCACAAGCCCGAGGCGCCGGTGTCGCACCCGTTCGGCGACGTGGCCGTGACGATGCGCCGGACGCGTACCCGATGACGCGGGCGGTGCTCTCCCTGGGCAGCAACCTGGGTGACCGCCTCGACCACCTGGGTACCGCCGTGGCCACGCTCGGCGAGAGCGTGCTGATGGTCTCCGGGGTGTACGAGACGCCGCCCTGGGGCGACATCGCGCAGCCGGCGTACCTGAACGCGGTGGTGTTGGTCGGCGACCCGGCCGCCGGCCCGTACGACTGGTTGGCGCGGGCCCGGGCCGCCGAGCAGGCCGCCGGGCGGGTCCGCGACCCACAGCGGCGGTTCGGTCCGCGCACGCTCGACGTCGACGTGATCGCGGTCTGGGGCGACGACGGTGAGCCGGTGCTCAGCGACGATCCCGAGCTGACCCTGCCGCATCCCCGGGCGCACCTGCGCGCCTTCGTGCTACGGCCGTGGATCGACATCCAGCCCTACGGCCGGTTGCCCGGACACGGCTGGCTGACCGATCTGCTCACCGCCGGGCCGCTCGCCGCCGAGGTCGCGGAACTGAGCCCACGACCGGATCTGACGTTAGAGTCGACGCCATGAGCGAGCGCAGCGGAGTCGACACGGGCGAGCACGGCGGGTCGGCCGTGTGGCGCGGCGCCGCGGTGGCCCTGACCGGCACGCGGCGTGACGGAGGACCGGCATGACGCGGTCCACGCCCCCCGACGACGAGTCGCGGATGGGTCCCACGCGCATCTCGACCCTGGTGGTCGCCGCCCTGGCCGCCGCCGCCGTGATCTGGCTGCTGATCAGCAGCTTCTACTACAGCGGGCTGCCGCCACTGCCCTGGCTGCCGGTGGTGACCCTGGCCGGGCTCGCCGTGCTGGAGGCGTACGCGGCGGTCAACACCCGTGGTCGCATCGACCGTCGGCCCGGCCGCGACCCGGTCAACCCGTTGATGGTCGCCCGCTTCGTCGTGCTGGCCAAGGCGTCCGCGCTGGTCGGGGCCATCTTCGCCGGGGCGTACGCCGGGTTGGTCGGTTGGTTGTTGGTGCAGAGCACCCGGGCGGCCGGCGCGGATCGGCCGGCGGCGATCGCCGGACTGGCGGCCTCGGTCGCGCTGGTGGCGGCCGCGCTCTGGCTGGAGCGCTCCTGCCGGGTCCCGGAGCGGCCGGAGGACGAGCAGGAGCCGGACGACTGGGAGAGTCGCCCGCCTCGACGCTGAACGCGGGGTTACGCCCGGCTCCGCCGCGCGGGTACGGTGCCTGCGACCAGAAGGTGACGGTCACCGCCGGTGCGTCGATGGGTTCCCGGCGGCTGCTGGGAGGCAACGATCATGGCGTACGACGACTCGGGCCGGAGTCAACTCCCGGAACCGACCTCCGCCGCCCCCGTCGCGGTGGCGGAGCCCGGTCCCGACGACCCGCAGTGCGAGACCGGCCCGGACCGCTTCGGTGTGCACATCGTCTGGGAGACGCTCCTGCTGTTCGGTTTCGCCGCGCTGGTCTATCTGGTCTGGCGGGAGGACCCGGCGGTGCTGCGGGGCAGTGGGCTGCGCGTACTCATCGTCGAGGTGGTCGCCCTCGGCCTGCTGGCGCTGGCCGCCGGGCTGAGCCTGCGGACGGCTGCGGTGAACCTGGCGATCGGTCCGGTGGCGGTCGCGGCCGGGCTGCACTTCGCCGAACAGTCGGACCGGGGCCTGGTCGAGGCCGTCGGGCTGGCCGGTGGCGTGGCCGCCCTCGGTGGACTGCTGCTGGGGCTGCTCGTCGTGGTGCTGCAGGTGCCCGGCTGGGCGGCCAGCCTGGCGGGTGCGGCCGGCGTGATCGTCTACATCGAGCAGCGCTCCGCGCCGGTGCTGGTGCAGGGGGACTTCGACCCGCGCGGCGTCGCCGGCCAACTCTTCGTCGGCTTCGCCGCGATTGCCGTGTTCGGCGCGCTGTTCGGGGCGCTGGGACCGATCCGTCGGCTGGTCGGCCGGTTCCGTCCGGTCGCCGACCCGGCCCGGCGGCGGGGGACGGCCGCGGCGGTCGTCACCACCCTGGGGTACGTCGTCTCCACCGTCCTGGCGATGCTCGCCGGTGCACTCGTCGCCTCCGCCGAGGGCGCGGTGACCCCGGCGACCGGGCTGGACTGGACGGTGCTGGCGGTGGGTGCGGCCGTGCTCGCCGGCACCAGCGCCTTCGGGCTGCGCGGCGGGGTGTTCGGCACGCTGCTGACGGCCGGCGCGATCGGCCTGTTCCTCGCGTACGCGCAGACCCGTGGCTGGACGGTCAGCCGGTGGGCGGTCGGTGGGGTGGTGCTGGCCACCGGTCTGGTGGTCACCCGGCTGGTCGAGGCGTACGGGCGTCCGGCGCCGCTGTTCCGGGCCCCGCCGCCGCCCCCGCCGCCGGACGCCACCAACGGCGGCGGGTGGACATTGCCACGGCCGGAGCCGGTCGGTGACTGGCCGCCGATGCCTCCGGCAGAGCCGCCGATGAGCACCACCGACCCGTGGGGGCCCCGCCGGTGGGAGACCGGCCCGCGCCCGTGGGACGCCGAGGACCGCTGACGGGCGGTGGTTCCCGCGTGCCGTCGACGCGCCGAATGTGATCTCGGCGGTTAGGCTCGGTTCATGACCGACACATCATCGATCTCCGGCGGCCGGTCGTTCGAGGAGCTGGACGCCCTCTCCACGGAGGAGCTGCGCGAGCAGGCGTTCGCGCTCGCCCGGGAGAACCGGGACGTCAAGTTCTTCTGGTCGGTGCTGCGGCGTCTGCCGAACGCGGACGAGGCCGCCGCCCTGGACGGCGCGCCGAACTCGGTGGGGCCGACGATCGACGAGGCCGTCGCGTTGTGGCGGGAGATGACCGGCCACGGTTACGAGGAGTCCGCTCCGCTGCTGCGCGCGGCCTTCATCGACTACCTGATGAAGCACTGACCGACCGGGTCGGAGCCCACCGCCGAACAGGGCGTACCACCATAAAGCGCGCCTCGCGTTTGCCCGTGTCGATGTGCTGGGAACTAGCGGGGCCATGGCTCTCACCAATCGATACAAGTCCGCACCGGGCGCCGGCACGCTCGCCGCGCTCATCATGGTCCTGGTCTTCGGCAGCCCCTGGTACGCCGACTGGGCACGGGACAACACCGACCCGGACAGCGCCGGTGGCTGGTTCCTGAGACTTCTCGCCTGGCCGGCCTGGCGGTTCGACTCCTCCGACTCGATCCAGGAGATCTTCGCCGCTGATCTCAAGGCGATCCTCGTGGTCGTGATGACCTTCGTCTTCCTCTACCTCCTGCCGGGTTCGCAGTTGGCCCGGGCCCGGGGCACGCTCAGCCAGTTCTTCGCCGGCTGGGCGGCGTTCGTCTTCGCGGGGGCCTTCGCAGCCCTGCTCACCGCGCTGATCCGCACCAACCCGTCGCTGCTCGGCGCCTTCCAGGCCGCCGGCGACGGTGCCGAGTACGGCCTCTTCACCGGCTGGATCATCGGCATCGCCACCCTCGGTGGCTACCGGGGACGCCGCTGACCTCGTCCGTCGACCGGGACCGGGCCTGCCGCACCGGCGGGCCCGGCTCGGTGCGGACCCGAGGCGCGGCTCAGCCGGTCGGTTCGGCGAGTGTGAGGACGCGTTCCCGGCTGAGCACCCCGACCGGGCGCCCCTCCTCGGTGACGACGGCCCGGCCCTGCGCCGAGGTGAGCAGCACCGCCAACGCGTCGTACGCCGAACGGCCCAGCGGCACCGAGGGCAGTTCCGCCGTGCCGTCGGCGGGCAGCGGTTCGAGCACCTCGCGGGTCAGCGGGGTGACCGCCAGCCGCCGGATGCCCCGGTCGGCGCCGACGAACTCGCGGACGAACGGGGTGGCGGGGCTACCCAGCAGGGCCGCCGGGGTGTCGTACTGCTCCAGGTGGCCGCCCTCGGAGAGCACCGCGATGCGGTCGCCGAGGCGTACCGCCTCGTCCAGGTCGTGGGTGACCAGGACGATGGTCTTGCGGACCTCGGCCTGGAGCCGCAGGAACTCCTCCTGCAACCGGGTCCGCACGATCGGGTCCACGGCGGAGAACGGCTCGTCCATCAGCAGCACGACCGGGTCGGCCGCCAGCGCCCGGGCCACACCGACCCGCTGCCGCTGACCGCCGGAGAGTTCGTGCGGGTAGCGCCGGCCGAACTGTGCCGGATCGAGGCCGACCAGCTCCAGCAGTTCGTCGACGCGCCGCCGGGCCCGGTCCCGGGGCCAGCCGAGCAGGCGGGGCACGGTGGCCACGTTGGCGGCCACCGTCTGGTGCGGGAACAGACCGACGTTCTGGATGACGTACCCGATCTGCCGCCGCAGCTTCACCGGGTCGACCCGGGTCACGTCGGAGTCGCCGAGCACGATCCGGCCGGCGGTCGGCTCGATCAGGCGGTTGATCATCCGCAACACGGTCGACTTGCCGCAACCGGAGGGCCCGATCAGCACGACCAGCTCGCCCGCGTCGATCTGCAGGCTGAGGTCGCGGACGGCCTCGGTGCCGTCCGGATACCGCTTGCCGATACCGTCGAGAGTGATCGACGCCGCGCGCTGACCGTCGTCGACGACCGGGGTAACGTCCACGTATGTCCTTCCGCCTGAGCTACCGGGCCGACCCGGGTAACCCGTGGTTCTCCTGGCAGTACGTGCGGGACAACTCTGACACGGTGCTGGCCGCCCTGCGGGACCACACCACGCTGACCCTACGGGCGGTGCTGATCGCGGCGCTGATCGCCATCCCGCTGGCCGTCGTGGCGTACTGGTTCCGGCCGTTGACCGGCCCGATTCTCGCACTCACCGGGGTGCTCTACACCGTCCCGTCCCTGGCGCTGTTCGCGTTCATCGCGCCGTACCTGGGCATCGGGGTGGCGACGGTGCTCAGCGTGGTGGTGCTCTACGCGCTGCTGGTGATCGTCCGGAACGCCGTGGCCGGGCTCAACCAGGTGCCGGACGAGGTGCGCGAGGCGGCCGAGGGCATGGGCTACGGCCGCTGGGGCCGGCTGCTGCGGGTGGAACTGCCGCTCGCCCTGCCCGGCATCCTCACCGGCCTGCGGCTGGCCACGGTCTCCACCGTCGCGCTGGTCACCGTCGGCGTGGTGATCGGGCGCGGCGGCCTCGGGCAGATCATCTTCGCGGGTTTCCAGAACAACTTCTACAAGGCCCAGATCATGACCGGGACGCTGCTCTGCGTACTGCTGGCGCTGGTGCTCGACCTGTTCCTGGTCGGCGTCGGCCGGCTGCTCACCCCGTGGCTGCGCGGGCGGGTCGGATGAGCGCGGGCGCGATGGCCGGCCGGCGGGTCGGCGGGAGGACGCCATGAATCCCGTGGAGCAGGCGGTGCTCTGGCTCAACGACCCGTTGAACTGGACCAACCCGGGCGGGGTGCTGGACCGGCTCGGCGAGCACGTGAGCATGTCGGCTGCGGCCGTCCTGCTGGGCTGCCTGGTGGCCTGGCCGCTCGGCCTGTGGCTGGGACACACCGGCCGGGGCGGCGGGTTGGTGGTGCTGGTCTCCAACGTCACCCTGGCGGTGCCCACGCTGGCGCTGTTGACCATCCTGCCGTTGACCTTCCTCGGCTTCGGTCGCCCGGCCGTGGTGGTCGCCCTGGCGGTGTTCGCGGTGCCGCCGCTGCTGGCCAACGCGTACACCGGGGTGCGGCAGGTGGACGCGCAGATCCGCGAGGCGGCCCGGGGGATGGGGATGACCGGCGGGCAGGTGCTGCGCCGGGTCGAGTTGCCGCTCGCGGTGCCCTACCTGGCCGCCGGGTTCCGGACCGCCGCCGTGCAGGTGGTCGCCACGGCGGCCCTGGCGACCTTCGTCAACGGCGGTGGCCTCGGGGAGATCATCCGATTCGGCTTCGGGCTGAGCATCGCGGTCGGCGGTGGCCAGATCCTCGCCGGTGGCCTGTTGGTGGCCGTGCTCGCGGTCAGCGTCGAACTCGTCTTCGCGTGGGTCGAGCGGATGGTCACCCCGCGCCCGCTGCGTCGCGTCCGGCGCCGGGCCGCACGACGCGCGGCGGACGCGGTCACCGGCACCTGAACCGCCCGGTTCCCGCCGGTCCGTGCGGCTGCTCGCGCGGCCTGTCGTGGACGGATGGTGACGTTCCGGTGACGAAGTTCTCTCCAGGTTGTCGGTGCCTGCCGCGACGATGTTGGGTGGGACTGCGGGCGGCTGATGCGATCGCCCGTCGGACACGCGGCCGGCCCGAGGGGGTCGCGCCGGGACACGGAAGGCGGGCACATGCGCGCAGGTAGAAGACTGTCCATCGCGTTCGTCGGCGCGATCGCCGCCGCCGGCGTGCTGGTCGGGTGCGGCGAGGCCGGCTCCTCCGGCACCGAGGCGCCGCAGCAGGGGGCCTCGGGGGAGGGCTGCGCGCCGGTGGCCGGCGAGCAGCTCATCGCGCTCGACGACGACAAGTCCCTGCAGAACGCGGACAACATCATTCCGGCGATCAACAGCGAGGTGTCCAACCCGCAGCTCGTCGCGGCGCTGGACAAGGTCTCGTCCGTGCTCGACACCCCCAAGCTGGTGCAGCTCAACAAGGCGGTCGACGTGGACCGCAAGAGCGCCCAGGTGGCCGCGCAGGAGTTCGCTACGGCCAACTCGTTGGCCGACGGGGTCGAGCGGGGACCGGGCGGACGCATCACGGTGGGCGCCGGCAACTTCACCGAGAGCGAGATCATCGCCGAGCTCTACAAGATCCAGCTCACCGCGGCCGGCTACCAGGTCACCGTCCAGCAGATCGGCAACCGGGAGCTGTACGAGCCGGCGCTGGAGAAGGGCGAGATCCAGGTCGTCCCGGAGTACGCGGCCACCATGGCCGAGTTCCTCAACGGCAAGGCGGGCGGCGGTCAGCCGGTCTCCTCGCCGGACGTGGAGGCCACCGTCACCGCCCTGCGTGGCCTCGGCGAGAAGGCTGGCCTCACCTTCGGTGCCCCGGCCGCCGCGCAGAGCCAGAACGCGTTCGCGGTGACCCAGGAGTTCGCCGACAAGTACGGCGTGCGGACCCTCTCCGAGCTGGCCGAGAAGTGCTCGGGCACGGCCACCGTGCTGGGCGGCCCGCCGGAGTGCCAGGAGCGCCCGTTCTGCAAGCCCGGCCTGGAGGAGAAGTACGGCCTGACGGTGGGTTCCTTCTCGTCGCTGGACGGTGGCGGCCCGCTGACCAAGACCGGTCTGCGTAACGGCACGATCAGCGTCGGCCTGGTCTTCTCGACCGACGCGGCGTACGCGCAGAGCTGATCCGTCGACACCCGGCGCCCTCGGTCGATCCGGCCGGGGGCGCCGCGTCGTCGCTGGTCGCCGCCAAGTACGGCGATATCGGCGCAACGCCGACCGAAAGGTCTTCGGCCGAGCCGTTCCCACCCACCGCAACTCTCGGTAGGGTGGGGACCCATGCCTGCCCCGCTACCCGTCGACGCGCGCAACAAGAGAATGCTCAAAGCGCTCTTCTGGGGCGGTGTGGCCCTGGCCCCCGTCGCGGCGCTGATCCTGCTGGTTGCCGACGGCAACGGCCCGCTCCGCTTCGCCGCGGTGCTGGCCATCATGGCCGTGGTGCTCATCGGCCTCTCCATCGCGCTACGGACCGAGGGGGACGGTTCGGCGCGGAGCGAGGAGTTGCGCGCGGACCTCGACGAGCTCCGGCGTGAGCTACGAGGCGAGATCGTGGCCGCCGCCCAGCGCGGCAACCAGGCGCTCGACGAGGCGCAGCGAGCCCAGGAGGCACTGGCCGGGCTGCGGCGTCGGCTGGAGGCCAGTGCCGCTCAGTTGGCCGGTACCGACGAGGCGCCCGGCCCCGGCCGGGCTCGCGTGCCGGCGCCCGCCGCGGAGGCACCGCCCCGGTACGCCGAGCGACCCGCCGGCCCGGCTGGCACGTACGGCGCGGCCCAGGTCGCGGAGCCCGCCGCTGCGGGGGTGTACGGCGCGGCGGCGACCGCCGAACCAGACGCCGCAGCGACCGGCGGATACCACGACGAACGCCCGGCGTCGCGGGGCGGCGACGAGCGGCCGTCCGGGTACGGCGCCGAACGCCCGGCCGGTACCGCCGGGGTCTACGGTGCGGCGAACCGTCAGGAGGCGGAGAACCGCTCGGGTGACCAGGCGCACCGCCCGCACGGGGTGGTCCGGCACACCGAGACCGTGCACGTCACCACCCGGCACACCGTCGTCGACGGCGGCGTCGGTGAGTCCGGCGGCCGGTACGGCGGCTACGGGACGTCCTGGCCGGAGGAGCGGTCCCGGGGCGGTCACGCCGCCGAGCGGGACGAGCGGTCCTGGTCCGACGCGGACGAGCGTGGCCGCCGGGGCGAGAACCGCTCCTGGTCGCCCCCGCCCGGCCGCGAGGAGGAACGGTCCTGGTCGGGTGCGGGCCGGGCCGACGACCGTCCCCGCTCCGGCGGGGCCCGCGAGGAGGACGCGTCCTGGGCGGAACCGCACCAGGAACGTTCCTGGACCGGTTCGCACGACGACCGCGCCGGACATCGCGACGACCGCGCCGGACACCGCGACGACCGCGCCGCCTACCGGGACGAGCACGCCGGGTACCGGGACGCCCGGGAGGCGGGCCGGGACGACCGGGGGTGGGACGGCGGCGCCGCGCGGTGGGAGGCGGCTCCCGAGGCCCCGGCCGCGAGCCGGACGGCCCGACCGGACGACACCGGGGAGTACTGGGCGCAGATGCGCGCCGCTGACCGCTGGGCCGCCGTACGCGACGACGATCAGGGCCGGGAACTGCGGGTCGGTGAACGGCGTGCCGAGGTGCACGCCGACCAGAGCGGCACCGAGTACCGGATGCAGGATCGCTGGGCCAGCGTGCGGCAGGACGAGCCTCGGCGTGGCGGTGCCCGCGAGGAGGCGTGGCGGGAAGGCTGGGGCGAGCCGGAGGGTCAGCCGGCGCTACCGCCCGGCGGGGTTCCGGTGCCGCAGGAGTGGCGGCCACCCCGCCAGCGTGGTCAACAGCCCGAACCGGTCCGTGGACGGCCGGAACCGGAGCCGTACGGGCGGCGGCACCAGGCCGAGGAGCCCGGCTACGACCGTCAGGGCTACGAGCCCGACCGGGGCCGTTGGCGCTGACCGGTCACCGGCCTACTTGTCGATGTCGCCGACCACGAAGAACATCGAGCCGAGGATGGCGATCAGGTCCGGCACCAGGCAGCCCGGCAGCAGCGTGGCGAGCGCCTGCACGTTCGCGTACGACGCGGTGCGCAACTTGAGCCGCCACGGCGTCTTCTCACCCCGCGACACCAGGTAGTAGCCGTTGATGCCGAGCGGGTTCTCCGTCCAGGCGTAGGTGTGGCCCTCGGGCGCCTTGAGCACCTTCGGCAGTCGGGTGTTGATCGGCCCGGTGAGCCGGTCCACCCGGTCCAGGCACTGCTCGGCCAGGTCCAACGAGGCGTACACCTGGTCGAGCAGCACCTCGAAGCGGGCGTGGCAGTCGCCGGTGGTGCGGGTGACCACCGGCACGTCGAGCTGGTCGTAGGCGAGGTACGGCTCGTCGCGGCGCAGGTCCAGGTCCAGCCCGGAGGCCCGGGCGACCGGCCCGGAGGCACCGAACGCGGCGGCGTCGGCGGCGGAGAGCACCCCCACCCCGACGGTCCGGGCCAGGAAGATGTCGTTGCGCCGGATCAGGTTGTCCAGGTCGGGCATCCGGCGACGTACCTCGCCGATGGCGGCGCGGGCCCGCCCGGTCCAGCCCGACGGCACCTCCTCCTTGAGGCCGCCGACCCGGTTGAACATGTAGTGGATACGCCCCCCGGAGACCTCCTCCATCACCGTCTGGAGCGTCTCCCGTTCCCGGAAGGCGTAGAACATCGGTGTGATCGCGCCGATCTCCAGCGGGTACGAGCCGAGGAACATCAGGTGGTTGAGCACCCGGTTCAGCTCGGCCAGGGCCATCCGCAGCCAGGTCGCCCGCTCCGGCACCTCCATGCCCATCAGCCGTTCCACCGCGAGCACCACGCCCAGCTCGTTGGCGAAGGCGGAGAGCCAGTCGTGCCGGTTGGCCAGCACGATGATCTGCCGGTAGTCGCGTACCTCGAACAGCTTCTCCGCGCCCCGGTGCATGTAGCCCACGATGGGCTCGGCGGCGATCACCCGCTCGCCGTCGAGGACGAGCTTGAGTCGCAGCACACCGTGGGTGGAGGGGTGCTGCGGCCCGATGTTGAGCACCATGTCCGTGCCGAGCTGCTCCCCGCCGGTGCCCGCCACCAGCCCGGCACCGGTGCCGACGGTCAGCTCGCGCAGGTCGCCCGTGGTCATGCCCGCCATCGTGCCATGAACGTCAGGACCACAGTGGCAGCCGGTCCACGGCCAGCCCGACCGGCTGCCAGAGCCACAGATGCCCGCCGAGCCCGGCCGGATCGGTCAGTTCGGCCGCCGCCGTCGCCTCGGCCAGCGCCCGCACGTACCCGGCCGGGTCCTGATAGGCCAGGCTCAACGGCGGTCGCCCACCGTCCGCCCCGAGCGCTCGCAGCCCCTCCCGCTGAGTTCCCAGGGAGTACGCACACCGCGCGACCCGCTCACCGGCAGAGGCGACCGAGTCCATGGCGACGTGCGCGGTCACGTCACACGACCCGTCCGGCACCGGCGGCATCTGTCGCCCACCCCGGTACCCGGTCAACGAACCCGCAGCGGGCCGGCTCGCACGCAAGTGCCCGTAGTCCACCGCGACGGCCAGCCCCCGCTCGACGTGGCCCACCGCAGCGGCCCACGCCTCGTCCCGGGTCCGCCCGATCTCGGCGCGTTCGACGGCCTGGCTGCGGTCCGTGGGGGTGCGGTCCGTGGGGGTGCGGTCCGTGGGGGTGCGGTCCGTGGGGGTGCGGTCCGTGGGGGTGCGGTCCGTGGGGGTTTCCGGGCAGCCCGACCGGCTCCGGGCGGTCAGGCTTGATCCCTGCGCCGGTCGGGC